>VAWZ01000141.1 GCA_005888365.1 Actinomycetota bacterium
CAGCCGCGGAGACGTCGACATCACGCCGAGCACGGCCTACGACTGCAAGCGGATCGTCAACGGGCAGACGGTGGCCGAGATCGGGTGGACACCTGGGTCCCCCGGCTCCCTGACTATCAAGGGCGTCGTCTACTTCGACGGCAACCTCACCTGGTCGAACCTGAACCTGATCACGTACCAGGGCAAGGGCGTGATCTACGCCTCCGGCCAGATCGTCATCCGCAATCGCGCCGACATGTGCGGTGTCGCCGCCTGCGACTCGACCTGGGACCCGACAGTGAACCTCCTCGTGCTGATCGCGGGCTCGCTGATCTCCACGACGACCACAGATCCCGTGTCCGGTGAGATCGGGAACCATGTCAACTTCCAGGGCGCGATCTACACGGTCACCGACTTCTCGATGGACAACAACACGACGATCTGGGGGCCGGTGCTCACGCGCAGCGCGGCGATCGCGAACTCGGCCTTGCTCCACGCCCCACCGAAACCCATCCAGTGGATGAACGGCATCCCGGCGAGCACCACCACACAGACGACCGTCAGTCGCACGCAGGGCAGCTACTCGGGCTGAGACGAGAGTGAACGCCGCGGCCGCCGTCTTCGTGCTCGCTCCCGCGCTCGCCGTGGGGAGCTTCCTCAACGTCGTCGTCGCCCGCGTTCCGGCCCGACGCTCGCTCCTGCGGCCGCCGTCCTCGTGCGCCAGCTGCGGGCACGAGATCGGCTGGAAGGACAACGTCCCGATCCTCTCCTACTTTCTACTGCGCGGGCGCTGTCGGCACTGCGGCGTCTCCATCTCTCCGCTGTATCCGCTCGTCGAGGCGGTCACAGCAGCCCTCATCGTCTCGTGTGTCGCGGTCTTCGGCGTCACCGCCTACGCCGCGCTCGCAGCCGCGTTCTGCGCGGTTCTCGTCGCCCTCTCCGTCATCGACCTCCGCCATCGGATCGTCCCCAACCGGATCGTCGTCCCGGCTGCCGTGGTGACTCTCGTAGCGCACACGGCGATCGACCCGAGCGTCGCCTGGCTCGCCGGGGCGTTGGGAGCGTCGGGCTTCCTCTTCCTCGCTGTGCTCGCTTATCCCAAAGGCCTCGGGATGGGAGACGTGAAGCTCGCGCTGCTCCTCGGGGCAATGCTCGGCGGCGCGGTCGTCGTCGCCCTGCTACTCGGCTTCGTGGCCGCACTCGTTCCGAGCGTCGTCCTCTTCGCGCGGCATGGGAGCGGCGCCCGGAAGATGGCGATCCCGCTCGTTCCCTTCCTCTCGCTCGGGGCCGTCGTCGCACTCTTCTTCGGCCAGGGCCTGCGGCGGCGCAACGCGTTGCCGATAACCCGTTCGAGGGACGTCGTCGATGGAAACTCAGCAGCCATCAAGCCTTCGTGAGCCCACTCCTCCCGGGCGCGAGGCGGATGTGAGCGCGCAGCCTCTGGGCACCTCGTTCGGAGTGAACGAGACCGCCGAGCTCGTGCTCGACCTTCTCGGCCGCTCAGATCTCGTCGCCGTCGACGTGCTCGCGCTCGTCCGCGGTCGCGCCGCGCAAGGAGTTCCTGTCGCGCAGGCCCTGATCGACGAGGGCGCGGCGACGCCCGAAGGGGTCGCACGCATGCTTGCCGCGCGTCACCATCTCCCGCTCGTCGATCTTGCGATCGTCGGCGTGGCCGCGGACGCCGCTCAGCTGATCCCGGTGCAGACCCTCGAGCGCGCGATCGCCGTCCCCTATGCGTTCCAGGACGACGTATTGCGGGTGGCTGTCGCCGACCCGGGCAACCTGCACGCGATCGACGAGCTCCGCCTGTCCACCCGGCACACCCTCGAGCTCGGAGTCTCGTCGCGCGAGGACATCCTCGCCGAGCTCCGGCGTCTCCTCCGGGCGGCCGAGGCCGTGGGTATCGCGCTGGCCGAAGAGGCGGCAGAGGAGGGCGATGCCGGCGACGACCTCGAGGTCGACGACGGAATCTCGGACGGTCCGCTCGTCCGGCTCGTGAACGCGATCATCTTCCAGGCCGCGGAGGAGACCGCCTCCGACGTCCATTTCGAGCCGCAAGAGGACGTGCTGCTCGTGCGCTTCCGGGTGGACGGCGTCCTGCGCGAGGTGCAGCGGATCCCGAAGCGCATGGCCGCCGGAGTGACGACGCGGCTCAAGGTGCTCGCAAAGCTCGACATCGCCGAGCGCCGGAAGCCACAGGACGGACGCATCACGCTCTCGAGCGCCGCGGTCGGGCGGCTACTCGACATCCGGGTCGCCACGCTGCCCACGGTCGAAGGCGAGAAGGTCGTCATGCGCCTCCTCGACAAGTCGCGCCGGCCGCCGACGCTTACCGAGCTCGGCCTGTCGGAGGCGATGCGCGCGGTGCTCGAGGAGATCGTCCGCATGCCGACCGGTGCGCTCCTCGTCACCGGCCCGACCGGCTCCGGCAAGTCGACGACCCTGTACGGCTGCCTCGCGAGCATCAACCGGCCGGAGATCAACGTCATCACGGTCGAGGATCCCGTCGAGTACCGGCTGACGGGCGTCAACCAGGTGCAGATCAACACGCGCGCCGGCCTCACCTTCGCTTCCGCTCTTCGCTCGATTCTCCGCTCGGACCCCGACGTCGTCATGGTCGGCGAGATCCGCGACGTCGAGACGGCGAAGATCTCGGTCGAAGCTGCGCTCACCGGCCACTTCGTCCTCTCGACGCTGCACACGAACGACGCGCCATCGACGATCACGCGGCTCGGCGAGATGGGGGTCGATCCGTTCCTGACGGGCGCCGCGGTCACGGCCGTCCTCGCGCAGCGGCTTGCGCGCAAGCTCTGCACGCACTGCTGCGAGGCCTACCAGCCGACGAAGGAGGAGCTGCTCGAGTCGCGCGTCTCGTCCGAGGTTGCGGCTGCGTCGGACGGCGCGGTCTTCTACCGCAAGAAGGGCTGCCCCCGTTGCAACCACACTGGGTTCCGGGGCCGGATCGGGCTCTTCCAACTCCTGCGCGTGTCGGAGGAGGTCGCCGCCCTAGTCGTCCGGCAGGGAAGCCGGGACGAGATCGCGAAGCTCGCGATCGAGCAGGGGATGCGGACGATGTGGGATGACGGCCTGGAGAAGGTCGCCGCCGGCCTCACATCGGTCGAAGAGCTGGCACGGGTGCTCGCGTAGCGACTGGTATCAGACACCAGCCTCGAATCGCGCCAACTCCATGCCGAACTGTCCACAGTTGGGCATGGCGCAGCGTTCTGCTGAGGAAAACTTTCGGCTCAACTGCAACCGAGGCGCGGTGTCTGACACCGCGCGTACACCGCCCGGCGGCTTACGAGGCCCGAACGTCGCAGCCGAGGGCGATGAAGGCCTCGACGGCGTGCGTCACGAAGCGCGTCGCCTCGCCCGCGGTCGGAAACGTATAGGGGCCGGGCTGTACAGACGTCTCCGCGCCCTTCGGCCAGACCTGCGCTTCGACGACGACGCGGGTGCCTTCGTCCACTGCGCGGAGTACGGCGACCGAGCGCCCGTCGAGCCGTGCGTGCCGGACGTAGAGCTCTCTCATCCCTTGGCCTCGGCGACGGCCTGTTCCACCGTCTCGCGATCGCTGACGCCGAGCGTGGCCGTGACCACTCCCGGACGCCTGACGACGACGACGGCGGGATCGGGGAGCACTCCGGTCTTCGCGACGAGCGCGCCCGCGGTCCGATCATTGAGCGCGCTCACCGGGACGTAGCCTGCGCCCTAGGCGATCGCACCGGCCCGAGCCTCCCTACGAACGAGTGCGTCGACGCTCGAGCCCGGCATGTAGACGGCCATGACGACGACGCGGTGCGAGCGGAAGGCGCGGTCGACCGCGCGCGGAAACCCGCTCGCCGGGGTCGTGAAGTGCGCCGTCCGTGGTTTCGCGCGCTGCAGCGGCTGGATCCGCGCCGGCGTCCCGTGACGCGTCGCGGCAGTTTGAGTCGTCGGAGGCGTGACGGCGCCGGTCGTGTCCGTCGAGCGCCCGAGCATGAAGAGGGCGAGGCCGACGCCTGCCGCGGCGATGACGCCGACGATTGCGAAGACACGGATCGGAGGGCTGATCGTCACGCTCACGTGGGGTGTATCGGCAGCCGGTGGAGCCCGCTTGAAACGGAAGGGGCGCGGTCTCCCGCGCCCCTTCACCCCTTAGGCTCGACGGCCTAGTTCCTACGCACAGGTCGCGTTCGCCTTGTAGCTCGAGCTCGACGGGCCCGGGCCCTGGACGCTCCACGTCTTGCCGTTCACGGTGTCCGTGAGGCAGTAGGACGTTCCGTTCGCCGATGCGACGGTCAGCGTCGGGGAGACGCCGGAGTCGATGGCGACGAGCGCGGCCGCGTTCATGCCCGCGTACGTGCCGTTGTCAGAGAAGAACGCCTCGGCGGACGGGACTGCTTCCCGCAGGTTCGCCTTCGCGGCGCTGTTGTTCGCGCGATCCCGGAAGCCGAGATACGACGGAACTGCAATTGCGAGCAGGATGCCGATGATGATGATCACGACGAGGAGCTCGATCAGGGTGAAGCCCTGCTCGGTGTTCCCGTCGAGACGGTGCCGGATCCGCTTGAGCATTTCGCTCTCCTTCCGCAGTTGAGGTAGTGGGGCGGATGCCGGACAGGAATCGGTGGCGTCGCCGTCAGCCCGTACCCCAATTTGGGTGATCTGGCTCTCCTGTCGCCACCTGTTGCCGCCTGTGCCCGAAACCGGGCCGTTCTGCGGAATCGCGCCGGAGCCCCGCTCCCGCGTTCGCCGGCTGTCGCCGCGTGTGGCTCGCGAAACGCTCGCAACTTCGCTCGCAGAATCACCCGCCGTGAGTGCCCCTTGGTGGGTGCGATCAACGCCTTTCGCC
>VAWZ01000051.1:0-7309 GCA_005888365.1 Actinomycetota bacterium
TCCGCGGAACGGTCACGGCCGTTCCCGTCGTCAACCTGCCGTCGTTCCGGGCCCGCACGCCTTTCGTCTCCCCGCAGGATGGGAAGAACCTCAACCGCTGCTTTCCGGGCTCATACGAGGGGACCTTCAGCGACGCCCTGGCCCGGGCGGTCTTCGACGAGCTGATCGCGCCGAGCGACGTCCTGATCGACCTGCACGGCGGCGACGTCGTCGAGGCGCTCGAGCCGTTCGCCCTCTACGACGAGTCGCCGGTCGAGGAGGGCGCCCGCACGCTCGCGATCTCGTTCGGGCTTCCGTACGTCGTCCGCAGCCCGACTTCGGGCGGCGCGGTCTCCGGGACCACCTCGAGCGCTGCCGCCGCCGCGGGAGTTCCTGCGGTCATCGCCGAGGCGGGAGGCTGCGGGCTCCTCGAGGAGGGCGCCGTGCAGCTGCACTTGGCCGGGCTCGAGAATGCGCTCCGACACTTGGGGATGCTCGAGGGCGAGCCAGCTCCACCACCATCCGGCATGCGCAGCGTCGACCGCTTCGTCTGGCTTCGCTGCGAGCACGAAGGCTGGTGGGAGCCGACTGCGCGAGCCGGGGACGAGGTCGTCGCGTCGCAGGTCGTCGGGGTGGTACGGAACCTCTACGGGGACGTCGTCGAGGAGATCGCAGTGCCGGAGAACGGCGTCCTCCTCTTCGTGACCTCGAGCCCCGCGGTCGCGGCAGAGGGACTCTTGCTCGGGCTCGGAGCCGGGCTGTCCGACATGACCTGACCCGACCGCTCGTGACGCGCGTTACGTCGTTGCGTGGGGACGCGCGTCGGTGCAGGATGTCGGACTGCTCGAACGACGAGGGAGGGTCGTCGAATCAAGCTCCTTGGCTTTGCCGTAGCGGCGGCCGCTCTCGCCGTCGTGGTGGGTTCCGCCGGCGCGATGACCTACCGAGCAGCCCGACAGACGCACGCGTCGGGAGGATGCCGCCAGCCCACGCTGAGCGGCGGCTACGTGCACCGGGTAACGCTCGCCCTGCGTGCACGCCGGGACGTGTGGGGCGACAGGCTCCTTGGCTCGCGAAGCGGACCCTCGTACGAGGCGGCGCGCCGCTACCTGACTCCGCTGCTCCTCGCTCGCGCGGCGAACGGGAAGCCGCTGACGGATTCCGGTGTCCACTACGCCCCCTTTGCCGAGCCGGAAGGGGCCTGGGGCGCCGTCTCGGTGGCCTTGCACGTCGCGGACGGAAGTCAGATCGTCTCCGAGCGCGCACACGGAAGACGGCTGACGATCGCGGTCGGGAGCCGCGGCGGCGAGCACTACGGCTCGTGCCTGGCACGGCTCTCCGGTCCCGCACTCCTCGACGGGTACCTACCCGTTCTGGAGACGCGGTACGTGGATGCGAACGGCGTTCGCTACCGGCAGGAGTCGTTCGCGGCGGACGTTCCGCAAACGCACTCGCTCGTGAGCTTCGTGCGGCTGAGCGCGGACGCGACGCACTCGCTCGTGAGCTTCGTGCGGCTGAGCGCGGACGCGACGCACTCGCACGCTCGGCTCACGCGGATCCGGCTCACGCCGTCGACCACGCGGCTGTCCTCGAGCGCGGGAAGGCTGAGCCGCAAGGGCCATACCTATCTCTTCTTCAGCCCGGGCGGGAGCTACAACGGCGCGTCCGTGAAGTACGCGGTCCCGCCCGGCTCCACGCGCACCGTGTACGCCGCGTGGCTCAACGACCCGATGTCGAGCCAGCCGCTTTTGCTCGACGAGGAGGGCTACGAGGCCGCCCGCGACTCGATGCGCGACTACTGGGAGCGGCGCCTCCTCCACGGCGGGACGATCGTCGTGCCCGAGAACCGGGTAGACGACGCGGAGCGCAGCTTGTTGATCCAGAACCTCGCGCTGACCTGGCGTTACAGCATCGGCAACCCCTACGAGCAGTTCTCCTCGCCGGAAGGAATCGACGTCTCGAGGGTCATGGCCGAGTACGGGCAGGCCGAGGTCAGCCGCGCCATCCTGCACACGTCGCTCCGGAAGCGGCCTGCGCGCGTGAGGGGGACACCGGTACGAAGCCCGAACTGGAAGATGGGCGCGCGACTCGTCGGGACGGCCGAGCAGGCGCGGCTCACGGGCGACCACTCGCTCGTCGCGCAGGCGACGCCGGTGCTTCGCAGATACGTTCGAGCACTCGGGCGACAGATCGACTCGAGCCGGACCGGGCTTCTCCAGCGCGAGCGTTTCTCGTCCGACATCGCCGCATCGGTCTACGGCCTCCACTCGCAGGCCGTGGTCTGGCAGGGCCTCCGCTCGATGGGGGCGGTCTGGGCGGAGAACGGGCAGGCGACGCTCGCGAGGAAGTGCTCGAAACTAGCCGTCCGGCTGGGCAACGGCCTGCGCCGTGCGATCCGGGCGTCCGAGCGCAGGCTCCCGGACGGTTCGCTCTTCATCCCGGTCCGGCTCTACGACGACGAACGGCCGTATCGATCGCTCACAGCCTCGCGCGACGGGAGCTACTGGAACCTGGTCATGCCGTACGCGCTCGCCTCCGGGATCGTCAAGCCACGAAGCTCGCAGGCGCTCGGGGTCTTCGACTACATGCAGCGGCACGGCTCCCGGATCCTCGGGCTCCCCCGTTCCGGGGCGTACCCGCTCTACGGCGCCGCCGGCGGTTCGACGTCGCGGAGTGCACGTCCCGTGTCGGGCTCGAACCCGGTCTACGGGCTGAACGTCGCCCGCTTCCTGGCCGACAACGACGAGGCGGGCCAGCTCGTGCTCAGCCTGTACGGCGAGCTCGCCGCGGCGATGTCCCCCGGCACGTTCGTCTCGGGCGAGGGGGTTTCGATCGCGCCGCTCGCGGGCGGGCACTTCCGTGCCATGTACCTGCCTCCGAACGGCGCGAGCAACGCGGCGTTCCTCGAGACGTTGCGCCTGATGCTCATCCACGAGACGACGAGCCGGCGCGGCGCTCCCCGAGGGCTCGAGCTGGCATTCGCCACCCCGCGCGCCTGGCTTCGCCCAGGGCAGAGCATCGAGGTGCGCTCGATGCCGACGAGCTTCGGCCGCCTCTCCTACACGATCGACGCGGGAGGCGACACGGTCTCCGTTTCGCTCACGGTCCCTGCCCGGAGACGGCTCGGATCGCTCAGGTTGCGCGTCCGGCTCCCGGAGGGGAAACGGATATCGAGCGTGCTCTACGACAGCAGCACGTCGCGACGTTTCGATCCGAGGACGGGAACGATCGAGCTTCCGACCACGCCCGGCGAGCACGAGCTCCTCGTCGGCCTCGGGCAGTAGGAGGGCTTGGCGGAACCGGCCTCGTCGCCGGGATGCCGCTGGTCGTCGCGAGGCGAGGATACGGGGAGCCCCGATACTCACTGGAGTACTGAGGCGACCGCGGACGCCGCATCGCGGCGATCCAGCGCTCCCCTGGCGGCATGGAGCCCGTTTCGCCAACCCTCCTAGTAGCTTCGGCGAAGCGAGCTCTAAGGTCTCTCCGTGCGTGCGTGCGCGGTTGCGGTGATCCTCGTCGCACCTGTCCTCGCGTTCGGAGCGACGACTGCGGGAGCGGCGCTTCCCCCGCGTCTGAGCGAGGGGCAGGCCAAGCGGATCTTCCTCGCGGACGCGAAGGTCGCGAGCTGGCTTCGTCACTACCCCAGGTCGACCTGGGTCACCACCGCCGCGCTCCGCTCCTCCGATCGGCGCTGGCAAGTCCACGTCTTCTCGGGCGCCGCGGGCGAGGTGGCCACCGGTCTCGTCGACGACACCTCCGGCGCCGTGCTCGAGGCCTGGACGGGCCCGCAGGTCGCGTGGCCGCTCGCCCGCGGCCCCGGGCTCGGAGGTGTGATCAACCACGCGGACATCTGGCTCGTCTTCTGCGCCGTCTTTCTCCTCGGCCTCGGCGATCTCAGGCGGCCCCTCAGCCTGCGCAACCTCGACCTCGTCGCGCTGCTCGCGTTCTCGGTGCCGCTCTGGTACTTCAACCACGGTCGGGTCTTCGCAGGCGTCGTGCTCATGACCCTGCCGCTTCTCTACCTCCTCGCTCGCTGCGCCTGGATCGGTGTGACCAACCGAGGCCCGGGTGGAGGCAGCGTTCTCCCGGTGTGGGCGCTCGTCCTTGCGACGTTCTTCCTCGTCGGGTTCAGAGTCGAGCTAAACCACGGCCGCTCGGGAGTCATCGACGTCGGCTACGCGGGAGTCATCGGCGCCGACCTGATCGGCCACGGCCAGGATCCGTACGGTCGCTTCCCGGTCAGGGACACCGGGAAGCCGTGCGGGCCCGCGAACGCCGACGGGACGATCAACGACTGGGTGCAGGCGAATGGGCGCTGCGAGTCGGCCAACCCGCTGGGGGATACCTACGGCCCGGTCAGCTACATGAGCTACCTGCCGGGCCTCTGGCTCTTCGGCTGGAGCGGAAAGTGGGACACGCTGCCGGCCGTCCACTTCACCACGCTGCTCTTCGACGTCCTGGCGCTGCTCGGGCTCGCGGCCGTCGGGCTTCGCTACGGAGGCGCGCGACTGGCAGCAGTGCTCGCCCTCGCCTGGGCGGCCTACCCGTTCACCCAGTACGTCTCGAGCTCGAACACGAACGACGCGATCATGCCTGCGTTCCTCATCTGGGGCTTCTGGGCTGCGACCTGGGACGCGGGACGCGGAGCCTTCGCAGCGCTTGCCTCCTGGACGAAGCTCGCTAGCCTGATCGTCGTCCCGCTCTGGCTCACGTACCCGAGCGTCCGCGAGCGTCGAGGCGCCCTCGTCTTCGCTCTTGCATTCGCAATCACCAGCGCGCTCGCGTTCTGGATGCTCCTCCTCGGGAATCCACTTCACGAGGCACACGTCTTCTACGAGAGGACGTTCCGGATCCAGTTCGACCGCCGCTCGCCCTTCTCCCTCTGGGACTGGGCGCAGTACCACATCGGCCTGCCCGACCTGAAGTGGTTGCAGCGCGTGCTGCAACCACTACTCGTGGCAGCCGCGATCGCCGTCGCGTTCCTTCCGCGGCGAAAGACGCCGCTCCAGCTCGCAGCGCTGACGGGCGCGCTCCTCGTCGCGTTCGAGCTCCTCTTGACGCACTGGTCGGCGCTCTACATCTCGTGGTTCTTCCCGTTCGTCGCACTCGCCGTCCTCGCCGGCGCCGAGCTCGGTGGATGTGGACAGACTCCTTCCACACGCGACCCGGTCAGTAGCGCTTCCCTCCATGGCGACGTGCCTGCTTCGTCTCCCGTGCGCGCTGGCGCCAGCGACGCTTGAGCTCGCGATGCACGCGCGAGCTTCGGCGGGCTTCGAGCGCACGTAGCTCGCGCTGCAGCTTGAGGTAGTTGCTCCAGCGCTGGGGCTCGAGCACTCCGGTCTCGAGAGCCTCCCGAACGGAGCAGTCGGGCTCGGTGCTGTGTGCGCAGTCGTTGAAGCGGCAGCTCGCGGCGAGCTCGGCGATGTCGGAAAAGGCGCTGTCCAGATCGCCCTCCCAGACCTGCAGCTCCCGCAGGCCCGGCGTGTCGACGAAGAGCGCGCCTCCCGGGAGCACGAGCAGCTGCCGGTGCCGCGTCGTGTGCCGGCCGCGGCCGGCACGACGCAGGTCCCCGGTGGGCATCAGCCGTCGTCCGGCGAGGCGGTTGACGAGCGAGGACTTGCCGACACCCGACGAGCCGAGGAGAACGAACGTCCGCCGGGGAGCGAGCAACGCCCGCACCGCGTCGATTCCCTCGCCGCTTACGTTGCTCGCCGGCAGTACGGCGACGCCCAGTCCGATGGCTTCCGCCTCCAGGATCTTCGTCTCGTCCTCGCAGAGGTCGAGCTTGGTGAGCACGATCACCGGGTCGGCTCCGCTGTCCCACGCGGCGGTGAGGTAGCGCTCGAGCCGTCTCGGGTTGAAGTCGTCGTCGAGTCCGGAGAGGAGCAGGACGGTGTCGACGTTCGCAACGAGCACGTGCTCCTCTGCCTTGAGCCACGGAGTCTTGCGCGAGACCTTTGTCCGCCGCGGAAGGATGGCCTCGATCGCGGCGCGACCGCCGGGCGCATCGCAGACGGCGACCCAGTCGCCGACTGCAGGCATCCCGCCCTCGAGCTCGTGGTCGCGGAGCTTTCCGCGCGCGTGGGCGAGCCGCTCGTCCCGCTCGCCGCGGACGAGGTAGCCGCCGCGATGCTCCGCGACGACCCGCGCCGGCTCGAAGCCGCGCTCGGCATAGGTCGTATGGGCCGCCTCGAGCTCGTTCGTCCAGCCGAGAGCGGCCAGCGTTCGTTCGGACAAGGAAGTGCTCCTTCTCGTTCGACAACGGGGCCTACGGCTCAGCGGTCCCGCGCGAGAGAGATCTAGGAGCGGATGCCGTCGAGCCGGAGAGGTGTGCGGCAATCGGCTTTCATCGCAGACTCCTCCTTTCGCTCGACGGGAACTCGGGGAGGGTACGGGTCTGGAGGGGCTGCGTCAAACGCGGTCCGCCTCCCGAATACGCCGGTCTTAACGGACGGTTCTCGCGATCCACAGTTGTCTCTTATGGATGCATGCTCTCCTTGGAGGATGGTGCCGAGTCCCGAGATGACCGAGAGGCAGCGCAAGCCACTGCTCAAGATCGCGCTGACGGCTGCCGTCGTCGGGGCGGTGGTCGCGGGCTCGTCGGTGGCCGGCGCGTTCGGGGGCGCGACTTCCTCCACCGGAGGCGTGCGAGCGGGTGTCGTCGTCGTGAACACGAGCCTCGCGGGTGGAGGGGCTGCCGCCGGAACCGGAATCGCGCTCTCCTCCTCTGGCGAGGTAGTGACGAACAACCACGTCATCCGCGGCGCCACGTCGATTCGAGTGACCGTTCCATCCACGGGCCGCACCTACGCGGCGACCGTCGCGGGCTACAGCATGTCGGAGGACATCGCGCTGCTGATGCTGCGGAATGCGCACGGGTTGACGACTGCGAGCGTCGGGAACTCAAACTCCATCAAGGTCGGTGACCAGGTCACGGCGGTCGGTAACGCGGGTGGAGCCGGAGTCTTGAGCACGAAGACCGGCAAGCTCGTCGGGCTACAGCGTGCGATCACGGTCAGCGACGACGAGGGTGGCTCGAGCCGGCTGACCGGGCTGATCGAGACGAGCGCGCCGCTCCAGCCTGGCGACTCCGGTGGCCCGCTCCTGAGCCACGGACAGGTGGTGGGAATCGACGCTGCAGCATCGAGCAGCTTCTCGTTCCGAGGAAGCGGCGAGGGGTTCGCGATTCCGATCGACACCGCGATCGACATCGCGAAGCAGATCGACGCTCGACATGCGTCGTCGGTCGTGCATATCGGGCCGACTGCCTTCCTCGGCGTGGGACTCGGTCAAACGGGCTACAACGGCCAGGCGACGACCGGCGCAATCG
>VAWZ01000051.1:7381-20309 GCA_005888365.1 Actinomycetota bacterium
GAACCTGAGGAACCTCGTCCTCCGGCTCTCCCCCGGACGCATTGTGAAGCTCACCTGGATCGACCAGTACACGGGCTCGAACAGCGCCACCGTTCGCCTCGTGTCCGGCCCGCCTCAATAACACGCGATCGTTCCTCGGAGCGCGCGGCATCCTGTTGCGGGCGCGGGTGGCGGTAGCTCAGTTGGTAGAGCCCCGGGTTTGACGCGGGTGAACCGATGGTTCCCCCGCGTAACCCCTCCTTCCGGCGCGGCGCAGCGAAAACGTGTGCGAGCCTGCGGCCGAATGAATCGGCCTCCGACCTCATACCAACGCGCACTGAGAACGGGCGGCACAGCCGCCAGCTGAACCGGTAGCCCGGCGGAGCTATCCTGTCGCGGGCGCGGTGGCGGTAGCTCAGTTGGTAGAGCCCCGGGTTGTGGTCCCGGTGGTCGCGGGTTCGAATCCCGTCCGCCACCCCTGTATCCAGGCCATTTCCGGGTACTCGCGTAAGCCGAACCGATAGAGATGGCAACCGTTTGGCAACGACTCACGCATCGAGCGCGTTCTCGCATCCGCTCGAGCCGTGCGACGGCGTCTCCCTGGACACGCGTGTACACCTCGAGCGTGGTCGAAGGCCGTGCGTGCCGAAGCAGTGCCTGCGCCGTGGCGACATCCACACGGTTAGCAGGAGGCGAGAGGCGAACGTCGTCCGCAGGTCGTGGAGACGGAGCGGATTGCCCAGGACGTCCTTCGTCGCCACCTGCCACGCGCGGAGCGCGTTGCGGCGGGTGAGCGGCCGCCCATTGCGCCCGGTAAACACGAACGCGTCCGAGGACGCGGCGGTGAAGCTCCGGCGCATGAGCGTGCGGCGGCGTTCCTTGACGATGGCGACTGCGGCCTGCGAGAGAGGGATGGTCGCCATGCTGCCGGAGGTCTTCGCGTCCCGGACGCTCCCGTCGGCGTCGAGCTGGCCAGCGATGGTCCACGCAGCCGCCTGCAAGTCGACGACTCGCTCTCGCCGACGAGTCCGCTCGGCGATTCAATCGACGTGTTCGTGCGCCGCGAGGACGCCCAGCGCTTCATCGAGGAGATCCGAGGCGACGAGCCGGAGCTTGCGAAGCCTTTTCGGATCGAGGAGCGCGAGCTTGAGACGGGCGGGCGGAACTGGCGGCGAGAGCGTATGGCGAAACTTGCCGCGCCCACCTCTCCCGCAGCCCGGCGACGTCGAGGGTTCCGATTCGGCGTCTAAGGCTAGGCGTCGTGCTCGCCGCCGGGCTCCGCCGCCTTCGGCCTACCTTGGAGCCCGCCTTCTTGAAAGATCGCCGGACCTCAGGGTCGGAGACGAAGCTCTGCCAGCCTTCCTCATCCCAGTCGAAGACCATCCAGACCCGGTCGTCCTCGTTGGGATCCCGAAAGACGTGCGCACCCTTGGACCCATGCTGCTTTCGCTTCTCGGCGCCCTTGGTTGAGAGGGCATTCCAGAAGCGGTCGAAACTCATCTGCCTCGGGCACCGAGGTCGATGGTTACGAAAGCACTCGCCCTCGACACGGGCGACAATAGCGAGCGCGCGCCCGTTCACTCGGCGTCGCCGTCGCTCCCGCGACCGCTGCACCGCCCAAGGCACCTCATTCGCCCTCGCCGGGCTGGGTAGCGGCTCGTCAGCGAAGCGGCCGCCGCTCCTCCTCACGACCGCCGAGTGTCTGGCAATTGCGGCTCGGGAGGGAGCTGAGGCTCCGGAGCTTTAGGCGGTACTCCCGGCCTCTCCCAGGGAGGGGCATCCGGGTCACTCCACGGGTCGCCCTCACCAGGCTGACCGGGGTCATCTGGTTCCTCAGGCGGCTGCGGTAGCTCTTCGGGCGGAATCACTTCGGTCGGATCTGGGTCCGACGAGGCCGAATCAGCTTCTTGTCCTGACATGTCGCTCCTTCCTCATTCTGCCGTCGCGTCGAAATACCCACCCCTGTGCTTCAGAAACCAGAATCGGCTATGGGAACATACGTTCGTGACCTCGCGCGGGTATCCCCATGCCGAGTTCAAGCGGTCGCTCGAACGCGGCAACCTGTGGGTCGCTGAGGCTGCAGCTCGCGATCTGCCGAAGGTCCCGCTGGAGGACGCGCTCAAGCTCGTGCACCTGTACGCGGAACGCGAGTCGCCGAAGTTCGAGGCTGCGGCGACGAAGTGGCTACGGCGGTATCTCAATGAGAGCTCGCCGGAACTGTCCGACGTCGCGAAGGTCGTCGCGAGTCTCTCCGAGCGGGTCCCCCAGTAGACGCGGGTTGACTCGATTTACGCGGCAGGTGGCCTGGAACTGTGGCAACGTCTTGGCAACGACTGGCGACGAACGCTGACTGGTCGTCCGAGTCGGCCTCGGCGCGAGGCCCACTGTTTCCGCCAAATCGACGCATCCAGACTCTTCCCGACCCATAACGAGCAGGGTTGTGGTCCCGGTGGTCGTGGCTTCGAGTCCCATCCGCCACTCCTCTTTCGCCGAAGGCTGCTGCTAGCGTCGCCACGCCGTGGAGGGGATCAGGCACACCCGTCACGGGTGGTGGCTCGAGGAGGCCGGCGCGGTCACGCCGACGCGCCCGCTCGAGAGCGACACGAGCGCGGATGTCGTCATCGTCGGCGGCGGGTACCTCGGCCTCTGGACGGCGTGGCACCTGCTCGTTCTCGAGCCCGGCATCGAGATCGCGCTGCTCGAGGCGGCTGTGTGTGGACACGGCCCGAGCGGGCGGAACGGAGGCTTCTGCGAGACGCTCTGGGGGGACGTCGAGACGCTCCGCGAGCGCGCAGGCGACGCGGCGGCATTGGCCGTCTGTCGCGCGTCGGAGGATGCCGTGCGCGGGATCGGCGACTGGTGTCGTGACAACGAGGCCGACGCCTGGTATCGGCCGGCGCCGATGCTGCGGGTCGCGACGACGGAGTCGCAGCTCGGCTCGTGGGACGGCTCCGTGAAGGCATGCACCGCCCTCGGAGCGGATGACGAGATCGTGCCGCTCTCGCGCGAGGAGGTGCGTGCCCGCTGCGACTCGCCGCTCTTCCTCGGCGGCTCGGCACAGCGGCTGAACGCGACGGTTCAGCCCGCGCGGCTCGGCCTCGGGCTCAGGCGGCGATTGCTCGAGCGAGGGCTTCGCCTGTACGAACGGACCGAGGTCACCCGGCTGCACCGGGACGGCAGTGTGGAGACGAGGCTCGGACGTGTCCGGGCGGGGTCCGCGGTTCTCGCGGTCAACTCGGCAGCCGTCGGCTTCCCCGGCTATCGGCTCTCGCTCGCCGTCGCGTCGAGCCACATCGTGCTCACGGAGCCCGTCCCGGACGTCCTCGAGGACCTCGGTTGGACCGGCGGAGAGGCGATCGTGGACAGCCGGACGCTCGTCCACTACATGCGCACGACCGCCGACGACCGCATCGCCTTCGGCTGGGGCGGCGGCACGATGGGCTTCGGCTCGCGGGGCGGCTCACGGCTCGAGCTCGATGCGGGCGTCATTCGGCGCTCGCGCGAGAGTCTCGTCCGCTTCTTCCCCCAGCTGCGAGGACGTCGCGTGACCCACGCTTGGGGCGGGCCGATCGACGTCTCCCCCACGCATCTCCCCATCTTCGGGAGCCGCGGTCGCGTGCATCACGGATTCGGCTTCACCGGCAACGGGGTCGGGCCCACCTACCTCGGCGGCCAGATCCTCGCGCGTCTCGCCCTCGACCGCCGGGACGAGCGCACGTCGCTCGCGATCGTGGAGCCCGCCCGCAAGCTGTTCCCTCCGGAGCCGTTCAAGTACGTCGGCGGGTCGCTGATCCGCCAAGCTCTCCTGCGGAAGGACGCGACCGAGGACGAAGGGAGGACGCCGGACGCGGTGACCGCCTTCGTCGCCGCACTGCCGCACCGTCTCGGGCTTCACCTGCCTCGCTGAACGCTGCTTCGACCCCACCCCGCTAGCGTTACGCGCGATGAGACGGGAGCTCGCCGTCGCCGTCGCGCTGTGTGGTCTCGCGGCCGTGTCGCCCGTGGCTCTCGCGGCGGACGGCGGAGCGTCCTCGGGCCCGCGAGTGACGATGTTCGGCGACTCGATCGCGGACTCGCTCGAGTACGTCCCCGAGGCCCGCCAGCTCCTGGGGAACGGGCTCGACCTGCGGCTCGAGCTCACTCCCTGTCGCCGGCTCGTGTCCCCCGGCTGCGCATATCAAGGCACTCATCCCGAGTCGGTGCTCGACATCGTGCAGGCTTCGCCGCTCGCTGCGCTCGGCAATATCGTGGTCGTCGACGTCGGCTACAACGAGCCGGCCAACAACTACGAAACGGCGATGGCGCAGGTTGCCACGGCTCTCGTCACGCTCGGCGTCGAGCACGTGCTCTGGGTGACGATGCGCGAGCAGACCGAGAACTACCGCGAGATCAACGACATCATTCGAGCCCGGGCACGCCGCTGGCCGCAGCTCCAGATCGTCGACTGGGAGGCGGCGAGCCGAGGGCAGGACTGGTTCAACCCGGACGGCCTGCACCTGAACGCCAACGGTGCGATCGGTCTCGCAAAGCTGCTCCGGCCGTACATCCTCGCCGCGTGCGGTTCGGACTGTCAGGCCGCGAGCCCACTGGCGGCGCAGCTGCCGAAGAACGTTCGCTCGCCGCTGCTGCACGGCACCCCTCTCGTGGGGCGGCTGCTCACCTGTCTGCGGGGCAGCTGGACGGGAACCCGCCCGATCGTCTTCTCCTACCGCTGGCTGCGGAGCGGAACGGTCATCGCCGGTGCCTTCGGCTCCTCGCGGCGTCTGCGCGCAGCCGACGGGAAGCACCTCGTCGCCTGCCGCGTGTGGGCGGCCAACGCCGCCGGTGCGACACCCGCCACCGCGAGGGCCCTGCGCGTGCGAGCGGCAGGGTAGGAAGAGGGCGGATCGCGTGGTGGCTCGGGGCGCCCTCGTTACGACAGTCGTCGGAAGCTATCCACAGCCCGGCTGGTTGATCGACCGCGAGCGGCTCGGAGAGCGGCTGCCGCCTCGCGTCCGCGCGCGCGAGCTCTGGCGCGTCCCGGAGCCGTTCCTCCAGGAAGCGCAGGACGATGCGACCCGGCTCGCCGTCCTGGATCTGGAGCGAGCCGGAGTCGACGTCATCGGCGACGGCGAGATGCGGCGGGAGAGCTACTCGAACCGCTTCGCGACTGCGCTCGACGGCATCGACCTCGACCATCCCGGCGTCGCGCTCGATCGCACGGGGCACGAGAACCCCGTTCCGCGGGTCGTCGGACCGGTCCGGCGACGGCAGCCCGTCGAGGTGCGCGACGTCGAGTTCCTCCGCACGCTCACCGAGCGCCCGATCAAGATCACGGTTCCCGGGCCGTTCACGATGACCCAGCAAGCGCAGAACGACCACTACCCCGACGCCGGCAGCCTCGCGCTGGCCTACGCAGAGGCCGTCAACGAGGAGCTGCTCGACCTGAAGGCAGCGGGCGCGGACGTCGTCCAGATCGACGAGCCCTATCTGCAGGCGCGACCCGAGCAGGCGCGGGAGTACGCCGTCGAGGCGATCGACCGTGCGCTCAGGGGCATCGAAGGCGACACGATTCTTCACACGTGCTTCGGCTACGCCCACGTCGTCAAGGACCGGCTCACGGGCTATCCGTTTCTCGCCGAGCTCGACGACTGCGCTGCGACGCACATCTCGCTCGAGGCCGCGCAGCCGAACCTCGACCCGGCCGACCTCGGCGACCTCCCTAGCAAGACGATCATGCTCGGCGTCCTCGACCTCGGCTCGAGCGAGGCGGAGACTCCGGAGGTGGTGGTGGAGCGGATCCGGAAGGCTCTGACCGTGTTGCCACCCGAGAGGCTCGCGGTGGCGCCGGACTGTGGAATGAAGTACCTCCCGCGCGAGCTCGCGTTCCGCAAGCTCGAGGCGATGGTTGCCGGTGCTCGGCTCGTGCGAGAGGAGCTCGGGTATGCCGTTAGGTAAGCAGGGGAAACCCGTCACGCACATCGGCCAGGCCTTTCCGGACCGGGTCGAGGTTCGCGGGCGGGACCTCGCGAGCGAGCTGATGGGAGAGGTGAGCTTCACCGAGTACTTCCACGTTCTGCTCACGGGCCGCGAGCCGAGCGACGAGCAGCGCTTCTTCCTCGACCTCCTGCTCGTCGCGATCGCCGAGCACGGGCTGATGCCGTCCAACGTCGCTGCGCGCATGACGCTCGCCGCCGACCCCGGATCGCTGCACGGAGCCGTCGCCGCCGGAATCCTCGGTTGCGGCCCGGTCGTCCTCGGCACCTCCGAGGAGTGCGCGCGGCTCCTCGAGGAAGGCCAAGCGAGGGTCGCTGCCGCCGACGATCCCGCAGCCGTGGCCGAGGACATCGCGCGCACGTACCACGCTGCGGGCAGGAAGGTGCCGGGGTTCGGGCACCCGGTGCATCGGCCGCTCGACCCGCGCGCGGAGCGGATCCTCGAGCTCGCCGACGCCCACGGGGTAAGCGGCCCGCACGTCTTGCTCGGCCGGTCGCTCGCTGGAGCGGTGACCAAGACCTGGCAGAAGCCGCTGCCTATGAACGTCGCGCTGCCGATCGCAGCCGTGATGCTCGACCTCGGCTATTCCTCGGCGGAGGTGAAGACCGTTCCGATTCTCGCGCGCTCGGCCGGCCTGCTGGCACATCTCCTCGAGGAGCAGCGCGAGCCCATCGGCTTCCTCCTGGCAGGCGAGGCCGAAGACGCAGTCCAGTACGAGCGCGGAGACGAGCGCGTCTGATGCTCGATCCGAAGGTCGAGATCCGTTCCTGGGAAGCGCAGCTCGCCGTCGACGACGCGTCGTACCGCCTCCAGCTCGCGTACCTCTTCGAGCGCTCCGCCTTCTATCGCGAGAAGCTCGCAGCGACGGGAGTCGATTCCGCCGACGACGCAGGCGGGCTCGTGGAGATCGCCGAGCTGCCGCTGACCGAGAAGCAGGAGCTCAAGGCGACCGCAACGGACGAGAACCCGATCGGGTCGCACCAGTGCGCGGCTCCGTCCGAGATCGTCCGGATCTACTCGACGAGCGGCACGACGGGAACGCCGAGCTACATCCCGCTGACCGCGGACGATCTCGAGAACTGGATCACCGGGTCGGCGCGGAGCTACGCGGCTTCCGGAGTCGCGGCCGGCCAGCGTCTCCTCAGCACGTACAACGCAGGCCCGTTCGTGGCGGGCGCCGCCCTCGACGGGCTGGAGCGAATCGGGGTCTGCCACATCCCGGTCGGAACCGGATCGAGCGAGCGTCTGCTGCTCGCGCTCGAGCTCCTGCAGCCGGAAGCCGTCGTCCTCACCCCCTCCTATGCCGCCACTCTCGTCGAGACCGCTGCCGACCGAGGCTTCGACCTCGCGGGATCGAGCGTCGAGCGCCTTCTCGTCGCTGGCGAGCCCGGCGGTGGCGAGCCGGCTTTCCGCTCGAAGCTCGAAGACGGCTGGGGAGCGAGGGTCACCGAGGCGATGGGAATCGGTGACATCGGCCCTTCGCTCTGGGGCGAGTGCGAAGAGCAGGACGGGATGCACCTGGGCGCACGCGGCTTCGTGCATGTGGAGCTGATCGAGCCCGAGACAGGACACGCGGTCGAGCTGGACGAGGGCGCCACCGGCGAGCTCGTGCTCACGCACCTCCAGCACCGTGCGGCACCTCTACTCCGCTTCCGCACGCGCGACCACGTGCGGGTCCGGACGAGCCCGTGCCCGTGTGGCCGTACGGGCCCCCGCGTGCGCTGCCTCGGCCGGACCGACGACATGCTCATCGTCCGAGGGGTGAACGTCTTTCCCTCGGCCGTCCGCGAGGTAGTGGGCGGGTTCTCCCCCGACGTCAGCGGCAACGTCCTGCTCGAGCCCGGCTCGCCAGGCGTGAAGCAGGAGCCGCCGCTTCCGGTCCTCGTCGAGCTTGCGAACGGCACGAGAGCGGATGACTCGCTCGCGGCCGCGATCCGACAGAAGCTCCGAGACGTGCTCGTCGTCCAGGCGCAGGTCGAGCTCGTGCCCTTCGGGACCTTGCATCGAAGCGACTACAAGTCGAAACTGGTGGAGTTTGGCGCAAGACCAGAATCCGCTCACGCAGATTCTGGTCGCGCGAAAGACCCTTGAAGCGCGGCCGCTTCGCGGCCACTGCGTTTATGTTTTCCACCCAGGTCAGGTCTCGAATGCGAAAGCTGCAGAGCCAGGGCGTTCACCACATCACGATCGTCGGCGCGAACCGCCGGATTGCGATGGACTTCTGGGAAGGCGTTCTCAGGATGCCCTTCGTCGTCGAGCAGCCGAACCTCGACAGCGAGTCGGAGAGCCACCTCTACTTCGACCCAGGTGACGGCCGTCTCATCACCGTCTTCACCAACGAGGAACGCGAGCCCGATCCGACCCGCACCTCCACCGAGCAGGGTTGCGTCCACCACATCGCGTTCTCGCTCTCGCAGGCCAGCTTCCGACAGGCGGTCGAGAGGCTCGACGAGCGCGGAATCAGTCACAGCGGCGTCAAGGATCGAGGCTTCATGGACTCGATCTACTTCGAGGACCCGCTCGGCCTGCTGATCGAGCTCTCGTCCTACCGCTTCGAGCCCCCGCTCGGCTCGTCACACGCCGACGTGCTCCTCGAAGCGCACAAGATCCGCGCGCAGCGCGGCGCCTACAACATCGCGGAGGAGCACCTGGCCGACGCAATCGAGACGCTCGTAATGCGATCGCGAGCGTCGCTCTCGTATGACCGATCGCCGAAGAACCCGTACAGCTAGCGACCGCGGGAGGGTCACGATGGCCACGAACACCCTGAGCATCCTCAAGCCGAGCGTCAACAACCTGAGCGCTCGCATCTTCATCCGCGCCGCGGGGCTCGAGTTCGAGGAGCTGGACGTCTGGGGCAAGAAGAGCACTCCGGAGTTCCTCGCGAAGGACCCTGCCGATCTCACGCCGCTGCTCGAGGAGGCGGGGCTACCGCGCGGCTCGCTCTGGGAGAGCTGCGCGATCATGCAGTACCTGTGCAACAAGCACGGCCTCGACCGCTTCTATCCGACCGAGCCGGCCGAGCGGGCGATGGTCGACAGCGCGATGTTCTACTTGATCGGCACCTTCTACCCGCTCCTCGCGCGTGCGACGTACCCGACGCTGGGCTTCGCCCAGTACGCAGGCGAAGCGGCGACGGCGGACGTCGACGACGCGACGAAGACGAAGGCGGCCAAGGATGCCGAGGCCGCGCTCGCCCCGCCGCTCGAGGCGTTCCACAGCTTCTTCCTCTCTGGCAGGCCTTTCGTCGGCGGCGACAGGCCGTCGATCGCGGACATCCGCTGGGCCGCGACGCTCGAGTTCCTGCGCTCGATCGACTACCAGTTCCCCGCCTGGGCCGAGGAATATCTCAGCCGGATGGAAGAAGCTCTCGGCGACGCCTACACGGAGCCCGCGACGGACGTGCGGGAGTACGTCGCCTACGTGAAGTCGCAGGCTGCAGGAGTCCCGGCCTAGAGCCGGGACTCCTGCCTCAGTTCGCAGCGACGACAACCGCTCGCCGAGTCAGCTCGGCGAGCGGCGCGCGACGTGGAGGATCGCGTACCAGTGGCGCCGCACCCGCCGGTCGGGACGTTCCACAATCCGCCGCCTGATCTCGCGGAAGAGCTGCTCCCTCATTTTCGACTCTAGGGCGATGTGATCGGAGAAGGTGCTCAACAGGGCGATGTACTCGTCGGCCGTGTAGAGCCTCTCCCACCCATAGCGCCGAACGCGGACGTCCTCGAAGAGACCACTCGCCTCGATCTCGGCCGCGTCGTCCGGGATGTCCTCCGGCCGAGGCGGCGGCCACTCGCCCTGCCGGTGTTTGCCGATCCTGTCGTACGCCTCCTGAATCTCGGTGAAGAATGGGTCGAATCCGGGAGGGAAGGCATGCAGCGCGCTCCAGAAGGCGAGATGACCGCCGGCGCGTAGGAGCCGGTGCGCCTTCAGGTAGCGGATCGCCGGGTCGAGCCAGTGCCAGGCGGTGGCCGCGTAGACGAGGTCGAATGCTCCCGCCTCGTCCTCCCACTGTTCGAAGGGCGCGACGCGGATCTCCACCGGCAAGCCCGTGAGGTTGCGCCGCGCGCGCTCGGCGAGTTGCGCGCCGAGCTCGACGCAGACGACCGAGAAGCCGCGCTCGAGGAGCGGACGCGTGGCCTTGCCCGTCGCGCAACCGATCTCGAGCAGCCGGTCGTCGGGCTCGAGCTCGCCCAGCTCGACGAGATCGTCGAAGAGCTCCTCCGGATACGAGGGCCGCGCCCCGTCATAGAGGTCGGCGGCCGAGTCGAACGTGCTCCGGAGGTCGTCCGATGCGCTCATGCGCGACCAATCGTCTCGAAAATCGTCCGCGTCCACGCGGCGAATCTGCCGCCGCGACTGAACGAAAGGCTCACGAGCAGGCTTTTCGCGCTCTCAGGAAACTCTCAGGCGAAGCGCCTCCATTCTCAGCCAACTCACAGGAAGCGCTGTCACGATGCTCACATGAACGCCAGCTCGAACGGCGAGCCCAAACGGCGAATCCTCGTGGTCGACGACGAGCCGTCGCTCGTCGACGCGGTCGCGACGGCGCTCCGCTACGAGGACTACGAGGTCGAGGAGGCCTCGACCGGGCGCGCAGCGCTAGCGGCCGTCCTCCGCCAGGAGCCCGATCTGATCGTGCTCGACTGGATGCTCCCCGATCTCGAGGGCATCGAGGTCGGCAGGCGCCTCCGCGCCCAGGGCTTCAAGTGCGCCGTGTTGTTCCTCACCGCGAAGGACGCGACCGAGAACAAGGTCGAGGCGCTGCGCGCGGGAGGCGACGACTACGTGACGAAGCCGTTCAGCCTGGCCGAGCTCGTCGCTCGCGTGCAGGCAATCTTGCGTCGAACCGGAGCCGAGCTTCCGGGCGACGTTCTCCGCTTCGCGGACGTCGTGCTCGACGAGCAGCGGCACTCCGTGTCTCGCGCGGGCACGCCAGTCGAGCTCTCCGCAACCGAGTTCAACCTCCTCCGCTTCTTCCTCCTCAACCCGCGCCGCGTGCTCTCGAAGGGCCAGATCCTGCAGAACGTCTGGCACTACGACTTCGGCGGTAGCACGAACGTCGTGGAGACGTACGTCAGCTACCTGCGCCGGAAGCTCGACCCGTTCGGCCCGCCGCTGATCAAGACGGTGCGGCAGGCCGGCTACATGCTCGAGACCGAGCCACCGTAGATGCTCAGGGAGCTGTCGCTTCGGTCGCGCCTCGTGCTCGGCGTCATCTGCCTGGCAGCCTTGGGGCTCGCGGTCGCCGACATCGCCACCTATACGTCCCTGCGCTCGTTCCTCATCAACAGGACCGATACCGCGCTCGACCAGGACGAGCACGCGTTCGACCAACCCGGCGCGGACCTCGAAGGCGGTCCTCCCAACATCTTCGTGCAGCTCCGCTCGGTCGACGGGACCCGCGTGCTCGGGACGCGGCCGATCCAGCCCTTCCGGGGTGAGACCGCACCCTCTCCGCCGCGGCTCCCCGCGAAGATCTCGGTCTCCCAGACGGGAGGAGCCGGTCCCGACCACGCCCGCTACTTCACGGTGCCGACGCAGTCGGGCGACGACCGCTACCGCGTCCGAGCGTCGATCGAGCCGGGCGCGAGCGAGATGCTCGTGGTCGCGACGTCGCTGCACGACGTGCAAGACACGCTCGACCGCCTCCTCCTGATCGAGCTGCTCGTGACCGGGGCGGTCCTGATCGCGCTCGCGGCGCTCGGGCTCTGGGTCGTCCGCCTCGGCCTGCGTCCGCTGCGCGAGATCGAGAAGACGGCCGACGCGATCGCAGCCGGGGATCTGACGAGGCGCGTCGAACGTGCGGAGGAGCGAACCGAGGTCGGACGCCTCGGTCTCGCGCTGAACGCGATGCTCTCGCAGATCGAGACGGCGTTCCGGGCGCAGGAGGCCTCCGAGCAGAAGATGCGCCGCTTCGTCGCGGATGCCTCGCACGAGCTGCGCACTCCACTCGCGGCGGTGCGGGCCTACGCCGAGCTGTTCACGCGCGGGGCGAGACAGCGACCCGGAGATCTGGATCGCGCGATGAGTGGGATCAGCCGCGAGTCGGAGCGGATGAGCACGCTCGTCGAGGATCTCCTCTTGCTCGCCCGGCTCGACGAGGGCCGCGCGCTGCGTAAAGAGCCGGTCCGGCTCGACCTGGTCGTGAGCGAGGCCGTCGAGACGGCGCACGCCGTCGACCCGAAACGCGAGATCGGCCTGGAGGCCGAGGACGTCGTCGTGCTCGGGGACCACGATCGGCTGCGCCAGATCGTCGACAACCTGCTCGCCAACGTCCGCGCACACACGCCGGCCGACACTGCGGTGCGGGTGCTCGTCGGCCGGCAGAACGGGAGCGCCGTGATCGAGGTGACGGACCTGGGGCCCGGAATGAGTGCCGAGGAGATCGGACGCGTCTTCGAGCGCTTCTATCGTGCCGACCTCACGCGATCGCGGTCGAGCGGAGGCGTCGGGCTCGGGCTCTCCATCGTCTCCGCGGTTGCGGCGGCGCACGGCGGTACCGTCGAAGCGCACTCGGTGCCCGGGGGCGGCGCGACCTTCCGCATCCTCCTGCCTCTCGAGCAGCGGGAGTCTCAGGGAATTCACAGCAACGTCGAAGACGGGTCTCAGAGCCGCCTGGTGTCATCGGATCATCCACACGCGAACGACAGGAGATCCGATGAACCAGCGAGAACGAGCGATCGAAGCCCGTGATGCGGGCAACCGGCGCGTCAAGCGCCTGACACGCGCCGTCGCCGCTGCGGCCGCCGGCTTGACGGCAGTGCTCGCCGCACTCATCGCTCTAGGCGCCAAGAACACGACGTCGTCCTCGAAGGCCACTGCGGGCGCCACCGACTCGACGAGCTCGTCGACGAGCACGCCTGCGGCCTCGAGCGCGACGTCGTCGCCCAAGAAGTCGTCGTCCAAGAAGTCGTCGTCCACATCGTCTTCCTCTTCGTCGGGCGGGGGCTCGACGACGTCCACGGCTACGCAG
>VAWZ01000051.1:20387-23448 GCA_005888365.1 Actinomycetota bacterium
ACGGCGCAGGTGACCGTCTCCGACGCGCCAGCCCTCGGGCAGGCCGTCGAGATCGTGAAGGCGGAACTTCGCGCGATCGACCTCGTTTGCAGCAGGTTTCGCGACGACTCCGAGCTCCAGGCGCTCAACCGCTCGGCCGGGAAGCCCTTCGCGGCGAGCCCGCTCCTGCTCGAGGCGCTTACGGTCGCGCTCGCCGCCGCCGACGAGACGAACGGCGACGTCGATCCCACGATCGGCCGCGCGATCAACGCTCTCGGCTGGGACGGCGACTTCGTCGTCGTCGTCTCGCGCACCGCGCCCCAGCCCTCTGTCGAGGCCGTTCCGGCCGCGGGCTGGCACTCGCTCAGGATCGACCGCGAGCGCGGGCTCGTGCGCGTGCCCGCAGGAGTCGAGATCGATCTCGGCGCGACCGCGAAGGCGCTCGCAGCCGATCGCTCGGCACGCGCCGTCGCACGTTCGACAGGGGCGGGCGCTCTGATCGGTCTCGGCGGCGATATCTCCGTCGCAGGTCCGGTTCCACACGGCGGTTGGACGATCCGAGTGACCGACGACCATCGCGCCGGCGCGACTGCCGAAGGACAGACCATCGCGCTCCACGGCGGCGGCCTCGCGACGTCGAGCACGACGGTGCGCCGCTGGCAAGCGGGGGGCGCAGAACGCCATCACATCCTCGACCCGCGAACCGGCCTGCAGTGCGCGGAGACCTGGCGAACCGTGTCCGTCGCTGCGAGCAGCTGCGTCGCCGCGAACACCGCGAGCACGGCGGCCATCGTCCGCGGTCACGCGGCGCCTGCCTGGCTCGAGGAGGCAGGCCTGCCAGCACGTCTCGTCACGGCCGAAGGAACGGTCGCGATCACGGCCGGCTGGCCGCGGGAGCCTTCATGAGCGCGCTCGTCACCTCCAACGCGATCTGGTACGTCATGCGCGGCAGCGGCGTCGTCTCCCTCCTGCTGCTGACCGGAGTCGTCGGACTCGGGATCGCGACGAGCAGACGCTGGAGTCCGAAGCGAACACCGCGCTTCGTGACCGCGGGCCTCCATCGCAGCATCGCACTCCTCTCAGTCGTCTTCGTCGCGCTCCATGTGCTGAGCGCGGTGTTCGATCCCTACGCCGTCGTCGGTGTCGCTGCCGTCTTCGTCCCGTTCGTCGCCGGCCGGAGCGCGTTCTGGGTCGGGTTCGGCGCCCTCTCGCTCGACCTCGTCGTCGCTCTCATCGTCTCGAGCCTCCTGCGCTCGCACCTGAGCCCACGCCTGTGGCGCGGCGTCCACTGGCTCGCATATGCCGCCTGGCCGCTCGCGCTCGCCCACGGGGTCGGCATGGGAAGTGACAACGGCACGATCTGGCTTCAGGCGATCGCGGCAGCGTGCGTCGGAACTGTCCTGGCGCTCGTCGGCTGGCGACTGGGGGAGCGTGCGAGAGGGCCGAAGCGGCTCGAGCGGCGCCCGGTGCCACGCCTCGCCGAGGACCTGCAATGAGCACCGCGGCCGCAGTGGAGCGCGAGGTCGTCGGCACGCGCGGTTTGGCTCTCCTCCCGGCACCGGTGCGGCGGCTGCTTTCCGCCGNNNNGGGCCGGCCACGTCGAGCGTCACGGACCGCTGCCGCACCTGCCCGGACGGTCGGAGGCGATCCGTGCCGTCGTCGCAGAAAGCGGCCTGACCGGCCGCGGGGGGGCCGGATTCCCGACCGCGGCGAAGCTCGCCGCGGTCGCGGCCGGCCGCGGCGGTGCAGTCGTCGTCGCGAACGGAACCGAGGGCGAGCCGGCGAGCGCCAAGGACAAGGTCCTCCTGAGCCGAAACCCCCATCTCGTCCTCGACGGCGTGCTCGTCGCGATGGAAGCCGTGAACGCCGAGGAAGCCTTCGTCGCGGTCGCAAGAGAAGACGACAGAAGCCATACCTGTCTCGAGGCCGCGCTCCGAGAACGCCGTCGTGAAGCGCGCAGGATTCGGCTCGCTCGTGTGCCCGACCGCTTCGTCGCCGGCGAGGAGAGCGCCCTCGTCCACTGGTTGAGCGGCGGCGAGGCCAAGCCGACCTTCAAGCCTCCCCGTCCGTTCGAGCGCGGCGTCAATGGGCGCCCGACACTCGTCCAGAACGTCGAGACGCTCGCGAACCTGGCACTCGTCGCCCGCCACGGCGCCGGCTGGTTCCGTGAGATCGGGCTCGAGGAGGAGCCGGGCTCGGTCCTCGCGACCGTGCGCGGCGCCGTCCGCCGGCCCGGAGTCGTCGAGGTCGCGCTCGGCACGCCGCTCCGTGCGCTCGTCGACCTCTGCGGCGGGCTCTCGGAGCCGTCGCGAGCGGTGCTCATTGGCGGCTACTTCGGCACCTGGATTCCGGCGGAAGGGAACCTCGATCTCCCGCTGGCGCAGGCAGCGCTTGGATCGGTAGGCGCCTCGCTCGGCGCTCGGACGATCGCCGTCCTGCCGCGGCGCACCTGCGGTCTGTCGGAGACGGCCCGCATCGTCCGCTACCTCGCCGGCGAGAGCGCGGGCCAGTGCGGGCCTTGTGTCTTCGGGCTGCCGGCCGTCGCGGATGCGCTCGACGCTCTCGTCGGCGGCGGCTCCCGGGTCGGAGGTGCGCTGTCGCGGCTCGACCGACTCGCACCGCAGATCGTCCGGCGCGGCGCGTGCGCCCATCCCGACGGAACGCTCCGTCTGGTCGCGAGCGCTCTCGCGGTGTTCGCGGACGAGATCGACGAGCATCTCGCCGGGCGCTGCACGGGGTCCGCCGACGCGCCGCTCCTCCCGACGGCCTCCGGAAACGGCGAATGGCGATGAAGGCGACGGAGCACCTGCGCGTCAACCCGCTCCTCTGCGACGCCTACGGCCACTGCGCGGAGCTCCTGCCCGAGCTCGTCGAGCTCGACGAATGGGGGTACCCGATCGTCGCCGACGACCCCGTCCCGCGCGAGCACCTGAAGGACGCACGTCGCGCCGTCGCCGCCTGTCCGCGGCTGGCGCTTCTCCTCGTGCAACGTCGGAGCGTCTGAGCGATCTCAGGGAACTCGCAGGCGGCCCCCAGTCGGATCCAAGCCCGACTGCCGAGACTGACCTCATGGCACTCGTCG
>VAWZ01000052.1 GCA_005888365.1 Actinomycetota bacterium
TGGAGCGGGAGCTCGCGGAGTGCCTCGCGTGGCATGGTCTCGGCCTGGGGCGCGAAGATCACCGAGCCAGTATCTCCCGGATGCGATAGTCCGACCGTGACGATCGACCGCGCGAAGGTCTGGACGGGCGACCTGAACGCGAAGGCCCTCGAGCCGCAGCCGCGGATAACGGTCGGCCTCTACGACACGACGCTCCGTGACGGCGAGCAGACGGTCGGCGTCGTCCTCTCCCCGGAGCAGAAGCTCGAGATCGCTCGAGCGCTCGACGCCGCCGGGATCGACCGCATCGAGGCCGGCTTTCCACGGGTCTCTTCGGAGGACACGCGCGCGATCGAGCTCATCCTGGAAGCCGGGCTGGAGGCGCAGATCTGGGGCTTCTCCCGAGCCGTCCGAGCAGACGTCGAGGCCCTCGTCGAGCTCGGTCTGACCGCCTCCGTGATCGAGAGTCCGGTGTCGGACGGCAAGCTCGCGGCGCTCGGTGTCTCGCGCGAGACCATGGTCGAGCGCATCCGCTCGGCCGTCGCCTTCGCAGTCGAGCACGGCGTTCGCGTCGCGTTCTTCGGCGTCGACTCGACGCGGGGCGACCTCGAGTTCGTCCGCCGTGCGTATGAAGCGGCAGTTGAGGCCGGGGCGGCCGAGGTCGTCGTCGTGGACACGCTCGGGATCGCGACGCCGGAGGCGGCGGCCTATCTGGTCGGCGAGGTCGTGGATCGCCTCGGGCCCAAGGTGCCCGTGCACTGGCACGGGCACAACGACTTCGGGCTGGCGACGGCGGCAGCCGTGTCGGCAGTCCAGGCGGGCGCGAGCTGGGTCCAGGGCACGGTGAACGGGATGGGTGAGCGCGGCGGGAACGCGGACCTCGTCGAGGTCGCACTCGCGCTCGAGGCGCTCTACGGTATTCCGACGCGGCTTCGGCTCGAGCGCGTGCGGGAGCTCTCTGCCCGCGTTCAGGAGTTCGCGGGGACGCCGCTCGCTCCCTGGAAGGCGGTGACCGGCGACAACTTGTTCACGCGCGAGTCGGGCGCGGTCGCGGCGCAGTTCCACGACCCCTCGGCGATCGAGCCGTACTCGTCCGAGCTGGTCGGCGCGGACCGGCGGATCGTGCTCGGGAAGAAGAGCGGGCTCGACTCGATCAGGATCAAGCTCGCTGAGCTCGGCCTCGAGCTACCGGATCAGCAGCTGCCCGCACTGCTCGAGGCGGTCAAGCGCGCGGGCACACGCAAGCGTCGCGTTCTCACCGACGGCGAGTTCCGCCGACTCGTCGGGAGGGTGGCTGGGACAGCTTGACTTGCCGCGAACACAAGGCTGCGAAGCAGCCGTCTTCAGGGGTTTTCGCGCGACCGGAATCCGTGCGGTGCGCGGATTCCCCGGGCGCTAGTACGCGCTGGCGGACGAGCGGAGCCACAAGGCTGCGAAGCAGCCGTCTTCAGGGGTTTTCGCGCGACCGGAATCCGTGCGGTGCGCGGATTCCGGTCTTGCGCAAAGCATTGACTGACATGTCACTGCGTTCGATACTCGTCCGGTCCTGCGAGCAGGCACGACGAGGAGGGAAAGCATGAGACGACCCGGCAAGTGGGCGGTCCTCGCGACCTTTGTCGCGTTGGCGAGCGCCGCGACGGTATTCGCGGCTTCCGGAGCTCAAGGCACGCCGAGCAAGGGGCCGATCATCATCGGCGCTTCGATGGACCTCACGGCCAATATGTCGCCCTACGACACCCCGGCTCTGTACGCGGTCGAGTCGCAGATCAAGAAGATCAACGCCGCGGGCGGCGTCGGTGGCCGGAAGCTGCAGCTGAAGGTCTGCAACCACCAACTGAAGCTCCAGCAGGCGTGTGCGCTCAAGCTCATCAAGCAGGGCGCTGTGATCGGAGTCGTGACGTGCGACGTCGAGTATGCGGCGCCGTCGGTTCAGGAGTTCATCAACAAGGGAATGCTCACCCTCTCGCCGTGCATCGGCACCGACCAGATGGGCCCTAAGCGGTTCGGGCCGAAAGGCCGGCTAGCGTTCACGCTCGGCAACATCGCCCAGGACGAGGGCGCGGCCATGGCCGAGTACTCGTACGCGCGTGGCTGGAGAACGGCCGTCATCGTCCGCGACAACCTGCTCGCCTACTTCCAGAACATCGCGGACGCCTTCAAGGTGCGTTTCACCCAGCTCGGCGGAAAGATCGTGCAAGAGGAGTCGTTCACGTCCTTCTCCAACACGATCCAGGCCGCTCTCAGCAAGGTGGCGAACACCAAGGCCGACGTGATCGCCTTCCCGACGGCGTTCGACGGGCTCGCCCCTTTCGTCGGCGGTCTTCGCGCCCTGGGGAACTCGACGCCGATCATCAACTCGTGGGGCGGCGACGGGAACTACTGGTGGCCGACCAACCCGCAGGTCCGGAACTACTACTACGTGACCTACGGCTCGATCTACGGCGACGATCCCAAGGCCGGTGTCAACCGGCTGGTCAAGCAGGTCACGGCCCTCAACGGAGGCAAGCTGCCCGCGACGGGGAGCTTCATCCCGGGCGCAGACCTCGTCGACGCGCTCGTCACCGCGATCCAGCGCGCGCACGGCTCGACCAGCGGCGCCAAGCTCGCCGCGCAGTTCGAGAGGTTCAAGAAGCTCCCGGCCACCTCGGGGAAGATCACCTACTCGAAGAGCATCCACGGCGTCACAGGTCGTGCGTACCGCGTGATGTTCGTGAACAACAACAAGGCGAAGTTCCTGAAGCTCTGGATCACGCGGAAGCCGGCCAACATCGGCTGACCGACTTGATCCAGGCTACGACGCCTGCATCCGACCGGCGGCCCGGGGGAAATCTCCGGGCCACCGCCGTCTCACGCGCGTTCGAAGGAGTGCGCGCGCTCGAGGACGTCACCGTCGAGCTTCGCAGTGGCGAGGTACTGGGCCTCATCGGGCCGAACGGGGCAGGGAAGACGACCCTCGTCAACGTCGTGACCGGCTTCGATGTCCCCGACTCCGGATCGGTCGAGCTCGAGGGGCGGGACATCACTGCATGGCGCCCGCATCGCCGTGGGCGGGCCGGGATCGCACGGACGTTCCAGGGCAGCCGCTCGTTCGGAGGCCTCTCGGTGCGCGAGAACGTCCAGGTAGCGGGACTCGGCGTCGGCGCGAGCCCGAGAGAGGCGCGTCGGCGCGCGTCGCGGCTGCTCGACCTGCTCGGTCTCGCCTCCGCTGCGGAGGCTCCGGCAGCAGTCCTCTCACACGGGCAGGAGCGGAAGCTCGAGGTCGCGCGTGCGCTCGCGATCGAGCCTCGGTTCGTGCTCCTGGACGAGCCGGCGGCCGGCCTGCCGGAGGCGGAGATCCCCCAGTTCGCAGAGGTCCTGCGAACGGTCCGAGACGAGCGCGGAGCGGGAGTGATGCTGATCGACCACAACATGGCGCTCGTGATGGAGGTGTGCGACCGGATACACGTGCTCGATCGAGGGCGGACGCTGGCGGAGGGGACCCCGCGCGACGTGCGCGGCAACCTCGACGTCACCGCCGCCTACCTCGGCGAGAGCGCCATCCCCGAGGAAGGACAGCCCGATGCCGACCGCTGACGCCGCCCCGATACTCCAGGTTCGCGGGCTCGAGGTCCGGTACGGGAGCGTCCCGGCGCTGCGCGACGTCGATCTCGAGGTGCAACGCGGCGAGATCGTCGGGCTGATCGGGCCGAACGGCGCCGGCAAATCGACGACCCTGCAAGCGATCGTTGGCACCGTGCGCGCGAGCGCCGGCGAGATCCTGCTCGGGGGTGTCTCGATCCGCGGCCAGGCCCCGGAGCGGATCGTGCGCTCGGGAGTCGGGCTCGTCCCCGAGGGGAGGCGCATCTTCGCCGCGCTGACCGTGGAGGAAAACCTCCGCCTCGGGCTCGCCGGCAGGCGCTCGAAGAACGGTGCACACGAGGCGCTCGAGATGGTGAACGAGCTCTTCCCGGTTCTCCGTGAGTCCCGGAGGCGCCATGCGGGCCTTCTCTCCGGCGGCCAGCAGCAGCAGCTGGCCATCGGGCGCGCCCTCGTCGCCGAGCCGGACGTGCTCCTCCTCGACGAGCCTTCACTCGGGCTCGCCCCGACGATCGTCGACGCCGTATTCGAGAAGCTCGGAGCGATCCGTGACCGAGGCGTGACGATCCTCCTCGTCGAGCAGCGGGCGCAGCGCACGGTCGCGTTTGCGGACCGCACCTACGTGCTGGCGAACGGCGAGCTCCGGATGACGCTCGGCCCCGGAGAGGCCGGGGACACGGATCGCATGGTCGCGGCGTACTTCGGGTCGTGACCGGGTGACCGAGCACGTCCAGACGCTCCTCGACGCCGTCGCGCTCGGCTCGATCTACGGGTTGATGGCGATCGGCATCGGGCTTGTCTTCGGCGTGCTCCGCCTCGTGAACTTCGCATACGGCCAGCTCGTCATGGCTGGTGCCTACGCGCTTGCGCTCACACAGGACGTGTCGGTCGTCCTCTCCATCGCACTCTGCTTCGCGGTCGTCCTCGCGCTGTCCCTGGCCATGGAGCTCGCGGCCTTCCGGCCGCTCCGGAACGCGTCCCCGACGACGATGCTCGTGGCCACATTCGCGATCAGCTACCTGCTGCAGAGCATCGCTCTCGTCCGCTTCGGGGCGATCGGGAAGATCCTGGTCGTGATCCCGCAGCTCACGAAGCCGCTGACCATCGGGAGCCTGCACGTCCGCTGGATCACCATCGTGACGATCCTCGTCGCCGCGGGTGTGTTTGCGGCGCTCACGCTGTTCCTCACGCGAACGTCGATCGGGCTGCAGATGCGCGCTGCGTCCATCGACTCGGAGACCGCACGCCTGCTCGGCGTGCGGGCGAACGCCGTGATCACGGTCGCCGTCCTGATCTCCGGAGCGATCGCGGCGCTCGTCGCCGTGATCCTCCCGATGGCGGTGCCGGAAAGGATCCTGGTGACGCCCGACTACGCGCTGCGCGAGACGATCATCGTCCTCGTCGGCGTCGTCGTCGGGGGGATCGACCGTCTGCTCACCGCGACCCTCGGCGGGTTCACGATGGGCTTCCTCGTCGGCGCGCTCTCGGGGTTCCTGCCGAGCTCCGGATCCTGGCCCTTCACGAGCAGCGTCTACCTCGACTCGGCCGTGTTCATGCTCGTCATCGTGGTCTTGCTCCTGCGTCCGGAGGGGCTCTTCACGCGCTCGCGACGCTCGGTGGTGGACCGGGTATGAGACGCGGCGACCTCGTGCAGCTCCTCGGCCCGATCGGGCTCGTCGTCCTCGTCGGGATCATTGGGAGCCTCGGCTTTGTCTCCCCGGATCGCCAGGTCGAGATCCTCGGCGCGCTCGTGTCCGTCGCGATCGTCGTGTCGCTCTACGTCTTCGTGGGCAACTCCGGGGTCGTCTCGTTCGGCCACGTGAGCTTCGTCGCGGTCGGGGCGTTCGCCGCTGGCGTGATGACGATTCCGGTGACGCTAAAGCCGACGATCACGCCCGGCCTCTTCTCGCTCCTCGCGCGGCACTCGCTGGGAAACGTCCCGTCGCTCGTGCTCGCCGCCCTCGTCGGCGGAGTCTTCGCGCTGCTCGTCGGGATCCCCCTCATGCGCCTGTCGGGACTCTCCGCGGGGATTGCCACGTTCGCGGTTCTCGGCGTGACGCACAACATCCTCGCGAACTGGACGAAGATCGGCCCGGGCCCGCTGACGCTCACGACGATCCCGCAGACGACGGGAATGCTCCAGGGAACGCTGGGAGCCGTGGGAGTCGTGCTCGTCGCGTTTGCGTACCAGCGGAGCCGCTTCGGTCGCAAGCTGCGCGCCGCGCGCGAGGATCCGGCCGCGGCCCGGGCTGCCGGGATCGACATCCACCGCGAGCGGCTCTGGGCCTTCGCGCTCTCCGGCACGCTCTGCGGGTTCGCGGGCGGGCTCTTCGTCCACCAGGCGGGGACGCTCCAGGCCGGGGACGTCTACCTCGATCTGACCTTCCTGACGCTGGCGATGCTCGTCGTCGGCGGCGTGGGCAGCCTGTGGGGCGCCGTCGTCGGCGCGCTCGTGGTCAGCGCTCTCGGCTCCTTTCTCCTCGACGCGGAGAACGGCGACGTCGGGTTCGTGAACGATCTCCTAGGCAAGCCGCTCTGGGGAGGGAGCCGCCTCGTCGGGGTGGCCGCGTTCATGGCTCTTGTTCTCGTCTTGCTCCCGTCGGGGCTGACCAACGGCCGGGAGTTCGGGCTGCCACGCTTGCCGCGGATACGTCGACCGGTGCGAGGATCGGCGTCGTGATCGGTCGGGTCTGCATCGTCGGCGCCGGGACGATCGGGAGCCTCTTCGCGGGGCATCTGGCCCAAGTCGTGGACGTCTGCGTCCTCACGCGCCGCCGAGAGCATGCGCAGGCGCTCGACGAGCACGGGCTGCGGGTGACCGGCCGGACGGAGCTCACCGCTCGGCTCGACGCGACCGCCGACCCGTCCGCGCTTCCCCAGTTCGACCTCGGAATCGTCTGCTGCAAGGGAACGGACCTCGAGACCGTCGCGGCGTCACTCGAGGGCCGCGCCGCCCAGGCGACGCTCATGACCGTGCAGAACGGCCTCGGCGCGGAAGACGTCGTGCGCCGGCACGGCGACTGGCCGCTCATCTCGGCGATCACGTTCATGAGCGGGACGCGACATTCGGACACCGAGGTCGAATACATCCTCGATGCGGCGACCTGGCTCGGCCCGTACGAGGAGACGCCGCTTGCGCGCGTCCGGGAGGTCGAGGCGCTGATCCGTTCGTCCGGCCTGAGGGCGCAGGCCTTCGAGGATCTCAGGCCCGCGCAGTGGTCGAAGCTCGTCTTCAACGCGACCGTGAACGGGGTCGCTGCTCTTACGGGCCTCCCACACGACTTCCACTTCGGGTCCGAGGCGGAGCCGACCGACCTGGGGCGGCTGGTGCATGCGCTCATGGAGGAAGGGACGGCGGTCGCGCAAGCAGCCGGCCCGGGGACCGCCGACGACCCCTGGGAGATGAACGTCCACGCGACGGGGCGTGGGAGCGGGCACTACCCCTCGATGCTCGAGGACGTGAACGCCGAACGACCGACGGAGGTCGAGTCGATCAACGGCGCGCTGGTGCGCGAGGCAGAGAGGCTCGGGGTGGAGATTCCGCTGCAGCGCTCGCTCTACGCGCTCGTCCGCGCTCGCGAGGCCTCGTACTCGTGAGGGTCTGCGTGGTCGGGTGTGGCGCGGTGGGATCGCTGTTCGCTGCCAACCTCGCGCAGCTCGACGACGTCGAGGTCTGGGCCTACGACCTCGATCGAGCGCAGGTCGATGCGATCAACGCGAACGGGCTCCGGCTCATCGGCGCGGGCGACGTCCTCGGCCTCGTCCGTGCGACGACGGACGCCGGCGAGCTCCCTGCATGCGACCTCGGCATCGTCGCCACGAAGGCGATGCACACGGAGCCGGCGATCGCGGTCACCGCGCACGCCTTCGCGGAGGGCGCCGTCGCCTCGGTCCAGAACGGGATCGGGAACGAGGAGACACTTGCGCGGCATGTACGGCGCGTCATTCGCGGGACGACGTTCCCCGCGGGAAAGGTCGTCTCGCCGGGAGTCGTGCAGTGGGACGTGAAGGGAGACACGACGCTGGGGCCCTTCGAGCCGAGCCCCGCTGCGTCGGAGGAGATCGAGCGCCTCGCGGACGCCTGCACCCGAGCAGGCATGCCGACTGAGGCCGTTACGGACGCCCGCCCGGCCCAGTGGCGCAAGGTCGTCTTCAACGCCGCGACGAACCCGGTCGGAGCACTGACCCGCCTGACGCACGGACGGGCGTGCGAGCGGCTCGACCTGCGCGCCGTGATCAGCGGCCTCGTCGACGAGGGGAGGGCGGTTGCGGCTGCCCAGCGGATCACGCTCGACGCCGACCCCGAGGAGATGATCGATCACGCGGCGAGGCCGGACGTCGCATATGACCACAAGGCGAGCATGCTGCAGGACGTCGAGGCGCGCCGCCCGACGGAGATCGACTACCTGAACGGCGGGATCGCGCGTTTTGGCCGCGAGCTTGGCGTACCGACGCCGCTGAACGACGCGATCACTGCGCTCGTCAAGGGGCTCGAGGACTCGTGGACGCTGAGCTAGAGCGGCGCTACGCCAACGTGCGTGCCGCGATGGCGGCGCACGGGCTCGATGCCCTGGTCGTCTCCGGTAGCGAGTACACGGGATTCGAAGGTGCTGTCACGTACCTCACCGGGTTCCAGATCGTGCACCGCTATGCCTATGTCGTCGTGCCGGGCGAGGGCGATCCGTCGGTCGTCTTTCCGAGCGAGGCCCGCTACGTCGGGGAGCACGCGACCGCTCGCATCGAGCAGGTCTTCCACGACCGTCCCGGCGAGCACATCGCCGACCGTGCCCGCGGCGCGGGCTGGCGCCGGCTCGGCGTGTACGGGCTCGACTACGTGATGACGGTGCGCGACTATCGCGCTCTCGAGACGCTCGAGGTCGTCCCCTTCGACATCGAGTTCGACCTCGCGCGAGCCGTCAAGAGCGAGGTGGAGCTCGAATCGGTTCGCGACTCGGTGCGGATCAACGAACGCGGATTCGAGATGTTCCTCGAGCACTACGCGCCGGGGAGGACCGCGGCCGAGGTCATGGCTGCGGCGGAGGAGTGGTTCGTCGCCGAGGGCTGCGGCCGGTTGACGATGAACATGGTGCTCACGGGCAGCGACTCCGCCGCGCGTCCCGAGTTCAAGATCGCCCGCCGCGACGAGGTTCTGGGGGAGCTCGTCCTACCGTCGCTCGAGGTCGCCGGTCCCGGGATGCACTGGGTAGAGGTCTCGCGCGCGATCGCCGCCCGCGAAGCGCGGCTCTCGGACGACACGAAGCGCATGCTCGAGGCATACGTCGAGTACTTCGCAGCAGCCCGGGACTCGATGCGGCCGGGAGCGAGCTGCCACGACGTCCACCGTGCGGTCTCGGCCGGCTTCGTGCGGCGCGGCTACCACCTCGGCCACGTGACTGGGCACTCGATCGGCATGACGATGATCGAGTTCCCGAAGATCGGCGAAGGCGTCGAGACCGAGCTCGCGGAGAACATGGTGCTCTCGATGCACCCGCATGCGATCGCGGCCGTCGGCGATGACTGCCTGTACATGCAGGAGACATGGCTCGTCACGTCGGAGGGTGGAGTACCTCTCTCGCGTCTGCCGATGGAGATCTTCGTGAGATGAATGGGTACTGGCCGGACGTCGGCGTAGGGTTACAATCCGGATCTGTGAGCTGGCCGTGGCTCGTGGCGCTCGTCTTCGCGGCCGCGCTCGTCGTCGCGGCCGAAGCACCGCGCCTCTCGACGCGCTACGGGGCGGAAGCGCGCCGGAAGCGAGCGCGTGCGCGCCGGAAGAAGCAGCTCCACGTCGTGCCCGCCGACGACGAGCGGGACGCCTTCATCCGCAGCGTGGCGAGCGACCTGGACGCGCTGCCCACGATCGAGGAGAAGGACCGCAAGACCTGAGGAGTCGTGCCTCCTAGCGGCCGCGGATCGTGATCGACGCCGAGAAGAAACGCGTGTTCGGGAGGATGCGCGCGACGTTCTCCGTGTTCCTCGTCTCCTGGTAGTCGGACACGCGGAGCTGCAGGCGGTGTCTGCCGGGAGCGAGCCCGGCGGTCGACACGAGGACACGGCCGTGTACGTAGCGCGCGTCGACGCGCTCGCCGTCGACCGAGGCCGAGAGCGAGGCTGGGTAGACGCCTGAGCCCGAGTCGGTGATGCGGAGACGCACCGGCTCGTCGGACCCGACGATACGGGTCTTCACGCGCACTGTCGGCGGCGTGACGTCGTTCACCCAGTAGCGAAACGTAAAACGCGCGGCCCCCGAGGCGCTCGGGCTGTCGAAGACGATTCCATACTCCCCCGGGCGTGGTAGGAGAGCGCCGGCGACCGGCACGCGCGCACCGTATTCGGGCATGTACGCGTTTCCCACCACGGGCAAGGCGGCGACTCCGGTGAGCCTCGACTCGTCGAGCCCCGAGACGACCCTGGGCTCCACGCCGCCGCGTATCGATTCCGAGGTGATCACGACACCGAAGTTCGCCACGCGTTTCCTGATCCGCACCCGATAGACGCGCTCGGGGCCGCGCAGCTTCACGTGTACGCCGAGCCCGCGCGGGTCCTCTGGATAGCGATAGCGCCCCACAAGTGCTGGCTGGCCGACGGTCGAGCCCGAGTGGCTACCTGTATGCACGAGCGAGAGCGCGGTGTGCCGCGCGAGAGCGGGGACGCTGACGCGTCCCCAGAAGGGGATTCGCCGCACATCGGCTCCGCGACGCAGCGTGACGAAGCCCGAAGCGTCCCCCTGGGCTCCGGCGACGGTGACGGCGAGCTCGACCGGGAGGGTTCCTGGGACGTCGACGGTCGCGGGGACGACGATCTGGGAGCCGGGAAGCTCGCTCCATTGGTCGACGCTCACCTGCCAGCTCCCGCCGCCGCCGGCGTCGGTGAGCTGAACCGTCCGCCTCGTATCGCTTCCCGGCCGTGGCAGGCCGAACGAGAGACCGGTTGGGTCGGTGAAGATCAGCGGTTGATCGGCAGCCGGCAACGAGATCAACCCGCCGCCCACGAACTGAGGTCCGGCGAGCACCGCGGAGTCCGGCTCGAGACGAACGCTCTTGCCGGTCTCGACGAGCGCGGACTTGATCTGTTCGACCGTCCAGCTCGGATGGCGCTCACGCAGAAGCGCCGCCGCGCCGGCGACGTGCGGCGAGGCCATGCTCGTCCCCGAGATCGAAGACCAGCCGCCAGGAACCGACGAGAGGACGTTGACGCCCGGCGCGACGACGTCGGGCTTCATGCGGAGCGAGATCGGCGTGGGGCCGACGGACGAGAAGTCGGCGTGGAAGCTCGTCGCAGGGCTTCCGTCGATCCCGGCCGCGCCGACGGTAATCGCCCGTTGGGAGGTCCCCGGCGACCACACCGAGCCGACTCCCTCGTCCTCGTACGCGTTACCGGCGGCGACGACGGGGACGACTCCGGCCGCGGCGGCCGCGTCGAGCGCCCGCGCGACGATGTCCCGGCTCGGCTCGATCTCCGTCTCCCCGCCCGAGAAGTTGATGACGTCCATTCCGTCGGCGACGGCGGCCTCGATCGCGGCGACGATCTCCGGGGAGTTCGCGTTCGGGCTTACCCCGGAGATCGTCGGCACGAAGACCTTGTAATTCCCGATATACGCCTTCGGGGCGACGCCCGATGCGGTGCGACCTCCGCTCGCGTGCGTGCCCGGGTCCCCTGCGGCTATGCCCGCGACGTGCGTTCCGTGAGGGTTGTCTCCCTGGACGTACGGCTGTCGAGCAGCGGGGGACGAGCCGGGCGGCGGAAACGCGCGCGCCACGATCACCTTGGGGGTCGTGTACACGCGCTGCCCCTTCGGGAAGCCGGCGGGCGTGGTGTAGCCGGCCGGATCGAAGTAGACGTGGTGCTCGTCGACGCCGCTGTCGATGATCCCGATCTTCACCCCCTGCCCCGCCGTTGCGAGGCCGGCACCCCAGACGGCAGGAGCGCCGATGTCTCCGGGGCTCTGCTCGAGCTCCGGCCCATACTGGGCAGAGCGGTAGACGTCGCGTACGTCCGGGAGGTCTCGCAGGGCCGGTATATCCCGTAAGGGGAGTGTCACCGCGAAGCCGTCCTGGACAAGGCGATATCGCCACCGCACTCTGGCCTCGGGAAGCCGTTCCCCGAGTGCGGTGCGGAAACTGTGCTGAGCCGCGTTGACACGCGCAGCTCCATGGGGGGCGAGCGCGAGGGGGGGCGCCGAGAGCGTGACGACCACCTCGCTGCGGCCGGTTGCTGCTAGGCGCGACCCTCCGTCGCGCGTCGCTCCCGCTGACGGGAGGAGCAGTAGTGCAACCGCCAGAAGGGCGCCGCGCCGCTTCATGAGGACTGAGACGAGTTGAGCCACAGAGTCGGCTGCAGTGCGGATGAGAGGACTTGAACCTCCACGCCCTTTCGGGCACACGGACCTGAACCGTGCGCGTCTACCAATTCCGCCACATCCGCGCGGAGGGGGAGATTCTAGCCCGCACTCTCAGCCGGCCAGGGCCGCGAGCACCCGGTGGGCGTGCTCGTCGGGCTTGACGCGGCGAATCACGCTCGCGACGTTCCCGTCGGCGTCGATGACGAACGTCGAGCGCTCGATGCCCATGTAGTTCTTCCCGGCGAAGCTCTTCTGGACCCACACGTCGTACGCCTCGGCGACGGCGTGGTCTTCGTCGGCCAGCAGGGTGAAGGGGAGCCCGTACTTCTCCTTGAACTTCACGTGCGAGCGAGGGCTGTCCGGGCTGATGCCGAGGATCGTCGCTCCGCTCTTCTCGAACTCGCCCCATGCATCGCGGATCCCGCATGCCTGGCGGGTGCATCCGGGCGTGTCGTCCTTTGGGTAGAAGTAGAGGACGACCGGGGAGCCACGCAGCGACTCGAGCGCGACGATCTCGCCCGTATCGCTCGTCAAGGTGAAATCTGGAGCAGGTCGTCCCTCCTCAATCGGCAAGCGCACCTCCGTACGTAGAGCCATTGGGGTCGTCCGCGTCAGCCGCGTCGGTGACCGTGATGGCGAGAGCTTTGTCTCTCCGTCCGAGCAGGCTGAGCGTATCCGGACCGCCTGCGAGCGCGACGGGCTCGAACTCGTCGACACGCTGGAGGAGCCGAATGTCTCCGGCGGTGCGCCCTCGATCGCCGTCCCGGCGTGCGCCGTGCCGTCGCGATACTGGAGGCAGGCGAAGCCGGCGTGGTCGTCGTCGCCTACTTCGATCGACTCGTCCGCTCGCTCGCTGTCCAGCGCGAGGTGGTCGAGCGCGTCGAGCAAGCAGGCGGAGCGATCGTCGCTGTCGACGTGGGGGAGGTCCGCGCCGACACCGCGTCCCGCTGGCTCTCCTCGCCGATGCTCGGGATGGTC
>VAWZ01000142.1:0-3641 GCA_005888365.1 Actinomycetota bacterium
CGCCGACCCGAGCCCGTACACGGCCAGGCCGACGCCGAAGGCCCGGTCGCGGCCCCAGATGTCGCCGAGCTTCGCGCCCACGAGCATGAACGCCGCCATCACAAGCGTGTACATCGTGATCGCGCCCTGCACACCGGTGACCGTCGTGTTCAGGTCGGCGACGATCTGCGAGATCGAAACGTTCATTACGCTCGAGTCGAGCACCATCACGAACTGGGCCGACGCGAGGATCACCAGGGGGAGCCAGCGGCGCACCCGCCGACTGTAGAGCTGCCCGCCGAAGGCTGCACGGCGAGCGGCGTCGTTCGGTCGACCAGATGGAGGCGGCCCTCGCCGCGAAGCTCTCCTCCACCTTCGCGGTGAACCAATCCCCGGCGAGCCCGGCTAAGTTGTCAACGTCCTTGGGAGCAGAACGTCAGCGGAGCGAACTCCCGCGTCGCTCCTTACATCCGTTTGCGCCGTTCTTCGCTGTCCTGGATCCAACCGAGGACGAAGAGAATGCCGAAGACCGTGAAGATCGCCGTCAGGAACCCAACTCGGACCCAGACCCCGCTGAAGACGATGACTCCGAGGACGCCGAGGAGGAGCACGAGTATCGCGAGTCCGACGAGCTTGAGGACGTAACTCGCCACCCGGCGATCTGTAAGGCGGTCTCGTTCGACGCAATCGGCGCCATGGAGAAATTGTCGCTCCGAGATAGAGCGCGGGGTTGAAGGACCAGCCCGAGCGGTGGTGGTGGGATACTCCCCTGAGCCCATGCGCATCGATCCTGCTGAGCTTGGAGGAGGTTCTAGATGTTGATCGCCGCGAGCTACCCGTTCCTCGACGTCTTTTGGACGATGTTCATCTTCTTCCTGTTCTTCATCTGGATCATGATCCTGTTCCGGGTCTTCGGCGACATCTTCCGTCGTCACGACATCGGCGGTGGGGCCAAGACCCTCTGGGTCATCTTCGTGATCATCCTGCCCTTCCTCGGCGTCCTCATCTACCTGCTCACGCAGAACGAAGGCATGACGCAGCGGGCGATGGAACGCGCCCAGGAGCAGCAGGGCGAGATGGATAGCTACGTGCGATCAGTCGCGGGCGGCGCGGCTGGCGAGATCGAGCGAGCGAAGAGCCTGCTCGACTCGGGCGCGATCACGCAAGCGGAGTTCGACGCGATCAAGGCGAAGGCACTCGCAAACTCGTAAGGCAACAGGGCTAACGACGGTGCCTTGACCAACAGCGCACCTTGAGCGGTCTTCTTGGCCCGGATGCCCGTGGTGTCGGCCGGATGATGAAGCACTACGATCGACAGCCCGTGAGTAACGAGCTCGAGGGAAAACAGGCCCTCTCCGGCGCCTTGTTGGATGTATTTCTCGGTGCGGGCGGAAGCATCGCAAGCACCGTCTACGGAACGATCGTCGTCATGGCGACACTGACCGTCGGATCCGCAAGCGAGCCGGACCCCTGGAAGCTCGCCGGACTCGTCGCCGGCGCGGCGCTCGTCCTTTGGATCGCGCACCTCTACGCCCACGGACTCTCCGAGAGCATGGCGCAGAGACATCGACTCAGATGGGCCGAACTCGTCAACATCGCTCGACGTGAGCTCGGAATCGTGCTCGCGGCAGTGGCACCTATTGCCACTCTGCTCCTTGGCGCGCTCGGTCTGATACATGAGGACCTCGCCGTTTGGCTGGCTCTCGGGATCGGCTTCGCGACGCTCGCACTCGAGGGCGTTCGTTACGCACGTCTCGAGTCGCTTGGCCGTGCCGGCACTCTCGTCGCGATCGCGCTGAACCTCGCCGTGGGCTCGCTCGTCGTGGCCCTAAAGGTGACGCTCGCACACTGAACCCCGTTGGCTGCACCGCCGCGAGGCGGAGTGCGCTGCTCACCCCCTTCCCCCACCGCAGGGCTGCGCCACACAGCTCCGATGACGAGTGAGGATGCGGCCAGCGTTCCCCCAGCCGAAGGCCGCCGCCATCAGAGACCGGGGCGGTCAGCGAACGTCAGTACGCGCGCGCATAGCGCGCCTTCGCGGTGCGCGCACTGTACGTACCGATGTCGAGGGCGACTCCGAGCGCCACGAAGATCCACCAGGCTCCGTTCACTCCACCGATCGCGGACCAGGCGATCACGTAGAAGAGCGTCGTCCACGGGATGAAGATCAATCCCAGGAGCGGCCAGATCCACGAATTGAAGACCGCGTCGACCTTGTTCCCGAAGATCCACCAGAAGGCGAGAGCGAACCGCGGTCCGAGGAGCGCCATGATCCCCAGGAGGCAGCACATAGGCCTCTACCCTCTCCTACTCGCCCGGGCCGGTCAAGTCGCGAGCCGCTCCTACTGCTTCGCCATCGCGATCGTGAGCCGCTCCTCCGGCGTGATCAGATGATCGAGATCCTCCGCGGCTTCGTCGATGTCGAGCTGCACCCAGTTCACCGTCCCGGTAAAGCGGCTGCCGTGCGACGTGTAGTCGTCGCTCACGGGTGAGGCCGTGTCGGCTGCGAGATCGGTGGTTTCGTCGCCGGAGAACATCATCGGGACGGTTGCTTGGACGCGCCCATCGCCAACCACCCGGCCGTCGACATAGAGCGTGACGGTCCCGCCCTTGGCGAGCCCGCCGCCGTCGTAGGCGAACTCCATCCGCACCTGATGCGTACCGGCAGGAATAGCCGATTCGCCCACAATCTTGAAGCGCTGGATGCCGAAGAGGTTGTAGCAGTAGATCGGCTTGCCTCCCTTCGCGTAGAGACTCCAGCCGGCGTATGCCCCGCCCTGGGCGATGATCACGCCTTCGGCACCGGTCTCAGGCACCTCCACCTCGGCAGTCACCGAGTGCGACTTGTTCTTGATGTTGATCAACGTGTTCTCGGTCAGCCGACCCATGCCGCCGAAGAGGAGCTGCGAGTCGCCCTTGACGAGTTGTGGCCTTCCGGCGAGATCTGCGTTGAAGCGTTCGACGCGGCGGTCGTCGAGCGGCAGCACGTTGTACTTGTGCGCCTCTTCGAGGAAGAGCTGCTGCAGCTCCGCCAACTTCTCCGGCATCTCGGGCGCAAGATCGTGGGCCTGACTCCAGTCGCTCGACGTGTCGTACAGCTCCCAGACGTCGTCCTGCAAAGGAGGCAGCGGCGCCATCACCCACGGCGTCGAGTGCCGGGTGACGCCGGTCCAGCCCTCGTGGTAGATCCCGCGGTTGCAGAACATCTCGAAGTACTGCGTCACGTGCCGCTCGGCGGCAGACGCGTCGTCGAAGGCGTAGAGCATGCTCACGCCTTCGATCGGGTGTTGCTCGATCCCGTTTACGACGGTGGGCTGGGGAATGCCGGCCGCCTCGAGAATCGTGGGGGCCACGTCGATCACGTGGTGGAACTGGGAGCGGATCTCGCCGCTCGCTGCGTAGCCCTTGGGCCAGTGGACGATCGTTCCGTTCCGGACGCCGCCCCAGTGGGAGGCGACCTGCTTCGTCCACTGGTACGGCGTGTCCATGGCATGCGCCCAGCCCACGGCATAATGGTTGTAGGCGTCAGGCGTTCCGAACTTGTCGATTCGGGCCGCCATGAACTCCGTGGTCTCGAGCGCGGAAGCGCCGTTGAGCATCATCAGCTCGTTGAACGACCCCTGAATTGTCCCTTCGGCACTCGCTCCGTTGTCGCCGATGAT
>VAWZ01000142.1:3668-5721 GCA_005888365.1 Actinomycetota bacterium
GTCCGCGAGCGCGTCTACGAGCCGACCGATGTGGTGGTCGGTGTGCTCGAGGAAGCCCGCGTAGACCTCCATCTGCCGGGCGAGGATGGGTTTCAGGTCGTCCGGCATCTCGTCCCACGCCGGAATCTCCTCGTGCCGAGCCGTGAGTTGGGTCTCGGGCGGCACCACGCCGAGCTCCTTCTGGCGGACCAGGATTTCCTCTCGCAGAGCGTCCCAGCCGTGATCGAACCTCCCCCTGTACTTGTCCGACCACTCCTCGGGAACGTGATGTGGAGCATGCGTCGCACCGGGCGCGTAGTAGACGAAAAAGGGCTTCTCGGGCATGAGAGACTTCTGCGAGCGGATCCAACGGATCGCCTTGTCTGTCATGTCCGCCGTGAAGTGGTATCCCTCCTCAGGCGTCTTCTCCGGCTCGACGGGTGTCGTCCCCTCGTAGGTGGCCGGGTAGTACTGGTTCGTCTCGCCGCCGATGAAACCGTAGAAGTACTCGAAGCCGCCGCCTCCGGTTGGCCAGGCGTCGAAGGGGCCAAGTGGGCTCGTCTGCCAGACCGGCACCTCGTGGCACTTGCCGAACTGCGCCGTCGCGTAGCCGTTCAGCGTCAGCGTCTCCGCGAGCGGTGCACACGACTTCGGCCGAATCGAGCTGTATCCGGGCGCCGAGGTCGCAAGCTCGGTGATGACCCCCATACCGACCGTGTGATGGTTGCGACCCGTCATGAGCGCCTGACGCGTCGGTGCACAAAGTGCGGTCGTGTGGAAGCGGTTGAACTTGAGGCCACCCGCTGCGAGCCGTTCCGCCGTCGGCGTCGAGCACGGCCCGCCGAAGGCGCTGGAGGCTCCGAAGCCCACGTCGTCGAGCAGGACGATGAGCACGTTCGGCGCTCCGGCAGGTGGCCGCAACGGCTCGATCGGAGGGAACGTTGCCTCCGGATCCTTCGCATCCTCGAAGACCGGGCCGTCATATGGCCGGTCCGGGATAGGGAGATGCTCGCGCGAGAGCTCCTCGCTCATGTGTGTCCTCCTGATCGTCGCCCGCTCATTGAAGTCCCCCGTTCGCATTCGGCGGAGGCGTGCCCGGTCCGTTTTCCACCCTCCCGACGCTGACGAGGCTCAGGCCGAGATCGGAGACGCGTCTCAAGATCCCGGTCAGTTGGGCCTGGTCCTCGACAGTACCCACGATCGCGGTCCGACCCTCACGGTGCTCGAACCGCATTCCCTCGAACGCGGATGAACACGTCGGGCCGAGCTCGCCTTCGACGACGATCTCGTAGACGGCGACCATGTGCCCATCCTCACGCACCGAGGAGGCGGTTAGAGCATCGCTCCGGATGATCACCCGGGTGAATCGACTACGAGCTCGGGATCAGATCGAGCGCGTTTGCCCTGGCGAGGGCGTCGACTCGGGAATTGACCCCGAGCTTCCGGTAGATGCTTCGGGAGTGGGTCTTGATCGTGTTGACGGAGAGGAACAACTCGCGTCCGATCGAGCGTTGCGACAGGCCGGTCGCGAGCAGCCTGAGCACGGCGAGCTCGGCTGGACTGAGGCGCTCCGTGCTCGCCGAGTGCTTCTTACGGGCCTCCCTCACGAGGCGCCGGGCGGCGCCGAGAGCCCGCGGCAGCCTGCCCGGATCGGAGAACGTCTCGATCTCGTGCTTGGCCTCCGTGAGCGCGCTCTCCGCGGCCTGAAGGCGCCCGCTCCGTGCACGTGTTTCGCCGAGGACGACGAGTGCGAACGCATGCGGTGCACTCGGATCGGGCATACGGCAGAGCTGCTCACCGAGCTCTGCCGCCGCCTCGGCGGCTCGCGCCTCTCCCTCGGCCAGAAGCGCGCGAGCCCGAGCAAGATGAGCGAGATGGACGCTCGTCGTGGCGGAAAGTCCGTGCTCACGTGCGAAGTCGAGAGCCTGCTGCGCCTTCGCTCGGGACTCCTCGATCCTGCCGACGTCTGCAGCGAGGAGGGCGAGGACGCTGAGGGAACGGACGACGCCGTGCGGCCGGCCCGCGAAATGCGGAGCTATCAGCGCCTCGGACGCGTACTTGGAGGCGGCGGTCT
>VAWZ01000053.1 GCA_005888365.1 Actinomycetota bacterium
CGGTCGCTGCAGGAGATGAGCTGGACGAAGTCGCGCTCGCGGTGATCGACAAGATGTTCGAAGGAGAGCGCAGCTGGCTGGGCATCCTGACGGGCGAGGGCGCACCGCCACCGGACAGCCTCCGGGTCGTTGTGGAACGGGCACATCCGGAGCTGGAGCTCGAGGTCAACGACGGCGGCCAACCGCACTACCCGCTGCTGCTGGTCGTTGAATGAACGCTCGCGCGCGGCTCGCGTTCACGGGGGCGACCGTCAGGCCAAGACGAGTAGGTCTGTGAGCGCGCCGATCCGCGTGCTCC
>VAWZ01000054.1:0-30545 GCA_005888365.1 Actinomycetota bacterium
GGCTCCCCGACATCGCAGGCTCCGAAGCCGCGGCCGCCGTGCGCCGGCGCTCACCCGAGACCTCCGTCGTCTTCCTCAGCGCTTCCGCGGGCGAGGAGGAGCGACGCGCGCGTAGCACCGGTTGGCCGCTCGTCCGGAAGGACGAGGGGGTCGGTGCCCTCGTCGCCGCGATCCGTGCAGCTGTGCAGAGGCACCCGTGAACCTGAGCACCGGGAACACCGCGATCGTCCTCGACTCCACCTCCGATTACCCGGAGGCTGCGACGCAATTCCCGAACATGCGCGTGGTTCCGCTCTACGTCCGCTTCGGCGACGAGACCTACCGCGACTACGTCGAGCTCGGCCCGCAAGAGTTCTACGAGAAGCTCCGTACGTCCTCAGCCCTGCCCGCGACGTCCCAGCCCACCCCACAGGACTTCCTCTCGGTCTACGAGGAGCTCGAACGATACGAGCGGATCTACTCGCTCCAGGTCTCCTCGAAGCTCAGTGGCACGATCCAGAGCGCAGAGGTCGCCGCCTCCGAGATCGGGGGAAGGAAGGTGCGAGTGGTAGACACGCTGAGTGTCTCGCTCGCGGTCGCGATCCTCTCGCATTCGATCCAGCGACGCCTCGCGCGAGGCACGACCGACGAGGAGATCGAGGGGCTCATCGACCGCTTCCGTCGCGACGCCAAGGTCGTGTTCACGGTCGAGACGCTCGAGTTCCTACAACGTGGTGGCCGCATAGGCCGCGCGGCGGCGCTTGCGGGGTCGCTCCTGAACGTGCGGCCGATCCTGGCCATCGAGGACGGCGTCGTGACCGCCGCGGCGCGCGTCCGCGGACGCCAGAAGGCGCTCGACGAGTTCGCGCGCCGGTTCGAGGCCGCGACCGATGACCGACCGGGTCTGCGCGTCGCGATCGCGCACGCGGACGCGGCCGAGTGGGTCGGCACGCTCAGCGAGCTCGTCTGGCGGGTGCGTCCCAAGTCCGAGATCGAGTTCAGCGCGATCCTCGGCGCAGTCGTCGGAACACACGCCGGCCCCGGCGCCGTCGGCTTCTTCTGGCTCCAGGACGCCTGACGCGCCCCAGACACGTCGGGAGCCTGACGCCGTAGGAGCCGCGGGCGGACCTATAGTGGCGCCGTGGAACGAGCGACGCGCGCTGCCGTGCGACTCCCGGTGGGTTTCGCCGGTCTCGAGACACTCGATGCCTGGCCGCGCACGCCGAGCGCTCCTCGCCAGGAACGGCTCGAGGCACCGGTCGACGGTCTGCAGGGCGTCGGTCCGACGATCGCGCGCCGTCTCGCGCGAGTTGGCCTCATGCGGGTGGGCGATCTCCTCTGGCAAGGGCCACGGCGGTACGAGGCGCCGGTCCCAAGCAAGCGCATCTCGGAGCTCTTCGGCGACGAGGAGGCCGTGATCGAGGGGGCGGTGCGCTCGTGCTCCAGCCGGCGGCGGGGCCGCCTGCAGATCCTGACGGCGCAGATCGCGGACGAGTCGGGCGAGATCAAGGCGACCTGGTTCAACCAGCCCTGGGTCGAGAGCCGGCTCGTGCCGGGAACGCGCATACGCCTGCGCGGACGATCGAACCGCTACGGGTTCGCTGTCTCGTCGTACGACCTGGAGGGCGAGGAGGAGACGGCTGCCTTCGCTCCCGTCTACCCGTCGACGGAGGATCTCTCGCAGAAGAAGCTGCGCGAGCTGCGGACGCAGGCGCTCCGGCTCGTGCGGGATCCGGGAGACCCGCTCCGGGGATCGCTCCGGACGCTCGAGCACCTCCCGCTGCGCTCGGATGCGCTCGTAGCACTTCATCGTCCTCGCTCGCTCGCCGAGGCCGAGATCGGGAGATGCAGTCTCGCGTACGAGGAGCTCCTCGTCCTCCAGCTCGCATTGCTCCGACAGTCGGCGATCAGGGAGGAGGCGTCGGCCGAAGCGCTTGGCCCGCCCGGAGCGCTGCTCGAGCGCTATCGCACCGGCCTTCCTTTCACTCTGACGGGAGATCAGGAGCGTGCGATCGAGGAGATCGACGCCGATCTCGCGCGAACGAAGCCGATGCAGAGGCTGCTCCAGGGGGACGTCGGCTCAGGAAAGACGGTCGTCGCGCTCTACGCCCTGCTACGGGCGGTCGAGGCTGGACGGCAGGGTGCGCTCATGACGCCGACCGAGACGCTCGCCGAGCAGCACTTCCTCACGCTCGACCAACTCTGCGGCTCGCTCGGAGTCCGCGTCTCGCTGCTGACGAGCTCGTTGCGGGCGCAGGAGCATGCCACCGTGCGTCAGCTCATCGCTTCCGGTGACGCGCACATCGTCGTCGGCACGCACGCGCTCATCCAGAAGGAAGTGGACTTCCACGACCTCGCCGTCGCAGTCGTCGACGAGCAGCACCGGTTCGGCGTCCGTCAGCGCAGTGCCCTGGTCGAAGGTCGGAGCCCGCACGTCCTGCACTTGACGGCGACGCCGATCCCGCGCACGCTCGCGCTCACGGTGTACGGCGATCTCGAGACGAGTGAGCTCGCCGTCCTCCCCGAGAACCGGAAACCGGTCGTGACCGCATGGGTCACCGAGGACCGCAGCTCAGAGGCCTACCGGCGGCTCCGTCGTCATCTCGACGACGGGCGGCAGGCGTTCGTCGTCTGTCCGCTGATCGAGGAGTCGGAGACGCAGATCGCCCGTGCCGCCGAAGCCGAGGCGAAGAGGCTTCGCGGCGGGGAGCTCGAGGGGTACCGAGTCGGATGCCTGCACGGTCGTCTGGGCACGGTCGAGCGCCGCGGCCTGATGGCGCGCTTCAAAGCGGGCGAGCTCGACGTGCTCGTGGCCACGACGGTGATCGAGGTTGGCGTCGACGTTCCGAACGCGACGATCATGATCGTCCAGGAGGCCGACCGTTTTGGCCTCGCACAGCTGCACCAGCTCCGGGGCCGTGTTGGCCGTGGAGCCGAACAGTCCTACTGCCTGCTCGTCTCCCGCGCGCGCGAGGAGCTGACCGAGAGCGCGGTCGAACGGCTGGAGGCGATGGTGGAGACAACCGACGGCTTCGAGCTCGCCGAGCGCGACCTCGAGATACGCGGGGAAGGGCAGCTCCTGGGTGCGCGGCAGTCGGGCTTCTCCGACCTCCGCTTCGTGCGCTTGCGCCGCGACAAGAATCTCCTGCAACGGGCCCGCGAGGCCGCACGCTCGCTCGAGGACGGCGGTCCGCTCGCGGACGAGGTCGACCGGCTGCTCGGCGACGCGGACCATCTGGGCGAGCATTAGGGGCCTGTCCGGAAAGTGAACCAGGGCGCCTCCCACGTAGCACGCGCCCCGAGGCTGCGTACTCGGTCGCACCAATACTTCGCCTCAGTATTGGCGCTCCCTGCGTCCTTGCCTCGCGGCACGTGCTGCGTGTTACCCACCGCGGCCACTTTCCGGACAGGCCCCTAACGTGCGCATCGTGGCCGGCTCCCGGAAAGGGCACCGGATCTCGGCTCCACGCGGAGTCGTCACGCGTCCCACCGGCGACCGCGTCCGTGAGGCGGCCTTCGCACTCGTCGGCCCCGTCGAGGATGCGCAGGTGCTCGATCTCTTCGCGGGCTCGGGAGCGATGGGCATCGAAGCGCTCTCGCGCGGCGCGGCGCGTTGCGTGTTCGTCGAGAACGATCGCGCTGCGTGCGCCGTCGTTACGCGCAATCTCGAGAAGCTCGGCCTCACGTCTGCCGTCGTTCTGTGCCGCGAGGTCGCGCACGTGCTGCGCGAGGAGCGGGGAAGAGGACACCGGTACCGTCTCGTCCTCGCCGATCCCCCGTACGAAGAGTGGGACGGCCACTCGGGCACGCTCGCCGAGCTTCTACCCGACCTGCTCGAGCCCGGCGGGGTTGCAGTCGTCGAGTCCGCGGCGAGGGTCGAGCCGGACCTGCCGCTCGACCTCGTCACGACGCGCCGTTACGGTTCCGCCCGAATCACCCTCTACCGAAGACCATGATCACCGCGATTTGTCCTGGCAGCTACGACCCCGTCACCAACGGGCACATCGACATCATCCGGCGCGCGGCGCTGATCTTCGACCGCGTGGTCGTCGGCGTCGTTCGCGACCCGCACCACAAGGCGACGCTGTTCTCGGTGGAGGAACGCGTCGCGTTCCTCGAGGACGCGCTGAACGGCATCGAGAACGTCGTGGTCGACGTCTTCTCCGAGCTCGTGGTCGACTTCGCGCGCAAGCACAGCGCGAAGACGATGGTGAAAGGGCTGCGCGTGATCTCTGACTTCGAGTGGGAGTTCCAGATGAACCACCTGAACCGGCAGCTCGCACCCGAGATCGAGACCGTGTACGTCATGGCCAGCCCGCAGTACAGCTTCGTCTCCTCGAGTGGGGTCAAGGAGATCGCCTCCTTCGGCGGGAAGGTCGAGGAGCTCGTGCCGGCGGCGGTGGCGCAGCGATTCGTGGAGCTCTATCCGGACGGCCGGCCCGGCGCACCGCTGTCACCTCAGGAGTAGCTGGCGCGGGGGCGGAGGCTCCCGTCCCATCGTCCGAGTAGACTTTTCCGCCCATGGACGTACTCGTGCTCATCGACAAGCTCGACGACCTCGTGCACAACGCGAAGGCCGTCCCCCTGACAGACCAGGTGCGCCTCGACCGTGAGGAGATCTACGAGATCCTCGACCAGATGCGCGCCACCATCCCCGAGGAGATCAAGCAGGCCCGCTGGATCGTGAAGGAGCGGCAGGAGATGCTCGCCGAGGCGAAGCGGGAGTGCGACCGGATCATCCAGGAAGCCCGCGAACAGGCGATGCGCGAAGCGTCGCAGACCGAGATCGTGAAGCTCGCCGAGCGGCAGGCCGACGACATCGTCGACGACGCTCGCCGGCAGGCGCGCGAGACGCGCCTCGAGATGGAGGACTGGGCCGACAGCATCCTCTCCACGCTCGAGGTGAACCTCGACAAGTTCCTGACGGCTGTCAAGCGAGGGCGCGAGCGGCTCCAGGAGCGCTCGCAGGAGACGGTCGTCGCCGGGATCGGGCCCTCCTCGGACAACGAGCAGCCGTACTGATTAGTGCGCAAGATCGGAATCTGCTCGCGCAGATTCCGATCGCGCAAGATCCTAAAGACGGCCGCTTCGCGGCCTTGTGCTCGCGTTCTCACAGCGAGCTGCGTGGACGGTTCATGATCGAGAATCGCTCGCGCAGATTCCGATCGCCCTGACGACGGCCGCTTCGCGGCCTTGTCGGCGCGTTCGCAGGAACGCACTTCGATCGACGGCTTCGGATCGGCCGTCTACCCTGCGTCGGTGACAACGGCGGAGCGGCTGGAGACATCAGCGCGACCGGCCGGACGGAGGCGCGTGCTGCGGGCGCTCTCTACCGCGCTGATCGTCGTCGGCGCACTCGTGCTCGTCTGGACGTTCGTCGTCTGGCGCTGGAACGACCCGTTCACCTCCATCTATACGCGCTGGCAGCAGCACAAGCTGACGCACGAGTACGCGACACTTTCGTCGCGGTACCACGGACATCGCCTTCCGCCGCGCGCGTCCGTCGCCCAGGCGGAGAGCGTCATGAGGCTGGACGCGCGCCGCTTCCGGGCCCAGGCGGCACAGGGCGCCGCGATCGGTCGCATCGCCGTGCCCCGGCTCGGCCTGAACATGGTGTTGGTCAACGGGACGGATACGGCGACGCTCCGCAAGGGTCCAGGCCGCGACCAGCGAACGTTCATGCCCGGCGAAGGGGAGCTCATCTACATTGCCGGGCACCGAACGACGTATCTGGCTCCGTTCGCCCATATCGACGAGCTGCGGCCCGGCGATCCGGTCACGTTGCGGATGCCGTACGGGAACTTTCAGTACAGAGTTACGGGCCACCAGATCGTCGACGCCCACGCCCTCTGGGTTCTCCGCTCACATCACCACGAGGTCGTCGCGCTCCAGGCGTGCCATCCTCGCTTCTTCGCGACGCACCGCTACATCGTGTGGGCGAAACCGGTGCGCGTCACTCCGCGAGACGGTCGGCCGTATGTCCCCCGCACGTAGAAGAGCCCGCTTTCGCAGGCTCTTCTACCTTCAGCGTGGATCGTGTTACTTCGCGCGGCTCTCGCGTCGGCGCAGAAGGATGCCGAGTGAGAGGAGCAGCAAACCGAGCGCAGTCGTAGCTCCGAGTGAAGGGCAGCTCGCTCGAAGTCGAGGACGGCTGCTGGGTCGAGATTCCGGCGACTTCGATGACCTTGGCCGGCTTCGGCTTCGCCGCGGGCGGCGTGTACTGCTGGTTGCCGTACTGGTCCTGACCCGCCGACTGCGTCTTCCGGACGATCACCTTCGATGTCTTCGCCGGCACGACGATCCGCGTCACGGTCCTCGTGGCGCTCTGCATGTTCGCGGCGGCATAGCCGAGCCCGCCGAACGATGCGAAGAACCCGAGCATGAAGACCGTCAATGCGGTCGCGAAGGCGACCCTCGACCACCGGCGCACCGGAGCTGCGGGCGTAGACCGGTCGACCAGCTCGGCGACGAGCTCACTTCGGGCTTCCGGCCGCGCTGCACGGAGGACATGCTCGACCGCGTCACCCTCTCGCTTCCAGATCTTTCTCACTTCCCAACCTCCCTCACCGCCCCAGCGGTGTGCGTGTTCGCGTTCTCTACCCACTACTACCGGTCGCGAGGCGAGAACCTTACGCGCGGGTTATCCCTCTTTTGGACGGAACCGGGCACACTGAGAGACGATGACGGCGACCGAGGGTGCAGAGACGCTCGTGCGCGAGGGCGCTTCGCCGGGCGCCGTCGTTCGCATGCAGCTCGCGCTCCCCGTCACGCTCGTCACCGCCGGTGCAGTTGTCGGCCTCGCCTCCGCGCAGGGCGGGTACTTCCCGACGTCCTGGGGCCTCAGCGCGACCCTGCTGCTCTGGGTGACCGGGCTCTGGATCGTCATCAGCGGGCGTACCGACGCGGGCCGGATCGACGCCCTGTTCCTCGGGTTGCTGACAGCGTTCACCTGCTGGGTCGGGCTCTCGATCTCCTGGTCGACCGTGGCCGCGCAAAGTGTGCTCGAGCTCGAGCGCACCCTGCTGGTGCTCGCCGGCGTCACGGCGGTGATCGCCCTCGCGCGGCGCGAGCACGTGCCGCGGCTCGCCGGACTGATCCTGGCTTCGATCACCGTGGTCTCGACCTATGCGCTCGCCACGCGCCTGTTCCCGGACCGGCTCGGCAGCTACGACCCGGTCGCCGGCTACCGGCTCTCGGACCCGGTCGGCTACTGGAACACGCTCGGCATCTTCGCTGCGATGGGTGCGCTCCTCGCGGTCGGCGTCGCCGTCGACGCGAAGACGAGATGGGTACGGGCCGGGGCGGCCGGATCGCTCGTCCCGCTTGCGGCGACCGTCTACTACACGTACAGCCGTGGCTCGTGGCTCGCGCTCGCATTCGGCCTGGGAGTTCTCGTCGCGTTCACTCCGAGGCGGCTGCGGACGGTCGCCACGACGCTCGTACTCGCAGGGCCGGCAGCCCTCGGTGTGCTGCTCGCGTCTCGCCCGTACGCCCTGACGCACGATGATGCGTCACTCGCTCAGAGCTCCACGGCGGGTCACCGTCTTGCTGCGCTGCTCGTCGTGCTCATCGCAGCGGAGGTGGGGCTGATGCTCGTCCTCGACCTCCTGCAGAGGCGCATCGCGGTGCCTCGGGCCGTCCGGCTCGCGTGCGGAACGGCGCTCGTCGTCGTCCTGCTCGTCGTCCTCGCGGGAGTCTTCATGCGCGAGGGAGGGCCGGTCTCGATGACGAGGCACGCCCGGAACGCCTTCAGCGCCTCGCCGCACGGCACGGGCTCCACGAGCCTCAACAGTCGTCTTTTCAGCTTCTCGGGGAACGGGCGCGCCGAGCTCTGGGCTGCGGCGCGGGACGACTACCGGGCTCATCGTTGGACCGGCGCAGGCGCCGGGACCTTCGAGCGCTACTGGCAGAGCCAGAAGGACGCGAGCTTCAAGGTTCGCGACGCACACAGCCTGTACGTCGAGACGCTTGCCGAGCTCGGTCCATTCGGGCTCGCGCTCCTCGTCTGCGCGCTTCTCGTTCCGGTCGGTGCGGGCTTTCTGGTGAGGCGTCAGGCGATGCTGCCCGCGGCGCTCGCGGCGTACGCGGCGTTCCTCGTCCACGCGGGGGTCGACTGGGACTGGGAGCTCTCGGGCGTCACCCTGACGGCCCTCCTCATCGGCTCGCTCGTGGTGGTTGCGGCTCGTGCGAGCTCCACACGAGTCGTCGGGAAAGGCTTTCGCGTCGGCGCCACTGTGGCCGTGGTCCTCGCGAGTATGGCGATGATCGTCGCCTATCTCGGGAACGGTGCCCTCGCTCGCGCGCAGACCGCCGTCACGGACAAGTCGTACGTGAGCGCCATCGACGACGCGAACCGCGCGCGCAGGCTCATGCCGTGGTCCCCCTGGCCGCTGATCTCACGCGGGGACGCGCAGCTTGCGGCCGGAGACTCCAAGGACGCTGCGGCGAGCTACCGGCACGCGATCTCGGTGGACTCCGGAGAGTGGCGGGCATGGCTCGGGCTCGCCCTGGCGACGAAGGACAGGACACGCGCGGCCGCTTTCGCGCACGCCCGCGCCCTCTACCCGCGCAGCGCCGAGATCGCAGAAGCAGCCGCCAGGCTCAAAGATGCGACGAAGGGATAGGCGACAATTCCGGCTCTGAGGCGTACAAGTTGACTGCCATGTCGCACGATCCCCTCGCGGACCCCGAACCGCTGATCCGGCGGGTCTACTCGTACGTCGCCTACCGGATCGGCGACGGCCCGGACGCCGAGGACGTGACGAGCACGACGATCGAGCGGGCCCTCCGTTACCGCTCGAGCTTCGATCCGCGGAAAGGCAGGCCGCAGAGCTGGCTCATCGGAATCGCCCGCTCGTGCGTCGACGACTTCCTGCGCGGGAGGCCGCTCCCAGCGGGCGACGTCGGGGAGCCTGCGGCATCGGACGAGCTCGAGAGCGAGGCCCTTCTGCGGCTCTCGGTCGGAGCCGCGGTCGCGGCCCTCGGCGACCTCGACCGCGAGCTCATCGCGCTCCGGTACGGCGCCGATCTCAGCACGCGCCAGATCGGAGAGCTGCTCGCGATGAAGTCGGGAGCAGTCGACGTCGCGCTCCATCGGGCGCGCGAGCGGCTTCGCTCAGAGCTCGCGGGCCTGGGCGTCGGCGGTGTGAGCTCGGCCGCGATGACGGTTCGGGGCGCGGCAGCAGAGCCTTCGTAGCGAGTCTACGCGGCCGCCGAGGCTGCGGAGAGCTCGCTGCAGACCGCGATCGCAGTCTCCACGAACGCGTCCGCCGCAGGGCTTCGGTGCCGGTCGCGATGCCATGCGAGACCGATCACCCGCGGTGCGATGCGCCCCGCGAGATCGACAACCACCACACTCGGGTCGTCCGCTTCGACCGTGAGGAGCGGCGCCACGCTGACCCCGACTCCCGCCCCGACAAGGCCCTGCACCGTTCCGTTGTTATCGGACCGAAAGACGATGTTCGGCGCACGCCCCGACGACGTCAACTGGGACTCGACCGCGTCCATCGCCCGGCACCGGCTGAAGCCGATCAGGGGCTGGAGCGTGATTTCCTTGAGCGACGGAGCACGTGTCGCTGCGGCGAGCGGAGAGCCCGCGGGGACGACGAGGACGTACGGGTCGCTCAGGAGCTCGACGGTCTCGAAAGGCCCGCTCGAGACAGGCAGCGTGTTGAAGGTGACGTCGAGCTCCCCCCGCTCGACCATCTCGAGCAGGTCGTCCTCGTCGGAGGACTCCTGCAGGGAGATCTCGACCTGCGGGTGCGCCTCCGAGAACCGCCGCAGGAGAACGGGGAGGATGCGGGCGCCGGCGCTCTGGAACGTGCCGACCCTCAGTCGTCCTGCCTCGCCTGCGCTCAGCGCCTCCATGTCGGCCTTTGCAGCGTGCAGCCGAGCCTCGATCGCCTCGGCATGCCTCAGGAGGATCTGCCCTGCCTCGGTCAGAGAGATGGGTCGCGGGCCCCCCGGGCGATCGATCAGCTTCAGGCCGACGACACGCTCGAGCGCTGCGATCTGCTGCGAGATGGCGGACTGCGTGTACCCGAGCCGATCCGCTGCGCGCCCGAACGATCCGGTGTCGGCGATGGTCTTGAGCGCGATGAGATGACGGAGGTCGAGCCCGAGCCAACGATCAGGTTCCATGATCGAAGCCTAAATTAGCAGGCCGGGAGCTAATCAAAGCGAGGGGGCCGGCGCGGCCACCGGCCGGCGCTACCCTCCGGACATGACTTCGATCGATCTGCGCACGCTCGGCCTTCGTCCCGGCGAGGTACGACAGCAGACGGTCGACGTCGAGCTCGACCCGTTCGTGCTCGGCGGGCAGCGGTACGACGCTTCGCCGAACGCGTTGCCTGTGGACCTCGAGATCGCCGAGATCTCCGGCGGCACCGTCTTCCGGCTGGCGCTCGAGGCGAGACTGTCGGGTCCCTGCATGCGTTGTCTCGGGCACGCGGAGGTCGAGCTCCGCATCGCCGCGCGCGAGTTCCACGATCCGTCGGCGGATGCCGGGGACGACGGCCGTTCCGACTACGTTGTCGACGACAGGCTCGACCTGAGCGCCTGGGCACGAGACGCGATCGCGCTCGAGCTGCCGGAGCAGATCCTGTGCCGACCGGAATGCGCCGGGCTCTGTCCGGTCTGCGGCAAGGACCTGAACGTCGAGCCGCACGAGCACGCGGGGCGCGGGCTCGATCCGCGCTGGGCGGCTCTCGAGAGCCTGCGCGACCGGCTCTGAGGTCTCGGAGAGGGGCGGTGGAGGCCGCCCCTCTCCTCCGACTACCGCCCCGTCGCGAGCCCGACCTGAACCAATCGATAACCGGCGACTCCGGCGAGCGGCGGATCGCCCGTCCGGTACGCCTTGACGAAGAACTGGACGTTGCCCCGCTTCGCCGGGAAGCTCGCGAGCGGCACGAGCTGGAAGGTCACCGTGCCGTCCATCGCAGTCGGCTGCCTGCCGCCCGTCGTGACCCGGGGAGTCGAGCGTACGAAGACGAGCGCGTCTCGAACCACGTAGCCCCTGGTGTCCTGGATCTTGACGTGCACGGCGATCACGTGCTTCCGGTTGCGTACCGGATTCGGGGTGAACCCGACCTGCGCGACGAACATCCGCTGATCGGAGGGAATGCTCGTCACCGGGATCGAGATCTGTCCGTTCGGGAGCTTGATCGCGCCCGACGGAAGTGGCGCAGTCACGACCGGCGACTCCCCGGACGTGACCGTCTTCGAACCGATTGCATTCGACGCGGTGACGTTGAAACGCATCTTGTGGTTGAGGTCCGAGGAGCCGAGCCGGTACGTACGGCCGCTCGCGACCACGACGCAGTTTCCGCGCAGCCAGCGGTACGAGAACTGGATCGGTTGCCGCCCGACCCAGGTTCCGGGATTGGCTGTGATCACCGATCCGGTCACCAGCGATCCCTGGATCGCCGGATTCGAGGTGTTGACCGGCGGCCCGACGACGACTGCCGTGGGATTCGAGGCGACGGTGGACGATCCCGCCGAGTTCGTCGCGGTCACGCGTACGCGCATGCGGAACCCGACGTCTGCCGCGACGAGCGTGTACTTCGACTTGGTCGCGCCCGGCAGGAAGACACAGTTGCTGCCGTCCGGGAGCCCTCCGTCCGTGCCGCAGCGAACCCAGTGGTACGCAAACGACATCGGCGTGCTTCCCGTCCAGCTTCCTTGCGTGGTCGACAGCGTCCGGCCTTGCTCCGCGCGACCGCTGACTGCGGGCTCGGCGGTGTTCTTCGGTCCGGTCGCCTGGGCGGACGCACCGCCCGCTGTCGGTAGGACGAGCGCGCCGAGGACGAGTGCCAGCGCGGCCCGACCGAGTGCCTGCGCCGGGTTTCCTCGTGAACGGCGCCCGTTGCGGATAGGAACCATGTCGTTCCCTCCTTCCGTTTTTCCCTCCGACAGGTATGACGCCTCGGCGCGGCTTTGTCTGCTCGCTCTTGCCGACTCCTTACGACAGCCCCACGAATCGCTAAAGAAATCCGCCTTTCGATGCGCGTTTGGCGCGGGTGGCGAGGAGTGGAGGCGACCCGAAGCGGGCCGCCTCCGTTCGTTCGGGACTATTGCGGGCGGATGATGACCTGGACGAGCCGGTAGCCCGCAACCCCTGCGAGCACCGGATCACCCGGGCGGTAGGCCTTGACGAAGAACTGCACCGCCCCGCGTTTGGCCGGGAAAGTGCTCAGGGGCTGGAGCTGGAACGTCGCCCAGCCGTCCGTTGCAGTCTGCAGGCGGTTTCCGGTCGTCACGCGTGGCGTCGACCTCACGAACACGGTCGCGTCGCGGACGACGAAGGCGCGCGTGTCGGCGATCCTGACGCGGATTGTAATTAGCTGCGCTCGGCTCGTGACGACGTTCGGATCGAACTGGACCTGCGAGACGATCATACGCTCGTCCCGCAGGATGCTCGACGCGGCGATCGAGGTCTCGCCGCTTGGCAGCCGGATCCGGCCGTTCGGCCCCTGTTCGGACGCGGCCTGCAAGACGTCCGTACGGGCCGAGAGGGCGGACGCCGAGCCGGCGTCGTTCCTCGCCGTCACCCGGACGCGCAGCGTCTTGCCGACGTCGCCCGAGCGGACGACGTAGTTGTCAGCTTTCGCACCCGAGATCTGGATGCAGTCCCCGCCCGTCGTCGAGCAGCGGAGCCAGCGGAACGTGAAGGTGATCGGCTGGTCGCCCGACCAGGTGCCGGGATCCGCTTGCAGGCGGGCGTTCTCCTGGGCCGATCCGGAGATGGTCGGACCACTCGTGTTCACGGGTTTCGCCTGGCTCGTCGCGGCGGCCGAGGCGCCGGAAAGGAGCGGCACTCCGACGACAGATGCCAGGGCGACGAGTACGAGGGTCGCAAACGTCTGTGACGTGAGAGGACGTCTGCGGCCACTGGAGCGAAGGACGCGGTACATCACTGCCCTCCTTTGGTCGCTTTCGCTTCTCGCAGCCACCCGTACCCCGGTCCTGGGCGAGGGACGCCCGACTTTTGCGAAGCCCTTACATCGCTAACGATGCGCGAACAAGGCCGTACGAGAACTCCTGGGCTCGGCGGCTCGCGTTCGAAAGCTGTGACGCGACGTTTCTGGAGACCGGAGACCTGCTGATGGCGTTTGCCTGACCTCTCGTTACCATGGGGGCGGCGCTTCGGCGCCGTCTTATGACGGACTGACCGGCTCACCACGACTCTCTCGCGCGCCTCGCGCGCACGTTCGTACGGTCAGGAGGTTCCGTCTTGCCGGTTCAACTCGCCGGAGTGTCGAAGCACCACGGCGCGCAAGCAGTTCTCGAGCAGGCCACGCTCGTCGTCGACTCGAAGTCACGGGTGGGAGTCGTCGGCCCGAACGGAGTGGGCAAGTCGACGCTGCTGCGCGTGCTCGCAGGTCTCGAAGCCCCGGACGCAGGACGTGTCGTGCGCACGCCGCCCTCGCTGACCGTCGGCTACCTCCCACAGGAGCCCGAGAGAAGGGCGGGCGAGTCGATCCTGGGTGCGCTGGCCCGGCAGACGGGAGTGGCAGCGGCCGAAGCCGCGCTGCACACGAGCGCAGAGGCGCTCGCCTCGGACGCGAAAGCGGCGGATCGCTATGCCGAAGCACTCGAGCGCTTTCTCTCACTCGGCGGGGGAGACTTCCAGGCGCGCGCCCGGGCGACCTGTGCCGACCTCGGCCTCTCGCTCGCTCTCGACCGGCGATCGAGCGAGCTGTCGGGTGGCGAGGCGGCGCGAGCGGCGCTCGCCGCGATCCTGCTCTCCCGCTTCGACCTGCTCTTGCTCGACGAGCCGACCAACGACCTCGACTTCGACGGCCTCGAGCGACTCGAACGCTTCCTCGGCGCATACCGGGGCGGGCTAGTGGTCGTCTCCCATGACCGCGCGCTGCTCGATCGCATCGTGAGCCGGATCGTCGAGATCGAGCCTGCGACCCACTGCGTGCACGAGTGGGCCGGTGGCTGGACCGACTACGCCGCCGCTCGGGAGGCCGAGCGTCGCGCCGCCTACGCCGAGTACGAGCAGGCGGTCAATCGCCGCCGGCACGTCGCGGAGCTCCTCGCGAAACGACGCACCGAGGCGCGCGGGAAGGGAGACTCGCTCGGCAAGAGCACCGGGGGCGCCGATCGCAGGGCGACCCACGCCTTGCAGACGAAGGTCCGCCAGGCGGAGCGGCAGCTCGCGCGCAACGAGCTCCCGGAGAAACCCTTCGAGCCGTGGCGGCTCCGCCTTTCCCTCGCAGGCGGCGCCCGCGCGGGCGACCTCGTCCTCCGGCTCGAAGCAGCGGTCGTCGGCCGAGGAGCGTTCCGGCTGGGACCGCTCGAACTGGACCTCGTTCCCGGGGAGCGGCTGGCGATCACGGGTCGGAACGGGAGCGGGAAGTCGACTCTGCTCGCCGTGCTCTCCGATGAGCTTCCACTCCTCATGGGGCGGCGGACGGTAGGCCGCAAGACCAGGATCGGTGAGCTCGGCCAGAGACGAGGTGCGTACGGAACCGCTGCGCCGCTGCTCGACGCTTTTTGCCAGCGGACGGAGCTTTCGGCCGAGGCCGCACGCACCTTGCTCGCGAAGTTCGGTCTGGGCGCCGAGCACGTCGGTCGCGCGTGCTCGACGCTCTCGCCGGGCGAGCGGACTCGCGCGCATCTCGCGGAGCTCCAGTCGCGACGCGTCAACCTGCTTCTGCTCGACGAGCCCACGAACCACCTGGACGTCGAGGCCATCGAGCAGCTCGAATCGGCGCTCGCGGGCTACCAGGGAACCCTGGTTGTCGTCTCGCACGACCGGCGTTTCCTGGAGAGCGTCGCCCCAACGAGGGAGTTAGCCCTCCCGCTATAGTGCGCAACCGCCAATGGCCGTTCCGAAGCGGAAAACGTCGAAGGCAAGGCGCGACAAGCGCCGCGCGCAGCACGGGATTCAAGCCCCCCGCCTCCAGGTCTGCCCGAACTGCAGGCAGCCCAAGCGCGCCCACCACGTCTGCCCGAACTGCAAGACGTACCGGGGCCGCGACGTCGAGCCGCTCGGCCTCCAGGCTCCGTAATACTCCGTAGGTGGCTCGGGTCGCGGTCGACGCAGTGGGCGGAGACCGCGGTCCGGAGACGATCGTCGCCGGCGCGGCCGAAGCGGCCTCGGCCGGGATCGAGCCCGTCCTGTTCGGCCCGCCCGGTCTCGACACGCTCGGATTGCCTCTGGTCGAGGCGACCCAGGCCATCGAGATGGACGAGTCCCCCGTCGAGGCCGTACGAGCGAAATCCGATTCGTCGCTCGTCCGGGCGGTCAGGGCCGTCGCAGAGGGAGAGGCCGAGGCGGTCGTCTCGGCCGGGAGCACAGGGGCGATGTTGGCGGCGTCGCTCCTCCACATCCGCCGGCTCCCCGGTGTCTTCCGACCGGCGATCGCCGTCGTGATCCCGGCACGCCTGAAGCCGGTCGTGCTCATCGACTCAGGCGCGAACCCGGACGCTCGCCCGGAGCATCTCGTCCAGTTCGCGCACATGGGTGCGGTGTTCGCGGAGGAGATTCTCGAGGTCTCCGATCCCGAGGTCCGCCTGCTCTCGATCGGCGAGGAGGACGAGAAGGGAAACCAGCTCACGCTCGACTCTCACGAGCTGCTTCGCGCGAGTGGGCTTCGCTTCACGGGAAACACCGAGAGCCGTTCGCTCCTCGAGGGCGAGGTCGACGTCGTCGTCACCGACGGCTTCACCGGAAACATCGCCCTCAAGGCGATCGAAGGAACGATCCGGAGTCTCCTCGAGGGTATTCGGGCCGAGATCGAGTCGAGCGTGCGTGGAAGGTTGGGGGGGCTTCTCATCCGGCCTGCGGCACAACGTGTTCGCCACAGGCTCGATCCTGAGACGTACGGCGGTGCCTACCTTCTCGGGCTGCGCGGCCTGGTCGTCATCGCTCACGGCTCGAGCTCGTCGCTCGCGATCGCGAACGCCATTCGTCTCGCCGCGCGCGGCGTCGAGCATCGCGTGGTCGAGCGGCTCGGCGAACGGGTGCCGGAGCGCGTCGCGTCGCCTCAAGGCTGATGCGCCGGAGCCGTGGTTTTCCGCGATTAGCGTGGTAGCATCGGCGCGCTCCACGATCCCAGGCGCCCCAAAAGTGAGGTTTTGCAGTGGCACACTCGCGTGAGGAGATTCTCGAGCAGGTCAAGAGCGCGCTGAGCGAGAAGCTCGGTATCGACGAAAGCGAGATCACGGAAGATGCGTCCTTCGAGGAAGACCTCGGCGCCGACTCGCTCGACCTCGTGGAGGTCGTCATGGATCTCGAGGATCAGTTCGACCTGAAGATCCCGGACGACGATGCGCGCGAGCTCACGACAGTCGGTAAGGCGATCGATTACGTCATCGCCCACCAGCCTTGACGAGAACGGGCCGCACGAGCTCGGTCGACTGATCGCCGAGCTCCCGCCGGCCCGGCTGGAGCAGGTCTTCAAGCACGCCTCCTGGGCGGACGAGCGCGCGGACTCCTACGAGCGTCTCGAGTTTCTCGGCGACAGCGTTCTCGAGCTCGCGATCGCTCGAGCCGTCTTCGACCGCTTCGCCGACGCGTCAGAGGGACGGCTCGCGAAGATCAGGGCCCACGTTGTGTCGCGGGCGAGCTGCGCGCTCGTCGCGAAGGATCTCGGGCTCGGAGAGCGTCTCGCCGAGCGTGCCGGCGACATCTCCAAGGACGAGCTCGAGCGGATCTCCCGCAGCCGCAATGTGCTTGCCGCCCTGCTCGAGGCGGCGATCGCCGCGCTCTATCTCGAGCACGGGTTCGAGCGAATCGAGCCGGCGATCGTCTCCGCGTTCAGCGAGAAGATCGAGTACGCGCGCTCGAGCCACGTCGACTACAAGACGGAGCTGCAGGAGGCCCTTGCGCGCACCGGACGGCAGGTGCACTACACGGTGCTCGAGGTCGAGGGCCCTCCGCACGACCGTCGGTTCGTCTGCGCGGCGCACGTCGCAGGCGCCCAGTTCGGGATGGGGCGAGGCTCGACGAAGAAAGCTGCGGAGCAAGAGGCCGCGCGGGAGGCGCTCGAGGCACTCGGGGTGACGCCCGAAGTCTTCTAGTAGTGCGCAAGACCTGAATCTGCTAGCGCAGATTCCGGTCGCGCCAAATCCCTAAAGCGCGCCCGCTCCGCGGCCGCGAGGTTTGCTTCCGATCGGTCGTTTACGTGCGACGAGTCGTCCGCGGTCCTGACGATACTTCGGCCCCGGTGCACCTGAAGTCCATCCGCGTCCGCGGCTTCAAGTCGTTTTCGGACCCGCTCGAGCTCACGCTCGAGCCTGGCGTGGCCGTGATCGTCGGCCCGAACGGATCGGGCAAGTCGAACGTCGCCGACGCAGTCGTCTGGGCTGCCGGCTCGCTGACGCCGTCCGAGCTGCGAGCCGAGAAGCCGGACGACGTCCTCTTCGCCGGGGGCCCGAACCGCAAGGCCGTCGACCACTGCGAGGTCGAGCTCGTCTTCGACAACGAGGACGGTGGCTTCTCGGAGCTCGACTTCTCCGAGGTCTCCATCGCCCGTAGGCTCGTACGCGGCGCCGAAGGCCAGTACCTCGTCAACAAGGCGCCGGTGCGACGAACCGATCTCGTCGAGCTGCTCTCCGACGTCGGCCTCGGAGTCGCCATGCACTCGATCGTGGGGCAGGGCAAGGTCGAACAGGTGCTGGCCTCGAAGCCCGAGGATCGCAGGGCCCTCGTCGAGGAAGCCGCCGGGCTCGGCAAGTTCAAGCGCCGCCGTCACCGCGCGGAGCTCAAGCTCGCGCGCGTCTCGCTGCAGGTGGAGCGCGCCCGGGACGTAGAGGACGAGGTGCGCAAGCGCCTGCGCCCGCTCGCGCTCCAGGCGACGGCGGCGGAGCGCGCCGAGAAACTGGCGGTCGAGGTCTCGGCGCTGCACGCGCGAATCGCGGAGCTCGACCTCGCCGGCGTCGGCGCTCGCCGCGAGGAGACGGAGGCTCGCCGTGACGCGGCGGCGCTCGTCCGACGGGGCGCCCAGGGGCGGCTCGAGCGACTGCTCGAAGATCGGAGACGTGCCGAAGACGAGCTCTCGGACGCAGCGGGCCGGAGAGAGGATGCCGTCGCGGCTCTCTATCGGCTGCAAGGCGGTGTCGAACGGCTCGCGCTGCGCGCGGAGTCGGCGGGAGCTCTCGTCGACCGCCTGCAGACGGAGCTCGCGACGCTCAACCCGTCCGCCGGGGGAGAAGCTGATTTTGGACGGCTCGAACGCGATGCCGCCGCGGCCGCCGCGGCTGCCCGGCAGGCCGCGCACGAGCGAGACGAGCTGATCGAGCGCGCGCGGCTGGCCAGGGAGCGCTTGCGAGGGCTCGAGCGAGTCCTGGCAGAACAGGAAGGGCTTCCTCCTGCAGCTCGAGCCCTTGCCGAGGAAGGCGCACAGCTGGCGCTCGCCTCGCTCGAGGTCGAGCCCGGCGCGGAGCGGGCCGTCGCGGCCGCGCTCGGCGCGCGCGCGTCCGCGATTGTCGTCGACGATGTGCGGGCGGGTCTCGACCTGCTCGAGGACGCTCGCCGACGCGGCCTGGGGAGCCTGACCGTGCTCGCCGGGTGCGACCCGCAAGAGGTCGTCCGGAGCTTCCCAGTCGTCCTGCTCCACGATCTTCTGGAGGCAAGCGTTCCGTCCGTCACCGCCGAGGGCTTCGGCTATGACCCGGCGCGCGGCGAGCTCTGGTTTGCAGGCGAGACGGCCGAGGCGGTCATGCTCGAGCTCGAGGCGCGACGACGCGCGCTGGCGCAGGAGGCAGTCGAGCTGGAACGGCGTGCCGGCGAGACGACGATCGCGGCGGCCGAGGCCGCCCGACGGGCACAGGCTGCGGAGGCTGCCTACGGCCGAGTGACCCCAGTCCCGCTGCGGCCGGCCGTCGCGCGCGAGACCCTCGACCGGCTGCTCGTCGCGGGTCAGGGCCTCATGACGACGATCGGCGCTTCGAGGACAATTGCGGAGCGCTTCGAGGCGCCGCTTCGTGCCCGAGTCGACGCAGGAGCGCACAGGGCAGGAGAGCTCGGGGACGAGCTCCGTCGTCTGGGGGCGGCGGAGGTCGAGGTCCGGAGAGAGCTGGAGGATGCGAGCGAGCGGGCGACGGCAGTCGAGGTCGATCTCGCCCGCCTCGAAGCGGAGGCAAAGGAGGCGCACGGGCGGCTCGAGTCGGCGGATGCTGTCGCCGCGGCGAAGGGCGACGATCGTGACCAGCTCTCGTCTCGAGCTGCGCGACTCGAAGCGCGTCGGCGGGCTCTCGGTCTGGTCAATCCACTCGCACGGGAGGAGTACGAGGCTGAGAAGGAGCGGCTGGACGACCTCCGCTCTCAGCGCGAGGATCTCGAACGTAGCCTCGAGGAGCTCGCACGTCTGCGCGAGGAGCTCACGGAGACCGTCGAGCGGCGTTTTGCCGAGACCTTCGACGCGGTCGCCGGGCACTTCGAAGAAGTCGCGGCCACCCTCTTCCCGGGCGGTGAAGGACGTCTACGACTCGTCGAAGGAGACGGCGACGATGGCGAGCCGGGCGTCGAGGTCGAGCTCCGACCCGCAGCGAAGCGCATCACGCGCCTGTCGCTTCTCTCCGGAGGCGAGAAGGCACTCGGGGCGATCTCGTTCCTCTTCGCGCTCTTCCTCGCTCGTCCGTGCGCCTTCTACCTGCTCGACGAGGTGGAAGCCGCGCTCGACGACACCAACATCGCACGCTTCGTCGAGCTTCTGCGCCGCTACTCCGACCGCGCTCAGTTCGTCGTCATCACGCACCAGAAGCGCACGATGGAGGCGGCGGACGTGCTCTACGGCGTGACGATGGGGCCAGACGGGACGTCGCAGATCGTCTCGCGGCGCCTTCCGCGGGCTGCACACGCAGCCGCTTAGTCTGGTTGCATGAGCCTCACCTGGGCGGAGCTCCTGGGCGACGAGCCCACGACGGCAGACGAGCCCGAGCGGTCGGGTCTCTTCGCGCGCATGCGCGAGTCGCTCGCGAAGAGCCGGCGCGCGCTCACAACAGAGCTCGCAAATGCCGCCTTCGACTCCGGCGATGACGCGGCGTGGGAGCGGCTCGAGGAAGCGTTGATCCGGAGCGACGTTGGCGTGCAGGCGACCGCCGAGCTCGTCCGCCGGCTCGAGGCACGAGGAGCGGTCGGACGGCTCGCGGACGCTCTGGCGGAAGAGGTGGAGGCGGTCTTCGGCGCCCCGCCGGCGTTCGACGTCTCGGCGCAGCCGACCGTCGTCCTCGTCGTCGGGGTGAACGGCACCGGGAAGACGACGACGATCGGCAAGCTCGCGCAGAAGCTTCGCGAGCACGGTCGATCCGTGCTCGTGGGGGCTGCCGACACGTTCCGCGCGGCGGCTGAAGAACAGCTCGAGATCTGGGCACAGCGGGCCGAAGCCGACTTCGTCGGCTCGCCTCGCGGTGCCGACCCGGCCGCGGTCGCGTTCGACGCAGTCGAGGCCGGGCGTGCGCGAAGACGAGACGTCGTGATCGTCGACACGGCCGGCCGGTTGCACACACAGACGAATCTCATGACCGAGCTCGAGAAGGTGCGCCGCGTCATCGCCGGCCGGATCGAGGGTGCCCCGCATGAGACGCTTCTCGTCGTCGATGCCACGACCGGCCAGAACGGGCTTCAGCAGGCACGGCTCTTTCGCGAATCGGTCGGCGTCACAGGCGTCGCTCTGACGAAGCTCGACGGGAGCGCGAAGGGCGGGGTCGCAATCGCGATCGCGGTCGAGCTCGGCCTTCCGGTCAAGCTCGTGGGAATGGGCGAAGGGCTCGACGACCTGCGCCCGTTCGACGCGCACGACTACGCACGAGCTCTGCTCGCGAGCTGATGGGGCTCGTTGCCAACGACCGACCTCGCCATTACGCTGTGACCGGTTCCTGACGCGACCGGGAAAAAGGAGGATGGGGATGGCAGTCGCGATGTTTCTGCACTGGCCCGGGTTGGCCTCGGACCAGTACGACGCGCTGGCGGCGAGACTCGATCTCGACGCGAATCCGGCTGCCGGCCAAGTCCTGCACCTGGCGGCCGTGACCGACGAGGGGCTCGAGGTGTGCGACGTGTGGCAAACGGAGCAGGCCTTCCACGGCTACCTCGAGCACCGCATGATGCCCGCCGTTGCGGAGCTCCAGATCTCGGGAGCGCCCGAGATCAGAGTCGTTCCGCTCCACAATCTGTTCGCCGCCGACGCGGAGATGATCGACCGCATCGGCTCCGTCTCGCTCCCGGCCGCGGTCGCGGCCTGGGCGGGGTGACGCCGGAGCAAAACGGACCCGGAGTAGCGACGAGGGGGCGGTGCGGCCGGTATCCCGCCGCCCCTTGGATCTCTAGGATCAGTGCATGAGCGAAGAGCGCAAGATCAGCCTCTCCTTCGGCCCCGTGGGCCTCGGGGGCTGGGCGTTCCTGTTGCTCGGGATCCTCAAGCGCAGCCGTGTTCTCTCGCTCCTCGGGCTTGCCGCCGTCGCGGCCGACGTGACTGTCGCCGAGCTCGGCGGCTTCAAGGCGATGAACGAGACGCGCTCGCCCCAGACGACGCCCGCTTCTACCGACTGACTTCCGTTACGGGCCGCCGCCGCTCGGCGTGATCACGACCTTGTACGAGGTCGGACCGGGATTAGCTCTCACCCCGATCTGAATGCTGGACACGTCGAAGTACGTCTCTTCGTCGGCGGCGAGCTCCCCGATCTTTGCCGCCGACATCGCCGCGTCCGCGATTGCCCGTGCGAGTCCTTCGAGGACCGATCGATCGTCGTCTGGGTCGACCCGCACCTTGCCTTCGAATGCCACAGGACGAGCCACTTCCTTCTCCTTTCCTCCAGGTTCGGCAACCCTACTCCGCGTCTTGCGACGCGACAACCGCGTGCGACGCTGCCAAGACGCCCTCGTGACCGAGTCGTCTGCCCTCGGCCCGCAACTCCGCGAACCGGTCGGCTCCCAGCGATTCGACGAGCTCGGGTGAGAAGCGCGCCTCGATCGCCGGCTCTGCGTATTCGAGCGGCTTGTCTTCGCGCAGGAGATCTGCAGCCCCCCAAAGGCGAACCGCGTCCTCGGGTTGTCCGATGGCAGCCGCATAACCACCCAGAGCCGACACGCACTCGGCCGTGCTACGGCGGTCGGAGAGCTCTCCGTAGATCGCAAGGCTCTCGTGGAGCCGGTCCGAGGCCAGCGACAGGTCGTCTCGTAGGAGCGCCACCGTGCCGAGCATGCAGAGCGCGGCAGCCGTATACAGCGCGTCGCCAAGCTCACGCGCAAGCTCGAGTGACTCTGCGAAGACCTCGTCAGCACGATCGAGATCGCCGCTCGCAAAGGCGGCAACTCCGACGTGGTACATCGAATCTGCGACGAGCAAGGGATCGCCGAGACCACGCCGAAGGGCGAGAGCTTCCTCGGAGAGCGAGAGAGCACGTGCGTGATCGCCTTGTGTCCGCGATACGTCTGCGAGGATGCTCAGTGCGCCCGACGTCGCCCGCGGGTCTCCACGTTGGCGAGCGATGTCCAACGCCTCTTCGCACAGTGCTCCGGCCCGAGCCGGGTCGTTCTGGCGAAGCGCGACGAAGCCGAGCTCGGCGAGCGCGAACACGACCTCGCGCCCACGTTCCTGCTCGCGAAACAGCTGGAGCGCGTCCTCCAACAACGGCTGGGCCACACTCCAGTCACTTTGCGCGGCGGCCTGGCGAGCGGCTGTCCAGAGCGCGTCGGCTCGCACCTCGCGGGCGACGTCTTCCGCCAGGCCGAGTCCGAGCGAGAGCCAGCGACGCGCCTCGCTCACGTGACCGTGGGCACGCCAGAAGCGCTCGAGCCCCGAGATCGCACGCAGCGCATCCTCGACCCGACCGGAGGCGAAGCACCAGTCGAGGGCCGCGCGGATGTTGTCGAGCTCCTGCTCGAGACGCTCGAGCCACTCGGCCTGATTCGGGCCCGAGAGCTCGAGCTCTCCGGTCGCCGCGAGCTCGAGGAACCGTTGCGCGTGCCGACGCCTCAGCTGGTCGAGCTTGCCCGCGGTCCCCAGGCGCTCCTCCGCGTCCTCACGAACGGTCTCGAGCATCGACAGCCGGACGTCGCCGTCGGACACGTCGCTACGGATGAGGCTCCAACCGACGAGAGCCTCCAGGTCGGCGAGGAAGGACCCGTTGGTCTCCGCGATGGCGCGTGCGTCATCCAACGAGCAGCCGCCCGGGAAGACGGCGAGCGCCCCGAGCAACTCGCGCTGGGGCTCGTCGAGCAGGCCGTAGCTCCACTCGATCGTGGCCCGCAGCGTTCGCTGGCGCTCGGGAAGGTCGACCGGCCCTTCCATCTGGAGTGCAAGCCCCTCGTCGAGCGCCTTCAGGATGTGTGACGGAGGGAGAACCGCGAGTCTCGCCGCGACGAGCTCGATCGCGAGCGGGAGCCCGTCCAAGCGACGACAGATCTCGTAGATCGAGGGCCTCGCATCCTCGCGCAGCACGACCCCACGCGCCGAAGCGAGCTCGAAGAAGAACGTCGCCGCGTCCTCGACCTCGAGCGGAGCGAGCCGGACGATGTGCTCGCCCGACAGGCGCAGAGGCGCACGGCTCGTCGTGAGGATGTCGATCCCCGGCGTACGCTGGAGAAGCTCGGCCACGTGGCGCGCGGCAGGCGCGAGATGCTCGAGGTTGTCGAGGAAGAGCAGTGCGCGCGTGTCCGCGAGCGCCTCCGAGAGGCTCTCGACGAGCGAGCGCCCCGGTGACTCGCGGACGCCCAGCGTTCTCGCGATTGCCGCCGGCACGAGGTCGGGATCGAAAATGGGCGCGAGCCCGACTAGGTGGACGGGCCGCTCGACGGCGGTCGCGCCCGCCACCTCGAGGGCGAGGCGGCTCTTGCCCGCTCCACCCGGCCCGGTGATCGTCACGAGCCGGACATCCGGACGCGCGACGAGTGCTTCGATCACGGCGAGATCGTGTGCCCGTCCGACGAGGCGGTGATGCAAGGCAGGCAGCGTCGCTCCGGCGAGCGTCTGCAGGGGAGGGAACGACTCCTCGATTCCGGAGGCGACCAGCTGAAACAGGGGCAGCGGGCTCGTGACGTCCCGTAGGCGATGGCTTCCGAGAGGTCGAAACGAGATCTCCGGAGCATCGTCGCCCACGAAGTCACGTGTCAGCCGGGAGACGACGATCTGCCTGCCGTGGGCCGCAGAGCAGATCCGCAGGCCCACGTATCCCTCGTCGCTGACCTCCGGCTCTCCCGTGTGGATGCCGATGCGCATGTGAATGGCCTCCTCCGGGGGCCAGGGCTCGACGGCCAGCGCACGCTGGAGGTCGACGGCCGCCGCCGCTGCGTCGTGCGCACGCTCGAATGCCAGGAAGACACCGTCTCCGGCCCAGTCCACCTCGTGGCCGCGATGCTTGGTCGCGGCGGCCCGGACGAGCGCGCGCGCGCGCGTGCGGACGTCCCGGTAGCGCTCGCCGCCGAGCGTGTAGACGAGCCGGGTCGAGCCCTCGACGTCGGCGAAGAGGAGCGTGACGGTCCCGGACGGGAGCTTCCACCGTCGAGCCGTCGCCGGCGCTTCCGTTCTCCGCGCAGTGTCGGAGACGGCGATGTCGAGCGCAGGATCCTGATTGAGAATCGCCTGTTGGAGGTCGCGCAGCGCCCGCCCCGGCTCGATGCCGAGCCCGTCGACCAGCGCCGCGCGGCCCTCGTGGTAGGCGTCGAGCGCTTCGGCTTGCCGGCCCGCACGGTAGAGCGCGAGCATCAGCTGGCCGCGGAGACGCTCGCGTAGCGGATGCTCTTGCACGAGCTTCTCGAGCTCCCCGACGAGCTCCCCGTGCAGGCCTCGTCCGAGGTCGCGCTCGATCCGGTTCTCGAGGCATGCGACGTGCAGCTCCTCGAGACGCGCGATCTCCGTGTGTGCGAAGCGCTGGTACGAGAAGTCGGCGAGCGCAGGGCCTCGCCAGAGTGCGAGAGCCTCGTCGAGACGCTCTTCACCGAGGAGCCGTTGGAAACGTGTGAGATCGAGCTCGTCGGCTTCCACACGAACGAGGTAGCCCGGAGGCTTGGTGACCAGACGCTCCCTGCCGAGCACCTTCCGGAGCTGGGATACGTAGACCTGGAGGGCCTTCTGGGCCGTGTCCGGCGGCTCTTCCTCCCACAGCGCCTCCATCAGCCGATCTTGGGCGACGACCCGGTTCGCGTTCAGGAGAAGCATCGCCAGCAGCGCGCGTTGCTTCTGCCCGCCCAGCTCGAGCGTCTCGCCACCGGACGAGACCTCGAGCGGACCTAGGATGCGAAAGTCCATCTGCGTTGCCTCTCGGACGACGCTAGCACCGCTCGAGAATCGGCTCAAGCAAGCGCATTTGCCGTGCCTTTACCGGGAGGTAACTGCCTCTTTGCCGCCCCGCGGTCAAGTGGGGCAAGAGATCGCACACCGGCGATCAGGACAAGGAGGAAGCGATGTACGGCAAGGCTCACAAGATTCGATCGACTGTCTCCGCGATCGCGCTGGCAGCGTCCGTCGCGCTTATCGCCATTCCGGCTGCTCAGGCCGGGAACACCCTCGTCGACGACTACTTCCGCGACGCGCAGCCGCAGAACACCCTCGTCGACGACTACTTCCGCGACGCGCAGCCGCAGAACACCCTCGTCGACGACTACTTCCGCGACGCGCAGCCGCAGAACAGCCTCGTCGACGACTACTTCCGCGACACCGCCGCGACCGCCAAGCCGGTCGCCCAGGTGTCGCTCTCGTCGAGCGACAGCGTCAACTGGGGGAAGGTCGGCATCGGGATCATCGCCGTGTGCGGTCTCTTGCTCCTCGTTGCACTCGGCATGGGTGCCCGCCAGCTTCGTCACAGCGGGCACGGGCTCGGAAGCGCCTAGCCGGTCCGTTCTCGAGCCGATCGGCAACGGGCCCCGATCGGGGCCCGTTGCTCTGGATCGATCTTTGAGCGCAGAGCAGAGCCCGGCGCGACGGGCTCTGCTCGCGCGGACACACCCCCGAAGGGTCCCATCTATGCGTCGCGGCGCTTCGAACCTTGGTGTCCCGTCTCCCCGCCGCGCGCGGCCGCGGCTCATTCGGGCGGGCTGCGCGGCCTGCGGCTCTACATTGCGGCCCTACACTGCGGCCCTACACCGCGGCCCTACACTGGCGGAGCCGTGTTCGACACGCTCTCAGACCGGCTACAGGGCGCGCTCGGCGACCTGCGCGGCCGTGGGCGGCTCGACGAGGAGGCCGTGTCGAAGGCCATGCGCGAGGTCCGTCTCGCCTTGCTCGAGGCAGACGTCAACTTCGAGGTTGCGAAGGACTTCACCGCACGCGTCAAGGAGCGAGCCCTCGGACAGGAGGTCGCGAAGAGCCTCACGCCCGGGCAGCAGGTGGTGAAGATCGTCCACGAGGAGCTCACCTCGCTCATGGGCTCGGGCGACTCTCGGCTCGCCTTCGGGCGGCCGCCGTCCGTAATCCTGTTGGCCGGCCTCCAGGGGTCGGGGAAGACGACCGCGGCCGCGAAGCTCGCACTCCTCCTGCGCCGAGAGGGGAAGCATCCGGCTCTCGTCGCATGCGACCTGCAGCGCCCCGCGGCGGTGGAGCAGCTCGTGCAGCTCGGAAAGCAGATTCAGATCCCGGTGTTCACGCTCGACACGAAGGACGCGGTGGCGGCCGCCAGACATGGGCTCGACGAGGCGCGCGAGGACGGGCGCGACGTCGTCATCCTCGACACCGCGGGGCGCCTGCACGTCGACCAGGAGCTGATGGACGAGCTCGCGCGCGTGGGCGAGGCGACGAAGCCGCTGAACGTGCTTCTCGTCCTCGACGCGATGACCGGGCAGGAAGCGGTGAACGTCGCGGTCGCTTTCCAGGAGCGAGTCGCATTCGACGGAATCGTCCTCACGAAGCTCGACGGCGACGCACGGGGAGGAGCGGCTCTGTCGGTGAAGGCGGTCACCGGCCGCCCGGTGAAGCTCGCCTCGGTCGGGGAGAAGCTCGACCAGCTCGAGTACTTCCACCCCGACCGGATGGCGTCGAGGATCCTCGGCATGGGGGATGTCCTCACGCTCATTGAGAAGGCCGAAGCCGCCGTGGAGGTCGACGAGCAGGAGGAGATGGAGCGTCGCCTCCGGGCCGGCGAGTTCACCTTCGACGACTTCCTCGCGAGCTATCGCATGGTCCGGCGTATGGGCCCGCTGCAGGGGGTGCTCAAGCTCGTCCCCGGTCTCGGCAAGCAGCTCCAGGGGCTCGACGTCGACGAGCGTCAGCTCTCGCGGGTCGAGGCGATCGTGCTCTCGATGACGCCTCAGGAGCGCCGGATGCCGCACATCATCTCGACCCCGAGGCGGCGGAGGATTGCAGCCGGGAGAGGGACCACCCTCGAGGAGGTCAACAAGCTGATGGCCTCCCGCAAGCAGATGGCGAAGATGATGAAGCAAATGGGGAAGGGGAAGCTCCCGACCTTCCCCGGCCAACTCGGGCCGGGCTAGCTAGCCTTTCCCGCTCAACGAGCGAGAAAGGCAGCAGAGACGAATGGCAGTCAAGATCAGGTTGACGCGGGTCGGGTCGAAGAAGAATCCGATCTACCGCGTCGTTGTGGCCGACTCGCGCTCGCCGCGCGACGGCCGTTTCATCGAGATCGTGGGGCGCTACAACCCACAGACGGACCCGTCGACGATCGAGCTCGACGAGGCCAAGATCAGCGACTGGGTGGCCAAGGGCGCCCAGCCGACGGAGCCCGTCGCGCGGCTGATGAAGGCCGCCGGTATCGGTGGCTGAGCTCCTCGCATGGCTCGCGCGGCAGCTCGTGGACGATCCGCAGGCCGTTCGCGTCGAGACCGAGGACCGCGAGGACGCCGTGGTCTTCCACCTGCACGTCGCGCCTGACGACGTAGGCAAGGTGATCGGCAGGCAGGGACGGCTCGCGCGTGCGCTCCGCAGCGTCGTTCGCGCGGCCGGCGCGCGCGCGGATCGTCGCTTCCTGCTCGAGATTGTCGACTAAAAGAGCGCCTCACCGAACGAGCGGCCATGTCGATATGCAGCGCTGGAGGTCACGAGGCTCGTCGTCGGTCGCGCCCATATGACTCTTGATGTGGGCGCTCGCTTCTCGCTCCGGCGGCGGCGAAGCCGCCGCCTCCGCTATCGGAGCCGGCTCCGTCGAGCCTACGCCGGCCGCGTCCTTGCCTCGCGCCCTCCAGCATTCGCCTCTCCACGGGCGCCCACTCTGTGAGTCGCTCTAAGCGCGACGCCCGCCCAGTCAACGTGGGTCGCGTGGGACGCCCACACGGCCTCGACGGAGCGTTCGTCGTCGAGGACGCGAGCGAGGATCCGGCGCGCTTCGAGGTCGGCGCGAGCCTGCTCGTGAGCGGTCAGCCGGCGACCGTCGTCGTCTCGCGCCGGGTCGGCGGCGGGCGACGCGCGATCAAGCTGGATCGACCGGTAGCGCGAGGGGCGGAGCTCGCGGTCAACCGGGACGAGCTCGCGCCGCTCGAGCCCGGGGCGTACTACGTCTCGGATCTTGTCGGGCTCGTCGTCGAGGAGAATGGGAACGCGCTAGGAGTGGTAGCGGACGTCCTTCCGGGTGAGGCGAACGACAACCTCGAGCTCGACTCCGGCCTCCTCGTGCCGTTGGTCGAGGACGCGGTCGCAGAGGTCGACCTCGATGGGCGAAGGATCCTGCTCAACGTCGGCTTCATGGCCTGACGGCTACGGTGATGCGGGGTGAGAATCGACGTCTTCACGCTCGTACCCAACGCTTTTGAGTGGCTGAGGGAGCGGCGCCCGGTCGCCGCCGTCCTCGGCAACGAGCTCGAGTTGCGGGTGTTCAACTATCGCGAGACGACGCCGCTCGGTGCAGGGCAGGTCGACGACCAGCCCTACGGCGGCGGGCCTGGAATGGTGTTGCGGGTCGACGTCGTCGCGGCCGCGCTTGACACCGCGTACGGCGGCGCGCTCGAGCACCGGATCGTCGCGCTCAGCCCCGGCGGCCGCCAGCTCGACCAGCCTCTCGTCGAGGAGCTTGCGGACGAGCCCGCGCTGACGCTCCTCTCGGCGCGGTTCGAGGGCTTCGACCAGCGGATTCTCGACCACCTCTGCACGGACGTCGTCTCGATCGGCCCGTACGTCCTCTCGGGAGGAGAGATCCCGGCGCTGGCCTTGATCGACTCGGTCGTACGCCGGCTCCCGGGGGCCTTGAGCGAGGGCTCCGTGGAGGCGGAGAGCTTCTCGGACGCGTTCGAAGGGGGGCTCGAGCACCCGCACTACACGCGCCCGGCGGATTTTCGCGGTTGGAGAGTGCCCGAGATCCTCCTCTCCGGAGACCATCGACGGATCGAGCAATGGCGGCTCGGGCACGTAAGGTCCGTGCAGTGAGCAATCCGAACGATCCGCTGCGGCGACTGGACGTTCCCGAGCGCGAGGAGGCGCCAGACTCGGACGAGCCCGAGGCGCGCTGGTCCACGGACGGAGACCGATATGAGCCACCGGCGGGGTGGGCCGCTCCTCCGCGCTCGGTTCCGACCTCGGAGGGGCCAGAGCAGCTCCCGGTGCACGAGTTCCATCACCCGCTGGACCGCGTCACGAAAGGACTTCCCCGGCGCGCGCGGATCGCGGTCGACTGGATCGTCACGATCGTCGGCGCGATCGCGATCGTTCTCGCGATCAAGGCCTGGGTGGTGAACCCGTATCGGATCCCGTCCTCGTCGATGGAGCCGACGCTGCACTGCGCCCGCCCGGAGTCCGGGTGCGAGGCGAGGTTCTCGGACCGCGTGCTCGCGAACCGCTTCATCTACCGCTTCGAGTCCCCGAAACGGGGTGACGTGATCGTCTTCAACGTCCCGCCCGAGGCGAAGGTGAAGTGCGGAGCCGGGGGGACGTTCGTCAAGCGGATCATCGGGCTCCCGGGCGACAGGGTGCAGGACCGCGTCATCCACGGCGCCGGCTACATCTTCATCAACGGCCAGAAGCTCGACGAGCCGTACATCCAGCAGAGCCGCCGAGACGTCGGTCCGACGAAGACGTGGCGCGTGCCGCAGGGCGACTACTTCATGATGGGAGACAACCGCGCGTCCTCGTGCGACTCGCGGAGCTGGGGCTTCCTGCCCAGGAGCGACATCATCGGCAAGGTCTTCATGACCTACTGGCCCCCGAACCGGATCTCGTTCCGCTAGCATTCTGCGGCCTTCCGGCCCTCTCTTTCTGTGATGAACGCGACGATCGACAGCCTCGAGCAACGCAATCTGCGCACGGACCTGCCCCGTTTCAAGGCCGGCGATACCCTGCGCGTGCACTTCAAGGTCATCGAGGGCGCTCGTCAACGGATTCAGGTCTTCGAGGGCATCTGCATCAAGCGGCAGGGCTCGGGGTTCCGGGAGACGTTCACGGTGCGGAAGCAGTCGTTCGGGGTCGGGGTCGAGCGCACGTTCCCGCTCCACTCGCCCAAGATCGAGAAGCTCGAGGTCGCCGCAGTGGGCGACGTCCGGCGTGCGAAGCTCTACTACTTGCGCAAAAGAGTCGGGAAGAAGGCACGCGTCCGCGAACTCCGGCAGGGGTAGCGTCTATCCTCGCTGCGTGGCCCGTTCCTGCGGCCAACGGCTCCTCTCCTTCGACCGCCGGCTCGGTGTGCGCTTCGTGGCGGGTGCGGACGAAGCGGGCCGCGGCTCGCTCGCCGGTCCGCTC
>VAWZ01000054.1:30559-37582 GCA_005888365.1 Actinomycetota bacterium
CGTCCTCCTCGACTACGAGCTCCTGCGCGGATCGCGGGTGCGGCCGTTGTCGACTCTGAACGACTCCAAGCAGGTCCTGCACGAGGAGCGCGAGACCCTCTTTCACGCCGTGATCGGCTGCGCGACGAAGGTGAGCGTGCGCATCGTGCCGGTGCGCGAGATCGACAGCTTCGGGCTCCATCGCTCGAACCTGGCCGCGCTCCGAGCGGTGCTCTCCGATCTCAATCCGCCTGCCGACGCCTGCCTCGTGGACGGCTTCCGCCTCGGCAACACGGCGCCGCCACACAGTGCAGTCGTGGACGGCGACGCGCGCAGCGCTGCGATCGCCGCCGCGTCGATCGTCGCGAAGGTGCTGCGCGACCGCGTCATGCGCAGGCTGGATGCGCTCTTCCCACGCTACGGGTTCAGGTCACACGTCGGCTACATCACACCGGCGCACTCCCGGGCTGTGCGGATGTACGGCCCGTGTGAGTTGCACCGCCGCTCGTTCGACGCCGCCTGCTACGAAGCGGCGTGAATCGCGGCGAGCGCCATGCGCTCCGCCACTACCGGCTACGTGGGTACCGGCTTCTCGCCGCCAATGCTCGGGCGGGCGGATACGAGCTCGACCTCGTCCTGCGCCGCGGACGCACGCTCGTCGTGGTCGAGGTGAAGGAGAAGCGCGGTTCGGGCTTCGGGGCTCCCCTCGAGATGGTCGATCGCGAGAAGGTGCGTCGGGTGAAGACGGCGGCTCGAGCCTGGCTCGCCACGCATCCGGAGAATGCGTCGCTCGAGCTGCGGATCGAAGCGGTGGGCGTGTCGGGAGGGCGCGTCGAGCGCGTCCCGCTCGAGTAGGAGGCCCAGCCCGGGTGACGGCGAACCCGTAGGTGTTGCTCGCACGCAAGCTGCGCTCTACGAGGAGATTCGCGAACGAGGATCTCCGGCTTTCCTGGTCGGAGGCGGAGCTTCCGGAGAGAGAGCGGACGAAGCACGTGCATCGTCTGCACCCGTACCTCGGGGAGTTCATCCCGCAGCTCGTGGAACGGCTCCTGGAGCGCTACGTTCGACCCGGCGGTCACGTCCTCGACCCGTTCGCCGGCTCCGGTACGACGCTCGTCCAGGCGCTCGAGTCGGGATTCGACGCAGCGGGGGTCGACGCAGCGGCGTTCAACGCGCTCCTGATGCGTGTGAAGACCGGCCGCTACGACGCATTCCTCCTGCAGAAAACTCCGCGACATCGTTACGCGGCTCGGTCGCGCCGACGCGCGTCCGAACGGCTACGTGCGCAAGCCTGGAGTGCCACGTGAACGGCGGACGGGACGGCGTGCAGGCGAGTATTTCGAGTCGATCCTCGTCGCTTCCGCCTCGGGTTAGAGAACGGTACGAAGCCCGCCGCTCGAGAGGAGTCTTCCGAGCGCCTCGGTAGCCTTGCCGAGCAAATCCTGAAAGGGGCAGAAATGCGCAGATTGCTCTACCGCCGTCTGCTGGCCCGGCGACCGTCGCCGGCACTGGTTGTCTCCTGTGTCGCTCTCCTCGTCGCGCTGACCGGCACGAGCGTCGCAGCGGTGAACGCCCTCGCGCCGAACAGCGTCGGCGCGCTCCAGCTGAGGCCGAACGCCGTCACGAACGCGAAGATCAAGAACAACGCCGTCAACTCGTCGAAGGTCGCGAACCGGTCGCTCCTTCGCTCGGACTTCGCGCCCGGCCAGCTGCCCGCGGGGCCGACGGGGCCTCAAGGGCCTGCGGGACCGGCTGGACCTGCGGGGGCGGCGGGACCTGCCGGACCGGCTGGGCTCGTCAGCAACGTCACGGTCCGGCAAGGCTCGGTCACTGTTCCGGGATCGTCCGGCGATAAGCCGACACCGAATACGCTGTGGGTTACGCGGGGCGTGGCGGTGAACTGCAATTCGGGCGAAAAGGCGATCTCGGCAGGGACGGGTTGGAGCGCCGACTCTGACGATCTCGAGCTGGCGACGGTGTACATGAAGCCGACGATCGCGAGCAACGGCGCCGTCACGGGCTTCACGGCGAAGGGCGCCAACAATGCACGCGACGGACAGGACCACACCTTCACCCTCTATGTCCTCTGCTACTCGTAGGCGACTGACCGGCACACTCGTATAGAGACGTGGCGTCCCTTCGGGCCTCGTCCCGCCCGTCAAGGCCGGGAGGGGCACCACCAACTCGTCGCACATTCGACGCGGACGCGTGAACTCTCGTGAGCACCGTGCGCTTACCGTCGGACCGTGCTCGCGCGCGCGGTCACTCAGACCCTCGTCGGTCTTGAGCCGCGCAAGGTGGAGGTCGAGGCGCACCTCCAGCCGGGGATTCCCGGGTTTGCGATCGTCGGCCTCGCCGACCGCGCCTGCCAGGAGGCGAAGCATCGCGTGCGAAGCGGAGTCGTCTCCGCATCGCTCGAGTGGCCGCTCAACCGGCGGATAACCGTCAATCTCGCTCCCGCCGCCCTGCGGAAGGAGGGATCGGGATTCGACCTACCGATCTCGCTTGCAATACTCGCCGCGACGCGACAGCTGCCGCCCGAGCGGCTCGCGGACCACGCCTCCGTCGGTGAGCTCGCTCTGGACGGACGCGTCCGTCCGGTCGCGGGGACGCTCGCGGTAGCCGAGGGGGCGCGCCGCGGTGGACTTCGCCGGGTCATGTGCGCCGCGGAGTCCGCTCCGGAGGCCGCGCTCGCGGGCATCGAGCCGATCCCGGTCCGACACCTCGCCGAGGCGGTCGCGTACCTGCGCGGAGAGATCGACGCACCCGCATTCGAACCGCTGTCCGCGCAAGAGCTCGAGGTGCAGGGCGGGGCGGACCTGGCAGACGTGCGGGGGCAGGAGCGCGCCCGCCGTGCTCTCGAGATCGCCGCCGCAGGCTCGCACAATCTGCTGCTCGCGGGCCCTCCGGGAACCGGGAAGACCATGCTTGCCCGCCGCCTGCCCGGAATCCTTCCGCGGCTGAGCCGTCACGAGGCTCTCGAGGTCACCCGGATCCACTCGGTCGTCGGGCTGCTCCCTCCGGAACGCCCGCTCGTGACCGAGCCGCCCTTCCGCTCCCCGCACCACGGGGCATCCGCGCCCGCCGTCATCGGCGGTGGGGCCGCGCCGCGTCCCGGAGAGGTGTCCCTCGCTCATCGAGGCGTCCTTCTTCTCGACGAGTTGCCCGAGTTCTCGCGCTCCGTCCTGGAAGCGCTGAGACAGCCTCTCGAAGACGGGGTGGTCGCTGTCGCGCGGGTCGGAGGGCACGCCCTCTTCCCGGCTCGGCTCCAGCTCCTGGCGACGATGAACCTGTGCCCCTGTGGAGGGCGAGGAGACCCGGCGGTCGAGTGCGGCTGCTCTGCGCAGAGGCTCGCCGCCTACCGCGAGAAGCTGTCGCGTGCGCTGCTCGACCGCTTCGACCTCGCGGTCGCGATGCCCCGGCCACGAGCGCTCGAGCTCGCAGCCCCGCCGGGTGAGGAGTCGGCCGCAGTAAGAGAACGGGTCGTGGCTGCCCGCCAACGGCTGTACACGGCGCCGCCGCGTCGCACCGAGGAGGCATCGGAGCTCCTGTCGAGCGCCGTCGACCGGCTGCCGCTCTCCGGCCGGGGCCGGGTCCGGGTCGCGCGGGTCGCTCGCTCGGTCGCGGCTCTCGCGGGCTCCGCTGTCGTCGAGTCCGGACACGTCGCCGAAGCGCTCTCGTACCGGATGCCGGCAGAGCTCCCCAGCTCGTGACCGAACCCCGCGTTCTACGACGACGCGACGCGGAGTTCCCGCAACTCCTGGCCGCGATCCACGATCCTCCGCGAGAGCTCTACCTTCGTGGTGGCGGGACGCCAGAGCAGCTCTCATATCCGGCGGTCGCGATCGTCGGAGCGCGCGCGTGCTCCGGCTACGGCCGATCGGTCGCGCGCTCGCTCGCCCGCGAGCTTGCTGCAGCGGGTCTCCTCGTCGTCAGCGGGATGGCGCGAGGCATCGACGGTGAGGCACATCGAGGCGCGCTCGAGGGCGGCGGGATCACGTGCGCCGTCCTCGGCTGCGGCATCGACCGCGACTACCCGGCTGCACACGCGGAGCTCGCGCGTCGCATCTGCGAGCGTGGGCTGCTGGTCTCGGAATACGAGCCCGGCGTGGAGCCTGCGCCGTGGCGCTTCCCGGCTCGCAACAGGATCATCGCCGGGCTGTGCCATGCGACGGTCGTCGTCGAGGCTCGCGAGCGGAGCGGCGCCCTGATCACAGCCGACTTCGCGCTCGAGGAAGGACGGGAGGTGCTCGCCGTCCCGGGGGAGATCACGAGTGCCCTCTCTGGCGGGACGAACGCGCTCCTACGGCTCGGCGCGACGCCGGTCACCGGGGCGGGCGACGTGCTCGAGGTCTTCGGGCTCTCTCCGGCCCAGGAAGTAAGGACCTCGGTGGGGTCGGCCGCCGAGTCGCTCCTGAGGAACCTGCGGGAGGTCGCGCTCACCGCCGACGAGCTCGTCCGCATGACGGGAATCGATCCTGCCCAGGCGTCTGGCGCCCTCGTCGAGCTAGAGCTCGCACGACTGATCACGCTCGAAGACGGCGTGTACCGCGCTTCCGTCTAGTCGCAGGGTCGCGGCGGATTAGGATCGGACGTCGTGCCGACGACGTCCTTCTGGCTCGCGGAGCCGCACAAGCCTCTGCCGTCAGTGAAGCTGACGGCCTCTCCCGACGTGGCCGTCGTCGGCGGCGGGATCACCGGCTGCTCGTGCGCGCTGACGCTCGCCGAGGCCGGCCTGAGCGTTCGCCTCTACGACGCGCGAGAGATCGCCGGCGGGGCAAGCGGACGCAACGGGGGCTTCGCGCTGCGCGGAGGCGCGGCGCCGTATCCGGTGCTGGCGGAGGCAATCGGGCGAGCGCGCACGGCGGAGCTCTGGCGCTGGACAGAGCGCGCGGTGGAGGATCTCGCCGACGTTGCCGGTGACTCGTTCCGGCGAACCGGCAGCCTCCGCCTCGCCGCGGACGAGGAGGAGCAGGTCGAGCTCGCGCAGGAGTACGAGGCCCTCCGCGCCGACGGCTTTGCGGTCGAGTGGGCCGGCGAGCTCGCTCCTCCGCTCCGCGGGCGCTACCCGGGAGCCATTTTTCATCCCTCCGACGGAGTCGTGCAGCCGGCACGTCTCGTTCGGCGGCTGGCCAGGCGTGCCGCAGAAGCCGGGGTCGAGATTCGTGAGCGCTCGCGGGTCGGCAGCGCGGCGGAGACGGGAGCCGAGAGCGTTGTCGTCGCCACGGACGGGTACCCGAGCGGTCTTCTGGGGGCGCTCGAAGGGCTGATCGTCCCGACGCGCGGGCAGGTGATCGCGACCGAGCCGGTTGCGCAGAAGCTCTTCGAGACCCCGCACTACGGGCGGCATGGCTTCGACTACTGGCACCAGACGCTCGACGGCCGCATCGTCGCCGGCGGGTTCCGCGACGTCTCCCTCCAGGACGAGTTCACCGCCGACGAGGTCACGACTCCCGTCGTGCAGCAGGCGCTCGAGGAGTTCGTCGAGGCGCTCGTCGGCCGGCGCCTTCGGGTCGACTACCGGTGGGCCGGCATCTTCGGCCTCGTCCTCGACTTCCTGCCCGTCGTCGGCCCGGTCCCGGACGACGACGGCCTCTGGGTTGCCGGCGGCTACTCGGGACACGGGAACGTGCTCGGCTTCGCGTGCGGTCGACTGGTCGCGGAGGCGATTCTGGGCCGGCCCGACCCACTGCTCGACCTCTTCGAGCCGAGCCGGCTCGTGCTCGCCTAGCCTGAGCCGAGAGGAGCGAGGTCTTCCTCGGAGAGCCGAAGGCCCGCGGCGGCGGCCATGTTCTCCTCGAGATGCTCGAGGGAGGAGGTCCCGGGGATCGGGCAGATCACGGGGGAGCGCCGAAGGAGCCAGGCGAGCGCGACCTGTGGAGGTGTGGCGTCGTTCGCGCGGGCGATCCGCTCGACCGTGGGATCGACCCCGAACCGGACCGGGCGGAGCGGAAAGTACGGCAGAAACGCGATCTGCTCCCGCTCGCAGCGGTCGAGAACGTCCTCGGAGCTTCGGTCGGCCAGGCTATAGCTGTTCTGCACGGAGGCGATCGGGACGATCCGCAACGCGGTCTCGAGCTCGCGAACGCTGACGTTCGAGAGACCGACGTGCCGGATCTTGCCTTCGCCGCGAAGCTCGGCGAGGGCACCGACGGAATCCTCGAGCGGAACTTTGCGGTCAGGGGCGTGGAGCTGGTAGAGGTCGATCCGCTCCAAGCGAAGCCGCCTCAGGCTGCCCTCGCAGTGCTCACGGATCGCCTCCGGCCTTCCGTCGTCGAGCCACTCCCCTCGAGGGCCTCGAAGTGCGCCTCCTTTCGTCGCGATGACCACACCCTCGGGATACGGGAAGAGCGCCTCGGCGATCTGGAGCTCGTTCACCTCGGGCCCGTAGGCGAGCGCCGTGTCGATCAGCTGCACGCCGAGCTCGACCGCCCGAAGGAGGACCTCGAGCGCGTGCTCGCGAGGCTCGGGCCAGCCGAGGATGTTCGGCCCGCACAGCCGCATCGCGCCGAAGCCGAGCCTGCGGACACGGAGGTCGCCTCCGATCGAGAACGCGTCCTCGATGCCTCGAGAATAGACGCGGTCGGGAGGCCCTCGAGGCGAGGGCTGGCCCCGCACGCGTCGAAACTCCGCCTCATGGCTGAAGAGATCGACCGCCAGGCGCTGCTCACCACGTTGACGACCGAGCACTTCACCCTGCAGGGCGTGAGGGCGTCGACGATTTCTGAGAGCTCAGCCCGATCGGCGCTCTACCTCGGCTCGCTTTCCGCCTTACTCGTCGCTCTTGGCTTCGTGGCACAAGTCTCTGCGACAGGTGACACCTTCAAAGGTCCTTGCACTCGTCGATCTTCCGACGCTCTTCCTGCTCGGAATCTTCACCTTTTGTTCGCCTCGTCGAGAACATGATCGAGGATCTCTTCTACGGACGCGCCATCAACCGCATCCGCGGCTACTACGTCATCGTCTGGGGAGCGAGTCTCTCGCCAGCTCTCGCGGAGCGCCGTGCTCTTCGAGTGCGTTCGTGACCGTCGGCACGGGCGACGA
>VAWZ01000055.1 GCA_005888365.1 Actinomycetota bacterium
GCGCCTCTCGCTCGTCGGAGCTCTTGGATTCGAAATGAAGGAGAGGCAGGCCCCGATCCGAGGCGGGCGGATCGGGTGGCGCGTCTGCGTCGCAGGCGTCGTGCTGCTCGGCCTCTTCGCCGTGCGGGCGATCATCACCCCTGCCTCACGGGGACATCCCGGGGAACTTCATCCTCTTTCGGCCTCGGCTTCTTGCTGCTCTTCGTGGGTCAAGTGCTGATCGTTACCGGGCTTCGCGACGCTCTTGGGCGCGCCTGGGTCCTGCCGCTCGTCGGAGCCGCGGGCATCATGTCGCCGTCACCCTCAATATCGATCCGATCCACGACATTGGCCCCTTCTCGTCTTCGAGGGCGCGTGGGTCGCACTCGGCATCGCCCTACCGCGTATGGAGCGCCAGGGTGAGGCGGGAAACGCGGCGTCGGCTCTGGGCTTAGGCGAGGCGCCAATTAGTTTGCTAGGGAAACCACAGTTCGATGGTGTTGAGGAATGTCTCCCGAAGTCTCTCGCGCTCCCAGCCGGCTAGCCTGGTCGGGTGACCCATACCGCCACATGTGATCTTGGTGGCCCGCACGACCATGCGGAATCTCTCGCCGACCACGATGACCATGATGCGGGTGAAGAGGGGCATTCGCACGGACTCATCGACCGTGCCATCTTGCGTTCGCGCGCTGGGATCAAGGCCGTCTCGATCAGTCTCGCCGTTCTCACGGTCACGGCGTTTGCACAAGCGTTCATCTACTCGCGCACGCTGAGCGTCGCCCTGCTCGCGGATCTGATCCACAACTTCGGCGACGCGCTGACTGCCATTCCACTCGGTCTCGCGTTCTTCTTTCGGAGTGCGAGGGGCGAGCGATGGGCCGGGCTAGGAGTGGTCCTCGCGATCTTCATCAGTGCGCTCGTCGCGCTCGGCCAGACGATCGAGCGGTTCATCCACCCGCGTTCACTGACGCATCTCTGGCTTCTGGCCTTGGCCGGTGTCATCGGCTTCGTGGGCAATGAACTCGCCGCGCAGGTGCGTCTTCGGGCGGGCAAGAGACTCGGGAGCCCGGCGCTCGTAGCCGACGGCAAGCATGCTCGCGTCGATGGATTCGTGAGTCTCGGCGTGCTTGCAAGTGCGGCTATCGTGGCGCTCGGCCTTCAGATCGCCGATCCGGTCATCGGCCTTGTGATCACGCTGGTCATCCTGCATATCACCTGGGAAAGCTGGCATACCGTCCGTTCAGGGAACATTCAGGTAGACCAATACCAAGGCGACTAGGAACGCTGGTCACGCGGTGGCGACCTGGGCGCATCGCCGCTAGTGCGAGATACTGGTCCAGATGAGCGAGAGCAGCGCCGACGTTCGCACGTTCCTGATCGCCGACGTCCGCGGATACACGCGCTTCACCGAGGAGTACGGGGACGAGGTCGCGGCGCGCCTCGCGGCGAAGTTCGTCGAAGTCGTGCAGGACAGCGTCGAAGGCCGCGGTGGGACGGTGGTGGAGATCCGGGGAGATGAGGCCCTGGCCGTGTTTACATCGCCGCGCCAGGCCATCCGGGCTGCCGTAGATCTGCAGGCGCGGTTCGACGAAGAAACCGAGGCCGATTCCGAGCTACCGCTCCGGGTTGGCATCGGCATCGACTCCGGCGAGGCCATCCTGCTCGACGATGGCAGCTACCGGGGAGGGGCGTTGAACGTCGCTGCGCGCCTCTGCGGGCGAGCTCACGGGGGCGAAGTGCTTCTCAGCGAAGGGACCTCGCGGCTCGCGGGTCGGCTGCCCGGGATCAGCTACGTCGACCGAGGTCGTGCGCACCTGAAGAACATCTCCGAGCCGATCCACACCTTCGCGGTGCGCTCGGAGCGTGAGCCCGCGACAGCCAACAGGTGGGTGCTGATGTTCTTCGGCAGACCGGGACGCACGTTCGGGTGGAAGCTCGGCATGGCAGTCGTCCTCATCGCCGCCATCACGGCCGGCGCCGTCGTCTACCTCACCGCCCGCGGGCCCGAAGCGACCCAGGGTGCAGGAAAGACCACGCCCTCGACGACCATGGGCGAGGGGGGTTCGAGCGGAAGCATGACTACCACCGATCACACGATGACGACGGGGGCAAGGAGCAACCTGCCACCGCTCGAGCAACTCATGTCCTATGCGACCGAGAACAAGTGGACGTGCTCCGACCTCGGCGCGATCCAGCCGGGCGCACGGGCAGCGCTTGCGTGCAGTACTCAATCCCAAACCTACCCTGTCGTCTTTCAGATGACGCTCTTCCGCAACGAGCGAATCCTGCGAAACGCATATGCGGCCGAGTTGCGACAGGCCAACATCAGGCCGAACACAGGCGACTGCACGCCCGACGCTTGGGGCGGAGAGATCGAATGGTTCCATGGCATCGGCGAGCCGGGCGGAAGAGCGTTCTGCCACCTCGACGAGGCCGATCAGCGGGCGTACTTGACGTGGACCTCCGACGCCGGGAAGAAAATTCTCGTGGTCGCCCAACTCAACGGTCTGCAACACCGCCGGCTGTTCTTCTGGTGGCGAAACGTCCGTCACGACCTCGTCTAGGTGGACTACTCGCGAACGACGACAGGGTCAACAGCGCTTCCAAACCAGCGCCGATTCTGATTCGAGTCAGGCGGCGGGAGGAGCCGACTCCGCTTGCCGCGCCCGCGACAGCGCGTACTGCGACGGCGTCGGCTCGAAGTCGACGAGCTCGAGGTAGACCATCGCAGCGGCGTCACCCTGCCGCGGGCCGAGGCGAAGGATCCGCGTGTAGCCGCCGGGCCGCTCGGCAAACCGGGGTGCCACTTCGGCGAAGAGGTGGTGGACGACGTCGTTCGAGCGAAGGGCGGCGAGCGCCTGCCGCCGGGCATGGAGGTCGCCGCGCTTGCCGAGCGTGATCATCTTCTCCGCGAACGGCTTCACCGCCTTCGCCTTCGCCTCGGTGGTCTCGATGCGGCCGTGCTCGATCAGGGCGCCCGCGAGGTTCGAGTAGAGCGCCTTTCGATGGGCGGAGTCCCGCCCGAGTTTCTTGCCGGTCCGCTGGTGTCGCATGAGAGAGCCCCGACTAGGTGAGCTCCTCGCCCTTGAGCGTCAGCCCGTGGGCCGCAAGGGCGCCCCGGACCTCCTCGATCGACTTGCGGCCGAAGTTCGGGATGGCGACCAGCTCGCCGTCCGACTTCGACGTGAGATCGCCGATCGTCTCGATCCCGACCCGCTTCAGGCAGTTGTACGAGCGGACGCCGAGCTCGAGCTCCTCGATCGGAAAGTTCTCCATGCCGTGAGCCGCGGGAGCCTCCGCAGCTGCTTCCGCAGCGGCTTCGCCGAAGCCCTCGATCCGCTCGAGGTCGGTGAAGATGGCGAGCTGCCGAATGAGGATCTCGGCCGCCTGCCCGATCGCATCGCGGGGATCGATCGAGCCGTCCGTGGTGACGTCGAGTACGAGCTTGTCGTAGTCGGTGCGCTGTCCGACGCGGGCGGCCTCGACCTCGTACGCGACGCGGCGGACGGGCGAGAAGATGGAATCGATCGGGATGACGCCGATCGTCGTTTCGGGCCCGCGGTTGAGCTCGGCAGGGACGTAACCCCGCCCGCGACCGACGGTGAGGGTCATCTCCAGCTTGCCCTTGTCCGAGACGTGCGCGAGCTCGAGCTCCGGGTTCAGGATCTCGAGATCGGCCGGCGCCTCGATGTCGGCCGCCGTGACGACCCCTGAGCCCTTCTTCGCGATGTACACCTCGATCTCCGGCGAGGCGCCGTGCAGGAGGACAATGAGGTTCTTGAGATTGAGGATGATGTCCGTGACGTCCTCGCGGACGCCCGGCAGCGTCGTGAACTCATGGGCGACGCCCTCAATCTTCACGGCGGTGACGGCAGCTCCTTCGAGCGAGCTGAGCAGCACGCGGCGAAGCGAGTTCCCGAACGTGTGACCGAAGCCGCGGTCGAGCGGCTCGATGACGAAGACGCCGCGGTTCTCGTCGGCCTCCTCGTGGACGATCCTCGGGATCTGGGACTCCATCAGGCTGGTGCGAATAGCCAAGACTTGCCTTCCTTTCCTACAGCTGAGCGAGTTGCGCTTACTTCGAGTAGAGCTCGACGATGAGCGATTCCTGGACGGGCGCGTCGATCTCGTCCCGTTCAGGCCACTTGAGCACCTTTCCGGTCAGCCCCTCGTGATCGGCCTGTAGCCACGGAGCCACGGAGGCGGTGAGATCGGTCGCGTCCCGCACGAGCTGCTCGACCGAGCTGCCCTGGCGGAGCGTGACCACGTCGTTCGGACGCACGCCGTAGCTCGGGATGTTCACGCGGCGGCCGTTGACGTGGAAGTGGCCATGGCGGACGAGCTGGCGGGACTGCGCGCGGGAGCCCGCGAAGCCGAGCCGGTAGACGACGTTGTCGAGACGAGTCTCGAGCGCGCGCAAGAGGTTCTCGCCCGGAGCACCCTGGCGACGACTCGCCTTCTCGTAGGTGGTTCGAAACTGCTTCTCGAGCAGGCCGTAGTAGCGGCGTGCCTTCTGCTTCTCGCGGAGCTGCAGCAGGTACTGGCTCTGCTTGATCCTGCCGCGGCCGTGCTCGCCGGGCGGATAGCTGCGCCGCTCGACGGCGCACTTCTCCGTCAGGCAGCGCTCGCCCTTCAGGAAGAGCTTGAGGCCCTCCCTGCGGCACACGCGGCACTTCGGTCCGAGGTCGCGGGCCATCAGACACGCCTCCGCTTCCGCAACCTCACGCCGTTATGGGCCTGCGGGGTGACGTCCTTCACGCCGAGGATCTCGAGCCCGGCCGCCTGCAGCGAGCGGATCGCCGTCTCACGGCCCGAGCCCGGGCCCTTGACGAAGACCTCGACCTTCTGCAGTCCGTGCTCCATCCCCTTGCGGGCTGCGCTGTCCGCAGTGACCTGAGCGGCGAAGGGCGTCGACTTGCGAGAGCCCTTGAAGCCGGCCGATCCCGCCGACTCCCACACGATGACGTTCCCCTCCCGGTCCGTGAGCGTCACGATCGTGTTGTTGAACGAGGTCTTGATGTGCGCCTGCCCGATGGCGATGTTCTTGCGAACCCGGCGCCTCGTTCGGCCCCGGGCCGCGGACTTGCGGGGAGGAGCCATCAGACCTTCGCCTTCTTACCGCGCCCGACCGTCTTCTTCGCGCCCTTGCGCGAGCGCGCGTTGGTCTTCGTGCGCTGCCCCCGCACTGGCAGGCCGCGCCGGTGGCGAACCCCCCGATAGCTGCCGATCTCCGTCAGGCGCTTGATCGCCTGCGCGCGGTCGCGGCGAAGATCGCCCTCGACCTGGAGCTCGGAGTCGATGAACGAGCGGAGCCTGGTGACTTCCTCGTCGGTCAGGTCACGAACCTTCTCGTCCGGATCGAGCTTGAGCTGCTCGCAGATCTTGCGTGCGCTCGAGGGACCGATGCCGTAGATGTACGTGAGCCCGACCTCGAGCCGCTTCTGGGTGGGGAGATTGACGCCTGCGATTCGTGCCATGTGTCTCGTCTAGCCTTGTCTTTGCTTGTGCCGGGGATTCGAGCAGATGACGATCGTGCGCCCGTGCCGCTTGATCACGCGGCAGCGCTCACACATCGGCTTCACTGAAGGACGGACTTTCATAGCTACTTGAGGCGGAACGTGATGCGGCCGCGCGTGAGATCGTACGGCGAGAGCTCGACCTTCACACGATCGCCGGGAAGAATGCGGATGTAGTTCTTGCGCATCTTCCCCGAGATCGTGGCGAGCACGCTGTGGCCGCTTTCGAGCTGCACCCTGAACATCGTGCTCGGGAGCGCCTCGACGACCTCTCCTTCGACCTCGATCTTCTCTTCCTTGACCGCCAATATCCTCTTGTGGTTTCCCTTCGTGCGCCCACTCCGTGCTCCTCACAAGGCGGAGTTGCGCCTTTCGTCGCTCGATTTCCCTCTGATAGATCCACGGCACAGCACAGCCGCCGCACCGCGGCCGGTCATCGTAGCACAGGCCCTCTGGCGGCCACTCCGACGCGGGGGGTGAGGATTCGCGGCCCGTCGCCGGTGATCGCGACGGTGTGCTCGAAGTGCGCCGCGAGCGACCCGTCCGCGCTCGTGATCGTCCACCCGTCGTCGGCGACGACGATATCCGCGCCGCCTGCGGTGATCATGGGCTCGATCGCGATCGTCATGCCCTCCGAGAGACGTGGTCCGCGCCCCCGCTGGCCGAAGTTCGGGATGTGCGGATCTTCGTGGTAGTGCCGTCCGACACCGTGTCCGACGAGGCTGCGGACGACCGAGAAGCCGGCCTCCTCGACGACCGTCTGGACGGCATGGGAGATGTCTTCGACATGGTTGCCGATTCGTGCCTGCTCGATTCCCGTCTCGAGCGCGTCCTGCCCGACGTCGAGCAGCCGCTGCGCCTCGCCGTCGATCTCGCCGACGCCGAACGTGTACGCACTGTCCGCGATGTACCCGTCCAGCGTCACGCCTACGTCGATCGTGACGAGGTCGCCTTCGCCGACCTCGTAGTCGCCGGGGATTCCGTGCACGACGACGTCGTTCGGAGAGATACAGATCGCAGCGGGATAGCCCTTGTATCCGAGCGAGGTCGGCAGCCCGCGATGTTCACGGATGAACCTCCCCGCAGCGTCGTCGAGCTCCGCGGTCGTCACGCCCGGCGCGATGAGCGAGCCCACGTGGGCGATCGTCTCGGCCACGAGCGCTCCGGCGCCCGCGATCTTCTCGATCTCCCTCTGGCTCTTGCGGATGATCATCGGGAGCGCACCGCCACGTGCGTGAGCGCCGCGTCGATGTCGGCAGCGACCTCTCCGATGCCGCGCTCGCCCGGGATCGGAACGAGCGTCCCCTCCGTCCGGTAGCGCTCGACGACGGGCTCGGTCTCCTCGTGGTAGTGGCGGAGCCGGTTGGCGATGGCGTCCGGCTCGTCGTCCTTCCGGCCCTCCTCGGCTGCGCGGCCCAGGAGCCGCGAGCTTGCGACGTCATCTCCCACCTGGAGCAGAAGCACGATGTCGAGCGGCTTTCCGATCTCGGCGAGCATCGCGTCGAGTGCGTCCGCCTGCGGAAGCGTGCGCGGGAAGCCGTCGAGGACGAAGCCGTCCTCCTCCTGCAGTCGCTCGCGGATCAGGTCGACCATGAGCTCGTCGGGGACAAGGTCGCCTCGTTCGAGAATGGGCTGGACACGCCGGCCGAGCTCCGTCTCCGCGGCGATGGCGGAACGAAGGATCTCGCCGGTCGCGACGTGTGGGATCCCGTGCGAGGCGGCAATGCGCTTCGCCTGGGTTCCCTTACCCGACCCCTGCGGGCCCAAGAGCAGAATCCTCACGCGCGTGCGCCCCCTACTTCAGGAAGCCTTCGTAGGAGCGCATCATCATCTGCGACTCCATCTGCCGCATGGTGTCGAGTGCGACTCCGACGACGATCAGGATCGACGTGCCGCCGAGGTAGCGCGTGCTGGCCTGGGAGAAACCGGCGTAGCGGATGAACAAGCTCGGGAGCACGGCCACCGAGGCCAGAAACAGAGAACCCGGGAGGGTCAGGCGCGAGAGAACGCGGTCGAGGTAGTGGGCGGTCGGTGGACCCGGTCGGATACCGGGGATGTAGCCCCCGTAGCGGCGGAGGTTGTCGGCCTGGTCGACGGGGTTGAACTGCACGGCCGTGTAGAAGTACGTGAAGATCACGATCATCCCGCCTTCGATCAGCAGGTAGATCCAAGAGCCAGGTTGAAAGTAGTTGTTGACGGCGGTGCGACTCGCCGGGAAGTACTGGGCGACGGTCGGCGGAAACGCCAGGATCGCCGCGGCGAAGATGATCGGGATGACCCCCGCCATGTTCACCCGCAGCGGCAGGTACGTCGAGCCGCCGGTCGTCATCTTCCGGCCGACCATGCGCTTCGCGTACTGGATCGGGATGCGCCGCTGGCCCTCCTGCACGAAGACGACGGATGCGGTCACTCCGAGCGCGATCAGCGGGAAGAAGAGCTTTTCCATCGCCCCCCCGTTCCAGACGGCCGCGATCGCGAGCGGAGCTCCGACGAGGATCGACGCGAAGATGAGGATCGAGATCCCGTTGCCGACGCCGCGCTTCGTGATCAGCTCGCCCATCCACATGAGAAGAGTCGTCGCCGCGGTCAGCGAGACGACGATGAGGACGAACCGTCCGGTGTTCGCCTGCAGCGCATGCTGGCTCTTGAAGAGGAACGCGTACCCCGTCGCCTGGGCCGCGGCGAGCGCGACGGTCAGGAAGCGGGTGTACTGCGTGATCTTGGCGTAGCCCGCCTCCCCTTCCTTCTGCAGCTCGGCGAGCCGCGGGATCACGACGGTCAGGAGCTGCAGGATGATCGACGCAGTGACGTAGGGCATGATCCCGAGCGCGAAGAGCGAGAAGTGCGAAAGCGCTCCGCCCGAGAAGAGATTGAGCAGCCCGAGCACGGTGCCGCCCTGGCCGTTGAAGAAGTTCGAGACCGTGTCAGAGTTGACGCCCGGCGCCGGGATCCACGACCCGAGCCGGTAGAAGCCGAGGATCATGGCCGTGAAGAGGACACGGTTGCGCAGCTCCGGAACGCGCCACGCGTTGGAGAGCCAGCTGAACATCCCTAGCCTTCGGCCTCCTCCGCGGGCTCGGAAGCCTCGGGCTCTGTCTCGGTCTCGGCCTCGGCCTCCGTCTCGTCCGGCTCGGGCGCGGTCGGCTTCGCCGCCTTGTGCCGCTTGCGCTTCTTCACCGGCTCGCCGCGCAGCCAGCCGACCTTACCCCCGGCCGCCTCGATCTTCTCGACAGCGGACTTCGAGAACCCGTGCGCCGAGACCGACAGCGTCTTCGTCAACTCTCCGACCCCGAGGACCTTGACGTCGACGGAGACCTTCCGGATGAGGCCCACGGCCTTGAGCGCCTCGGGAGTGACCTCGGAGCCGGCTTCGAAGCGGCTCTCGAGAGCGGCGACGTTCACGGGCTGGCTGTACGTCCTGAAGGGGCCGATCGGCATCGCGTCCGCGGACGTGTTCCCGCGGAGCTTGCCGAGACGCATGTCGATCGGCATCTGGCCGCCCTCGAAGCCGGCCGGCATCTTGTGCGAGCCCGACCGGGACTTCTGCCCTTTGATACCGCGACCCGAGTAGCGGCCCTTGCCGGAGCCCAGACCACGCCCGACGCGCTTGCGGTCCTTGCGCGCCTGTGCCGGCTTCAGGTTCGAGAGGCTGAGCTCTTCGGGCATGACCTAGACGTCCTTCCCCTCGATTGTGACGAGATGGCTCACGCGCCGGAGCATCCCGCGTAGCTGCGGCGAGTCGGCATGCTCGACGCTCCGGCCGATCTTGCCGAGCCCGAGCGCGCGCAGCGTCCGTGTATGACGGGGCGACTGGCCGATCCCGCTCCGAACCTGCCTGACCTTCACCGAGCTCATGCTTCGGTTACCTCGACAACGGTCTCTGCGGGCTCGGGCCCGACCTCGGCCGGCGTCGGCTCCTCGGCTTCCGCTGCTTCCTTGCCGCCGGCTTTGGCACGTGGCAGAGGCAGGACTTCGGCAATCGTCTTGCCGCGAAGCTCCGCCACTTCCTCGGGGCGCATGAGTCGGCGAAGACCGTTGACCGTCGCGCGGGTCATGTTGATCGGCGTAGTGGTGCCGAGGCTCTTCGCCAGCACGTCGCGAATCCCGGCCAGCTCGAGCACCGCGCGCACACCTGCTCCGGCGATGACGCCTGTTCCCTCGCTCGCGGGGCGCAGGACGACCCGCGCGGCGTCCGAGACTCCGAGGATCTCGTGCGTGATCGTGTTCCCGTGCTTGGGGACGCGGAAGAGGTTCTTCTTCGCGTCCTCGACCGCCTTAGAAATGGCAAGCGGAACCTCGCGCGCCTTCCCGTAGCCGAGCCCGACGCGGTCGACCTCGTCGCCGATGACGACCAGCGCGGTGAACGAGAAACGGCGGCCGCCCTTCACCACCTTCGCGACGCGGTTGATCTCGATCACGCGCTCTTTCAGCTCGCGCGTATCAGCAACCTGGCTCAAAGCTGCAGTCCTCCTTCGCGGGCGCCCTCGGCGAGGGCCTTGACGCGTCCGTGGAACAGGTAACCGGCGCGGTCGAAGACAGCGCGCTCGATGCCGGCCTTGTTCGCGCTCGCGGCGAGAGCGCTCCCGACCTCGCGCGCCTGCTCGATCTTCGAGCCGGGCTTTCCGCGCAACGCCGTCCAGCGCGCGGACGCGAGCGTGCGTCCCGTGTCGTCGTCGACGAGCTGGGCGAATATGCCACGGTTCGAGCGGAAGACCACGAGCCGGGGGCGCTCGGCTGTGCCGGAGATCTTGCCGCGAACGCGGCGGTGCCGGCGCAGGCGCGCCTGCCGCTTCGTCATTACGCTCACGGGCCCGTCTCCGGCCCGGGAGCGTGGAGGGTTGTGGGGAACCGGGAGGTTCCCCACGTCTTCAAAAGAAGGGGGATGCGCGGGGGGAACATGGTTTCCCCCGCGAACGCGAGCCAGAGGCGAGCGTTCGTCATGCGCGCTTGCCCACCTTTCGCCGCACCTGCTCGTCGACGTAGCGGATCCCCTTGCCCTTGTAGGGCTCCGGCGGCCGCACCTTGCGGATCTCCGCTGCCGTCTGTCCCACCATCTGCTTGTCGATGCCCTTGACGACGATCTGGGTCGGTGCCGGCACCTCGAAGGAGATGCCCTGGCGCGGCCTCACCGACACCGCGTGCGAGTAGCCGACCGCGAGCTCGAGGTCGGTGCCCTTGAGCTGGGCGCGGTAGCCGACGCCGTGGATCTCCAGCCGCTTCTCGAAGCCTTTCGTAACGCCGTCGACCATGTTCGCGATCAGCGTCCGCGTGAGGCCGTGGAGCGCACGGTCGTCGCCGCGCTCGGTCGGACGGGTCACGACGATCTCGTTCTCGAGCTTCTCGATCTGCATGCGTGCCGGCACCGCCTGGGTCAGCTCGCCGAGCGGCCCGTTCACCTGCACGCGCCCAGGGGAGAGCGCGACGAGAACGCCGGACGGGAGCTCGATGGGCTTGCGGCCGATTCGCGACATCGCTACCAGACGAAGGCGATCACCTCGCCGCCAACGCCGCGCTCCGCGGCTTGGCGGCCGGTGATGACGCCGCTCGAGGTGGACATGATCGCGGTCCCGAGACCGCCTAGGACGCGCGGCAGCCGGTCCTTCTGCGCGTACACGCGCCGGCCGGGTTTGGACACGCGCTTCACGTCGGTGATGACACGCCGCCGGTCCTTCGCAAACTTGAGCTCGACGACGAGCAGCCGGTACGGCAACGGCTTTCCCTGCTCGTCGTTCGCCTCGACCACCCGGTAGTCCTTGATGTAGCCCTCCTCCTTCAGGAGCCGGGCGATCTCCTCCTTCATCCGTGAGGTCGGCATCGAGGCGGACTCGTGCATCGCGCGATTGGCGTTGCGGATGCGGGTGAGCATGTCGGCGATGGGATCGGTGAGCACGTTCTCCTCCTACCAGCTCGACTTCGTCATTCCGGGAACGGCGCCCTGGTGCGCGAGCTCGCGGAGGCAGATCCGGCAGAGTCCGAACTTGCGGTAGACGGCACGCGGACGTCCGCACCGGTTACAGCGCGAGTAGGCGCGAACCTTGTGCTTCGAGTCGCGCTGCTGCTTGACGACGAGCGACTTCTTGGCCATGCCTTATTGGTCCCTTCTCTCGCTGGCGAACGGCATCCCGAACGCGCCGAGAAGCGCCCGCCCGTGCTCGTCCGACTTCGCGGTCGTCGTGATGGCGACGTCGAGGCCCCTGATCGCCGGAACCTTGTCGTAGTCGACCTCCGGAAAGATGATCCGCTCCCGGATGCCGATCGAGTAGTTCCCGCGGCCGTCGAAGCCCTGCGGGTCGAGTCCTCGGAAGTCGCGGATGCGAGGCAGCGCGATCGAGGTGAGCCGATCGAGAAACTCGTACATGCGCGCGCCGCGGAGCGTCACCTTGGCGCCGACCGGCATCCCCTCGCGCAGCTTGAAGCTGGCGATCGACTTCTTCGCCCGCCGGACCTGCGCACGCTGGCCGGAGATCACGCTCAGCTCGTCGATCGCCGCGTCGAGCGCCTTTGCGTCGGTCTTCGCCTCGCCCACGCCCATGTTGAGCGTCACTTTCGTGACCCGCGGGACATCCATGACCGACGAGAGCCCGAGCTCATCCTGGAGCCGCGGACGGATCTCCGTCTCGTACCGCTCCTTGAGGCGCGGTACGTATGTCTCCGGTGTCGGGGCGGTGGCAGTGGCCGAGCTCATCTGTCGATCTCCTGCCCGCAACCTTCGCGTTTGCAGACGCGAACGCGCACCGTCTCGCCCTTGACCTCTTTCTCCAGGATCCCGACGCGCGTCGGCGTATCGCAGACCGGGCAGACGACCATGACGTTTCCGACCGGGATCGGAGCCGGCTTGTCGATGATCCCGCCGGGGACGATCTGGGTGCCGCCCATCCGGGTCGCGTCCTTGACCGGACGCGGTCGCGTGTGGCGCTTGGCGACGTTCAGGTTCTCGACGATGACCCGGCGCTCGGAGGGACGCGCCTCGATGACGCGGCCTCGCTTGCCGCGGTCCTTGCCGGCGAGCACCTGTACGAGATCGCCCTTCCTCACCTTCATCTTGACAGCCATTCACAACACCTCTGGAGCCAGGCTCACGATCTTCATGAAGTTCTTCTCGCGTAGCTCGCGCGCGACGGGCCCGAAGATCCGCGTCCCGCGCGGGTTCTGCTGGTTGTCGATCAGGACGGCGGCATTCTCGTCGAAGCCGATGTGCGTGCCGTCGCCGCGGGAGTACGGCTTCCTCGTCCGGACGACGACCGCTCT
>VAWZ01000143.1 GCA_005888365.1 Actinomycetota bacterium
CTCGGGAGCCTGCTCGGGGCCGGGACGGTCGATCCGGCCGTGGCCGGGTGGCTGACCGCCGCCGCGGAGGGGAACCCGCTGTTCCTCGAGCAGCTGATCTCGATGCTCGTCGAAGACGACGCCGTTCGTCAGGAGGATGGGCGGTGGGTCGCGGTCAAGCCGCTCGAGGAGCTGGAGGTCCCTGCGACGATCACGTCGCTGCTGGCATCCCGTCTGGATCGACTGGGCCCGACCGATCGGACCGTTATCGAGCGGGGCTCGGTCATGGGGCAGTCGTTCTTCCGCGGCGGCGTCGAGGCGCTCTCTCCCGAGCCCGTCCGGCCGCTCGTCGCCTCGAGCCTGGATTCGCTCGAGACGAAGGAGCTGGTGCGTTCGACCGGGGACCTGTTCGCAGGCTTGCCCATCTATCGGTTCCAGCACGTGCTCATCCGCGACGTCGCCTACGAGGGGATGCTCAAACGGACGCGCGCCGATCTGCATGAGGCATTCGTCGATTGGGTCGAGCAGGTCGCGCCGGATCGCCTCCGGGAATTCGAGGAGATCCGCGGCTACCACCTGGAGCAGGCCTACAAGATCCGCATCGAGATCGGGACTCCGAGCGACTCGCTGGGACCGTTGGGCGAGCGCGCAGCCGACCACCTCGGCTCCGCGGGCCGCCGAGCCATGGCGCGGAGCGACGTCCCGGCTGCCGCCACCTTGCTGCGGAGGGCGGCGGCCCTGCTTCCATCCGACCATCCCGAGCGCCCGAGGTTGATGCTGGTCGCCGCGGAGGCGCTGATCGAACAGGGAGCCTTCGCGGAGGCCGGCGAGCTCATCTGGACCACGATCGACGCCTCGGTCTCGATCGGGGATCGCGGTCTGGAACTGACGGCGAAGATCCTGTTCATGGAACTGCAGTACACGACCGATCCCGAAGAGGTCGAGGCCACGATCGTCGAGCAGGTGCAAGAGATGATCCCGGAGCTCGAAGCGCTCGAGCAACACGAGGGCCTCGCCCGAGCCTGGCGACTCCTGATGATCGTCCACGAGATGTCGCTCCGGATCGGCCAGGCCGAGGCGGCCGCCCAACGGTCGCTCGAGCACGCCAGGCTGGCCGAGCACCGGATGCTCGAGGCGCGAGCGATCCCGTCGCTCGGGTACGCGGCGCTGAACGGGCCCACGCCGGTCCCCGAGGCGATCGATCGGTGCCGTACGTTGCTCGGGGAGGTTCGCGGCAACAACAAGGCCGAAGCCCTGCTGCTCGCGGCGATCGCCCATCTGGAGGCGATGCGGGGCAACTTCGACGAGGCGCGCGAGCTCTATCGTCGGAGCCGCGCGATCCTCGAGGAGTTGGGATGGGCGTTCCTGGCGGCGCAGACCTCGTTCGATTCGGGACCGATCGAGCTCCTGGCCGGGGATCCTCGAGCAGCCGAGGAGGAGCTTCGTCGCGACTACGAGACTCTCGATCGGATGGGAGAGAAGAACTACATCTCGACGACGGCCGCCCTCCTGGCCCGCGCGGTTTACGAACAGGGTCGATACGTCGAGGCCGGCACCTTCGCGGACGTCAGCCGTGAACTGGCGGCGGACGACGACGTGACTTCCCAGGTCCTCTGGCGCGGCGTTCACGCGATGCTCCTGGCCAGGGCCGAGGAGCACGCCGAAGCCGAAACGATGGCGCGCAGCGCCGTTCAGATGAGCGAGTCGGCCGACGCCCCCGAGGCGCGGGGGAACGCCCTGCTCGACCTGGCCGAGGTCCTTTCGATGGCCGGGGATCGTGAGGGAGCCGCCAGAGCCCTCGCGCAGTCAATCGGGCAGTTCGAGAGCAAGGGCATGTTGGTTCCCGCGGAGGCAGCTCAGACACGGCTTGCCTCGCTCGAGGGGTCGGTCGCCGAAGAACCGAGCGTTCCCTCGTAGGCGCAACCCCTCGTTTGCTTCCGGAACACCCGACCGGCTAGCGTGCCCGAGATGGAACCCAACGAGGAGATCAGCCAGGCGCTGGACGAAGCGCGCCAACGCCGCAAGACGCTCCACGATGCGATCGTGCACCTCGAGAAGTCCATCTCTTCCCCCGCTGCCGGGAGGATCCCCGACTGGACGGCGACCGTGCTGAAGGAGATGACCGAGGTCCGCGACGCGTTCGGTCAGCACGTGATGGTCACCGAGAAGCCCGACGGGCTCTACGACGAGATCCTCGAGCGCGCCCCCCGGCTCGAGACCAACGTCCGTCGACTGCGCGAGGAGCACCCCGAGATCGTTCAGCGGATCGACGACACGATCACCCGCCTGGAGCAGGTCGAGATCGGCGAGGACACCTGGCCGCTCGAGGAGGCGCGCGATGACCTCCAGCGGTTCATGGGTTCGGTGATCCGCCACCGCCAACGTGGAGCCGACCTCGTGTGGGAGGCCTACAACGTGGACATCGGCGGCATCGAGTAGGCCCGGCTCCCCAGCCTCGCCGTTCCCGTACGCTTCCCAACGTGGTTCGGATCGCGCTCGGCCAGCTGAACACCACCGTCGGTGACCTCGACGGGAACGTGGCGCGCATGGCGGACTGGACGGCGCGAGCCACGCACGAGGGTGCCGATGTCGTGCTCTTCCCGGAGCTCGCGATCACTGGCTATCCGCCCGAGGACCTCGTCCTGCGTCCCGAGTTCGTCGAGGACAACCTGGCGGCCCTCCGACGCTTGGCGAAGGAGACGGCCGCGGGATGCGACGTGATCGTCGGGTTCGTCGACCGGACCGACGCCAGGCTGCACAACGACGCCGCGCTCCTTCGGGACGGCACGATCGCGGCTCGCTACGCGAAGAACAAACTTCCCAACTACGGCGTGTTCGACGAGAAGCGCTACTTCGTCCCCGGGACGTCGAGCACGAGGGTGACGATCGGTGGCAACGAGGTCGGGCTCTCCGTCTGCGAGGACGCGTGGCTGCCGGGTCCGCCCTTCGACGCGTACGGCGGCGTCAGCTTCGTCGCGAACATCAACGGGTCGCCGTTCGACGTGGGGAAGGCGCACGAACGGACCCACGTGCTCCGCGACCGCGCTCGGGAAACGGGCGCGTGGATCGTCTACGTGAACGCCGTGGGTGGCCAGGACGAGCTGGTGTTCGACGGCGGCTCGATCGTGATGGCGCCCGACGGAACGATCACGAGCTGGGCCGCGCGGTTCGATGAGGACCTCGTCGTGGTCACGCTCGAGGACGCGGCGTCCCTCGCGGTGGCGCGCACGACCTGGCCCGAGGGGCCCGAGGAGGTCTATCGCGCGCTCGAGCTGGGCGTCGGCGACTACGTCCGCAAGAACGGCTTCCGGGACGTCACGCT
>VAWZ01000149.1 GCA_005888365.1 Actinomycetota bacterium
GGTCGTATAGTCGCGACGACCCAAACGAGGGAGGTCGAGATGGCGACATGGTCGGTTCTCACCGGACGCAAGCTGAAGCCGGGCGCTTACGACGACTGGCGCAAGGCGTGGCAGCCGGACGAGTGGCCGGAAGGCGTTCGCGGCTACATCCTGCGCAAGATCGGCGACCCCGACGAGGTCGTCGCGTTCGGCCTCTGGGAAGGCACGCGCGAGGGGCTCGAGGCGATGCGACCCGACCCGGCCGTCGAGTCGGCGCGCCAGAGCCGAATGGCACCCTTCGTCGAGAGCCAGTTCGCCGACGGCGCCTACGAGGTCGTCGACACCATCGGCGGGTAGCCGACCGCCGACAACAGACCTAGCTTCGAGCCGTTCCGGCGCGCGCGAGCTCCGCGCGCGCTCGCTCGACCTCGGGTGCGAGCCGCGAGGCGAGTGCGGAAGGCCGCAGCCAGTCGAGCACGAGGTCGCTGCGAACCGCGTCGACGCCCTTTCGGGCGAGCTCCTCCGTCGCCGGGGCGGTTCTCCGCGGATCCCCGAGGACGAGCACGACATCCCAACCCCTGGTCCGGGCGCTACGTGCGGCCGAGTCCGCGGCGGCGCGTGCGAAGCGCGCGCGGTGATCCTCCAGGCGGCGCTCCCAGAGATCACGTTGGGCGCTCGAGCGAGCCCCCGTCGCCTTCTCCCCTGCTCCGCGGGGATGCGAGTAGGACGGCCCGACGAGCTCGTGCTCCTCCGCCTCGGTGAGCCCGAGCGCTTGCCTGCGCAACACCTCGACCTGCCGCGGGTGCCATTCCGCGATCGTGGCGTCGTCCGCCGAGATCATGAGCAGGCCGACGGGAGACTCGTTGTCGGCACGTCCAGTCATCGCTCACCTCCAGATCTGGCTCGCTTGCGATGCCGCTCGCGCGGCGCGCCCCGAGCTAGGTCTTGACGACGAGGACGAACGTCTTCTTGGACGTAACACCCAGCGCGTCCGTGGCCTGCACGGAGACGCGATAGGTGCCTTCCCGTTTCGGCGTTCCAGCGAACACGCCGAGCTTCTTGTCGAAGCGGATTCCGCGCGGAAGCTTGCCGCCGAGGATCTTCCACTTCACCGGGGCGACGCCACCGATGGTCTTCAGCTTCGCCGTGTAGAGCTTTCCGACCTTCGCGGGCTTCAGCGCCAACGTCTTGAACGAGAGATTGGAGGCGACGGTGAGAGGAATGTTGACGGTCGCAGTTCGACCGTCCACATCCGCAGCCTGAGCGGTGAACGTGTAGTTCCCGGCGACCGAAGGCGTTCCGGAGACGGTTCCGTCGGCTCCGAGCGTGACGCCCGTGGGAGGTGTTCCGCCCGCGACCGTCCACGTGAAGGCTCCGTTTCCACCCGTTGCGGTCAGCTGACCGCTCAGCGCGATGCCCACCTCACCGCGTCCGGCTCGCTGGCCCTGCAGCGCTGGAGGCGAAATCGCGATCGGATTCGCGACATTGATGTTGTACTCGCGAGAGATGGAGCGGCCATCGGTGTCGCTGACCTGGACCTTGAAGGGATAGGACCCGACGGTCGTCGGCGTGCCTGAGATGGCGCCGTTCGACGCGTCGAGGGCGAGACCGGGCGGCAGTGCGCCGGCCGTGACGGCGAACGTGTGCGTACCGGCAGGGGTCACGCTGAGCGTCGCCGAGTACGAGGCGCCGACGGTCCCCGGCGGCACGGAGGACGGCTCGAGGTCGAGTCCGGTTAAGACGTTGAAGATGAACTGGCGCTCCGTGTGAGCCGTGTCGCTACACCAGTTCTCTACGTAATCCTCGACGCGGATCCAGGGCTCCCAGGTGCCGGCCTGGGTCGGCGTGCCGCTCAGGAGGCCGCTCGAGGACAAGGACAGACCGGGGGGAAGTCCGCCGCTGGCGACCGAGTACTTGACGTAGGGGCCGCCGCCGACTGGGTCGGAACAGCCGGCTCGCGCCTTGAACTGCACCGAGTAGGGCGTGCCGACTGAGCCCGTCGGGCACGTCCAGACGGCGTCGTTGGGTGTCTTGCATGCAAAGTCGCTCGCATCGCTGAACGCAAGTGCCGAGGCAGCCGCGACGACGAGTCCTGCAAGCACGACGACGAGCGCGAAAACCAAGGCGAATCTCTTCACTCTTCCTCCTCCACCGGCCTCAAGACCGCGGCACGGTAGCAGACATGTCCGACCGCGGTCCGGCTTGTTAAGGCAGTGTGAGCAGGACGAGCTCGGCGACGCAGACAGGCTTCTCCACGCCCTCGCACTCGACCTGCGCTTCGAGCTGGACGCGCTCCCCGGCTCCGGCAGGCTCGATCGACACGATGCG
>VAWZ01000056.1:0-24579 GCA_005888365.1 Actinomycetota bacterium
GGATCCGGTGCTCGCGATCCCCGCCGTAGAGCACGTCCGTGATCTGACGCGCTGCTCGAGAGCTCTCCGCAACGTTGGTGTCGAGGAGGTAGAGCGTGGCCCCGCGGACGTCGCGGCTCCAGATCCGGGCGTGGACAGTCTCGCCGGCGAGGTCGACCTCGATCCGCAGAGGCTCGCCGTCGCTCCCGCGCTCGAGCGTCAGCCCGAGCGCCGCAAGTGCGCGTGCGCCGCCCACTCCGAGAATCAGCTCCTGGCGGATCCGGTGCTCGCGATCCCCGCCGTAGAGCACGTCCGTGATCTGACGCGCTGCTCGAGAGCTCTCCGCGACGTTGGTGTCGAGGAGGTAGAGCGTGGCCCCGCGGACGTCGCGGCTCCAGATCCGGGCGTGGACAGTCTCGCCGGCGAGGTCGACCTCGATCCGCAGAGGCTCGCCGTCGCTCCCGCGCTCGAGCGTCAGCCCGAGCGCCGCAGCATCCAAATCTGGATAGAGCTCGCGCTGGTGCCCGCGGAGGACGGATTGCCGAAAGTACCCCTGACGGTAGAAAAGCCCTACGCCGACGAGCGGAACGCCAAGGTCACCCGCTGACTTCAGGTGGTCGCCCGCGAGCACACCCAAACCGCCGGAGTAGACCGGGAGCGAGGCGTCGACGCCGAACTCCGGCGAGAAGTAGGCGACGAGGAGATCACGCTCGCCGTACGCGCGCTCCCACCAGCGCGAGGCGCTCTCTCTCGGGTGTGAATGTTCAGCGTCGAGCATCGACGGCGTGGAAGTACATCAACGGCGAGGCCGACGCCGTCGCAGTCGCTACCTCGTCAATCGGTCCGGCGCGCCCGGGCGCGTCAGGGAGCTTTCTGGACCTTGCCGGCTTTGAGACAGCGGGTGCAGACGTATGTGCGCGTCGCCCGGCCTTCGAGCATGATCCGGACACGCTGCAGGTTCGGGTTGAAGCGCCGCCGCGTGGCGACCATCGAATGGCTCCTGTGGTTGCCGAAGCCCGGCTTCTTCCCGCAGATGGCGCAAACCTTGGACATCGCGGCCGCGCAGTGTAGCTGAGGCCAAGCCAGACTCCGCTGGCGCTCGGGACGTCGCTCGCAAAGGAGGCAAGTCCGAGGGCGCAGGACAGTACATCTAGTACGGACAAGGCCCGAGGCCGCAGCATCCTGCCGCGAGCGGCGTCAGCCTCGGGCGCAGCCCGGCTCTGCCGGGCGGGAGCTGAGGCGGCCGAGCGTCAGCGCGAAGCTGCGGCGCGCAGGTGAGCGAACACGTCGGCCATCTCGAGCGCCGTGCGAACGGCCTCGGCACCCTTCTCAATCCGCGCATCCGCCTGCTCGATCCGATCGAGCGTGAGCACACCAAAGGAAACGGGAACTCCCGTCTCCAGCGCCGCCAGCTGCAAGCCGCTGGCGCTCTCGCCGGCGACGTAGTCGAAGTGTGGTGTGTCCCCGCGAATGACGCACCCGAGCGCGACGATGCACGCGAAACGGCGCGTCTTCGCCAGAGCGGTCGCCGCGAGCGGAAGCTCGAACGCTCCGGGCACGACCATGACCGTGATCGCCTCTCTTCGAACGCCGGCAGCCTCGAGCTCGTCGAGGGCCCGCGCGAGCAGCGGCGAGGTCACGCCGCCGTTGAAGCGCGCCACCACGAGGCCGACGGCGCGTCGGGACCCGTCGGCGCCTCCCTCGAGCACCGCATAGCCGTCCGGGATCTCGAGCTCGCCCGCCGCATGCTCCTGCGAGAGCTCGACAGCGATCGCCTCCGAGCTTCCGGTGTCCGGAAGCTCCGGCTCGGGAACGTCCGCCTCCTCGGCGACCTCCTCCTCATCTGCCACTTCTTCCTGCTGCGACGCCGCGCTGCCCCAGACGCCTGCTTCGGAATCGCCATTCTCAGAGGCGGGCTCTTCTGCCTCCTCGCCGGCCTCAGCCGCTCGCCACTCCGAGAGCACGTCCTCGCTCGAGTCGTCGATGTCCCGGTTCACGCGTCCTCCTCCTCCCCCGGCTCGAGCCGGACGCCCTGATGGTGCAGCCTGAGCTCGAGCGTGTGCCCGAGCTTCTCGCGCTTCGCGGCGAGATAGCCGCTGTTCTCGTCGTTGGGCGGCACTTCGATCGGCACCTGCTCGACGACCTTCAACCCGTAGGACTCGATTCCCTCCATCTTGCGCGGATTGTTCGTGAGGAGTCGGATGGTCGTCAGCCCGAGGTCGGAGAGAATCTGGTACCCGAACCCGTACTCGCGCGAGTCCGCGGGGAAACCCAGCTCGACGTTCGCCTCGACGGTGTCGAGACCCCGCTCCTGGAGCTCGTAGGCGCGAAGCTTGTTCAGGAGCCCGATCCCGCGGCCTTCCTGCGACATGTAGAGGAGGACTCCCGCCTCCTCGGCCCCGATCCGGATGAGCGCCTGCTCGAGCTGCTCGCCGCAGTCGCAGCGGAGCGACTGGAACACGTCCCCGGTCAGGCATTCCGAGTGGACGCGGACGAGAACGTTTGCCTCACCGGCGACGTCCCCGCGGACGAGGGCCACGTGCTGCTTCCCCGAGATGAGCTCGCGGTAAGCGACCGCCTGGAACTCGCCGTACTCGGTGGGCAACCGCACGGAGACGACGCGCTCGACGAGCTTCTCGGTCCGACGCCGGTACTGGATGAGGTCGGCGACGGTGACCATGCGGATGCCGTGACGAGCACAGAACTCCGTGAGATCCGGGACGCGAGCCATCGTCCCGTCGTCCTTCATGATCTCGCACACCACCCCCGCGGGGATGAGACCGGCGAGCCGCGCGAGGTCGACCGCGCCTTCCGTCTGCCCGCCGCGCTGGAGGACACCGCCCGGCCGCCCCCGCAGCGGGAAGACGTGTCCCGGCTGGACGAGATCCTCGGGACGAGAGGCGGGGTCGATCGCAACGTGAATCGTTCGGGCGCGGTCCTGCGCCGAGATGCCCGTGGACACGCCCTCGCGGGCTTCGATCGAGACCGTGAACGCAGTGCCGAGGGGGGTTTCGTTCCGCTCGGTCATCGGGCGCAGCCCGAGCTCGTCGCAGCGCTCGGGCGAAAGACAGAGGCAGATCAGACCTCGACCGTGCGTCGCCATGAACGCGATCGCTTCCGGCGTCACGAACTGCGCCGCGATCGTCAGGTCTCCCTCGTTCTCGCGGTCCGCGTCGTCCACCACGACCACGAAGCGGCCCGAGCGAATGTCCTCGATCGCCTGTTCGATCGTCGCGAACGGCGACGATGTCTCGCGCGTCGGCGCGTCCACGGTCACGGGAAGATCGTAGCCCTCACGCTTGGCGTGCCTCGAAGGCCCTCTCGACGTACTTCGCGAGAACGTCGGTCTCGAGGTTGACCTGACTGCCTTGCTCGAGCTCGCCGAGTGTCGTGATCTCGACGGTATGCGGCACCAGCGCCACGACGAACGCATCCGGTGCGAGCCCGGCAATCGTGAGCGAGACGCCGTCGACGGTGATCGACCCCTTCTCGACGCAGTAGCGGAGCACCTCGGGCGGAGCCTCGATGGTGACGCGCAGCTCGCCTCCCTCGGCCGCGACCGAACGGACGCGCCCGACAGCGTCCACGTGTCCCTGCACGTAGTGCCCCCCGAGCGGATCGCCGGCGCGCAGCGCAGGCTCGACGTTCACGCGCCCGAGAAAAGGCTTTGCGCGCGAGAGAGTCTCGGGGACGACGTCGAACTCGAGCATGCCGTTCCGAGCTGCCACGACTGTCAGACAAACGCCGTCGAGTGCGACCGAGTCGCCGATCTCGGCCCCCACCGACGTCTCTACGACCAGGCGGCCGTCCTCGAACGAGGCCACCCGGCCTGCTTCTCGCACGATTCCGGTGAACACGGCCGAACGGTATCTCGGTGCTCAGGGCTCGTGCGCGTACGCGGACAAGAGCACGTCTTCGCCCACATGCGTTGCCTCGAGGTGCGTGAGTGCGACGGACGCGGAGAGTCCAGCGAACAGCCCCTGGCCTTCGCCGGAGAGCTTCGGTGCGACGAACACGAGGAGCTTGTCGACGAGACCTCGCTCGAGGAACGCGGCGGCGAGCGTCGGCCCTCCCTCGAGCAACAGCGACTGGATGCCGTCCGAGCCGAGCGCTCCCAGCTCGTCCTCGAGCGGCTCCGATCTCAGCTCGAGCTCCGACCCTTCGGGAAGAGGACCGCGGCCGAATGCAATCCGGCGCGGCTGCCCGCGCGGCGTCGGAACCTCGCGCGCGTCGAGCCGCGGGTTGTCCCAGCGCACGGTCCCCATGCCCACCGCGACAGCGTCCGACGCCGCTCGAAGCTCGTGAACCAGACGCCGCGACTCCTCACCGGAGACCCACCGCGATCCGGGCACGGCCACGCGGCCGTCGAGGGTGACGGCGACCTTGTAGGTCACGAACGGGCGGCCCTTCGTCACCCACGTCCGCCACGCCTCGAGCTGCTGCCGGCAGCGGAAGGCGACCTCGGCTTCCGCATCCCCGACCGCGATTCCGGCGGCGCGCAAGAGCTCGCGTCCTCCACCGGGTACGTTCGGATTCGGGTCGCTCTGCCCGACGACCACGCGCGCGATTCCCGCCTCGAGCACGGCGTCCGTGCACGGCGGCGTCGAGCCGTGGTGCGCGCACGGCTCGAGCGTCACGTAGAGCGTCCCGCCCTCGGCCTTGTCCCCCGCCGCCGCGAGCGCGACGCGCTCCGCGTGCCGCCCCGCCTGACCGGGCTCCGTCGCTCCCTCGCCGGCGATCGTCCCGTCGGGCCCCACCACGACGGCGCCCACCGTCGGCTTCGGATATGCGCGCCCCTGTGCGCCCCCGGCGAGAGCAAGCGCTCGCTCCAGAAAGCCGCCCACGGCGATGATCCTAGGGCCGGCTTGGCACCTGCAGCCGGGCGATGAAGAACCCGGCCGTTCCGTGAACGTGCGGCAGTGTCTGCAGGAACTCCGGCCTCCGCGGATGCCGAAACCGAGGCCACTCCTCGGCAAGCGTCTCGTCCACCTCTAGCCGCGAGGCGTCGACGACCGCCTCGGACTCGTCCGCGTTGATCGTGCAGACCGAGTAGACGACGGTCCCACCCGGCTTGACACGTGCGGCGGCTGCTCGCAGGAGCTCGAGCTGAAGGTCGGGAAGGGGCTCGGCGCGCCAGCGGAGGTCAGGCCGGCTCGAGAGAACGCCCAGGCCCGAACAGGGCGAGTCCACGAGCGCTCGGTCGAAACCGTCGAGCTCCTCCGGAAGGGCGCGACCGTCGGCGTGGACGACGCGAACATTCGTCGCCCTCACGCGACGCGCCGCCTCCGAGAGCTCTCTGGCGCGACCCTCGTTCACGTCGACCGCAACCACCTCGCCTCGGAGCATCGTCGCCTTGCCCCCGGGTGCGGCACAGAGATCGAGCGTGCGCTCCTCGTCACGCGCGCCGACAGCGAGGCCCACGAGCTGCGACGCCAGGCTTTGCGGCCAGATGCGACCATCCGCGAGCGCGGCCTCGTCGATCCGCTCGACGTGCCAGGCGCCCGCAACCTCGGGATCGAGGCGACCTTCGATGTGGCCTCGGACGAGCCGGACGACGAGCTCGAGCGGCTCGTTTTGCGCCTTCATCAGCGCCCGAGCGTGCCCGGCTCCGAGGTCGCGCCACCACACGTCCGCGACCCAGTCGGGATACGAGTGCTTGAGAGCCGCCTCGTGAGCCGATCCCTCCGGAAGAGCCTCGAGCAACGGGCGGAGACCCTCGGCGACCCTCCTCAGGACCGCGTTCGTGAACGCAACCGCCCGCTCCGGTCCCGCGGCGCGCACGAGCTCCACCGACTCGTTCACGGCGGCGTAACGCGGGACGCCGTCCATGTAGCCGAGCTGGTATGCGCCGAGGCGGAGCGCCGCCCGCACCGAAGCGTCGAGCTTCTCGACGCCGCGGCGTCCGAGCGCGCCGATCGCGTGGTCGAGCGTCCGCACGCGCTGAACGGTGCCGAACGCGAGTCGCCGCGCGAGCGCCCGGTCGCGCTCGTCGAGCTCCGCCGCAGCAGCTCGCAGAGCGCGGTCGGCATACGCCTCCTGCTCGAAGACTCGCCGGAGGACCTCGAACGCGGCGGCCCGGGCCGGACTTACCTGAGTCCGCGCAGCCATGCCTGGTAGGCCATCCGTCGGCCGCCGTCCGGCTGTACCTCGAGCGGGTCGAACGACCCGTCGTCTGCCACTCGGGCTTTCCAGACCGTGACCGGGCGGCCGTGCAGCGTCGCCCGGGCGCCGATGTGCGGCGAAAGCCCGCGAACCACGTTCACGAGGTCCCGCGCGGGCTGTGTCAGGTCGAGCTGGCGGTCGCCGAAACGGATCTTCTCGGCATAGGTGACACCCTCCTCGGGCTGTGCCCGGAAGGCCGGCTCGCGCGCGAGAACGTCGTCCAACAGCTGTACGGCGACGCCGGACGCGCGTTCGTAGACCGCTCCCGCGTCGTCCTCGGGCGCGATCGCGAAGGCTTGCTGCGCTGCGATCGGTCCTCCGTCGAGCTCCTTCACGGTGCGATGGATGGTCACGCCCGTTTCCTCGTCCCCGGCCATGATCGCGCGCTCCACGGGAGCGGCCCCGCGCCAGCGCGGAAGGAGCGACGGATGGACGTTCAACCACAGCCCTTTCGCGAGCACTGCCTCCGGAACGAGCAGCCCGTACGCGACGACGACGACGGTCGGTGCCCCCAGGTCGAGCTGCTCGGTCGGGCGGTCCGGCTGAAGTATGCGGATCCCGAGTCGCTCGGCGACATCCTTCGCCGGTGGAGACGCTTGCCTCCGGCCCCTCCCGGCTGGCGCGTCGGGCCGCGTCAGCAGAGAGGCGATCTCGTGCCGCTTGGCGAGTCGCTCGAGTACGTCTGCGCCGAACGGCGCGGTCGCCGCGACCGCGATGTCCGTCACCGCGCGCCGAGGACCGGCTGCGGTCTGAGCTTCGCGAGCGCGTTGCGCCGCGACTCCTCGTCGGTGCGGTCGATGATGAGGACGCCGTCGAGATGATCGAGCTCGTGCTGGGCGATGCGCGCAGTCGGCTCCACGAGCTCGAACCGTTGCGGCTCGCCGGAGACGTCCGCGCCCTCGATCGTGACCTCGAGCGAGCGCTCCACGGGCACGAGCACACCCTGGATGGAGAGGCAACCCTCCTCGTCCGTCGACGTCTCCTTCGAACGCTTCGTGAGGACCGGGTTCACGAGCACGTGGTCCTCGCCCTCGTCGACGAAGACGAAGAGCCGGCGCAGTACGCCGACTTGCGTCGCGGCGAGGCCTACTCCCTGAGCCTCGTGCATCAGCGTCGTCATCCGCTCGACGAGGCGCGCGAGCTCCTCGTCGAAGCGCTCCACCTGACGTCCCTTCATGCGTAGGACCGGATCCCCGTACTGGCGGATTCGTGAGAGCGCGACGAGACGGCGGGCGGCTCGCTCGAGCTCCTCCTCGTCCGCCGCTTCCGTCTCGTCGTGCTCGTGTTCGTGCTGGTGTTCGTGCTCGTGCTCAGCCATCGCGCGGCGAGTCTAGCCCGCCGTGAGGATCTGGCCTTTGCGTCTTACGGGCCCGTTGGAAAGTGGACCGTCTCGGCGAGCCTCCCACTCGGTCCGTAGAGACGAAAGCCATTGGGATAGATCGCCTGCTCGAGATCTGACTCCGGACTCTCGTAGACGAATGCACCTTCGCTCGAGAGATCGAGCGAGGCGCTGCTCCCGTCGGTCTTCAGGATCTCGGCGGATCGGACGCCGGAGGCGACGACCCCAGGCACATGGAGCTCGGAAAAGCGTTGCGGACCGCCCTGCGAGTCCACGGAGAACGCGACCTTACGAAGCGTGAACAGCCCGTCCTCGAGGCACACACTGCTGTCGGCATCAGCCTCGCCGGACTCGATCAGACACGACTTCCCGTCGGTCGTGTCAGCCGTCGAGAGGCTCAGATCCCTGCCGTGAACGAGCTTGAACACGCCAAGCCGCCGCTCACTCCCCGGCTTCAGCTCGAGACCCTGGCCCGATTCCTCCGTCTTCGACAGGGCAGCCGGCTCGGCCTGCACCGACGCAGAGTGTTCGGTCCCCGGTTGCCACCAGAGCAGCCCGATGGTGACTCCGGCGAGCATGGGCACGGCAACTACGACGAATCGCTTCACGGAGCCCTCCTTATGCGCATTGGTAGGCGTGCCGGTAGCCAAAGCAGCCGCCCTGATAGCCCACCCCGCTGTTGTTCCTGCAGTGCAGCTTCTTGGTCCAGTTGAGACTCGAGGGCGCGCGGTGGATCCAGCCGAAACCCTGCATGGAGTCGTGCCAGCCGCCGCCCGAGTCGATGAACGTGATGAGCCCCCACGCGCTCCCGCCCTTGGAGAAGTGGTTCTCGGACCAGCGGCTGCAGATGTTGTCGTAGACGCTTCCGTACCCTTGGCCCGACGAGAACCAGGTTCCCGGCGACGTGTAGCCGTAAAACGTGTCTGCCGCCCCCTTTCCCACGCCGAGAGCGGCGAGCAGCAAGGCCGCGAATGCGAGGGCCAGGACGAGTCGTCTCATTCGGTTCGTCTCCTTCCGCGGGCGGGTCGGAGTTCGATGGCGCCTGTCTAGTCGTTGCGCGGAAGCGCGTCAATTGTCCGAAAGGGACAGTGGCGTAGCGTCCGGCCGCGTCTAGAGTGACTGGGGATCGACGTCGACGACGGCGCGGAGGCCGTCGCGGCGCATCCCCGGCGTGGCGGAGGCGAGAAGGGCCGCGACGCGACCTGCGAACGCACGCGGGGCTCCTGTCTTCGCGAGCAGCTGTGCGCGAAAGCGACCGCGCAGCCGAAGCAGGGGGGCCGGGCCGAGGAGGCTCACTCCCGGTAGACGAAGCGCGTCGCGAAGCTCCTCGAGCACGCGGAGGGGCGCGGCGGGCTCAGAGCCGGAGACGACAACGGAGACGAGGTGCCGGAACGGCGGGTACCCGAGCTGCTCGCGACGTTCCAGCTCGTACGCGAGAAAGCCCGCGACGTCGTGCCGCGCGGCGAAGCGGAGAGGGGTCGCGTCAGGCTGGAACGTCTGCACGAGCACCACGCCCGGAGCGTCGCGACCGCTGCGCCCGGCGAGCTGGGTGACGAGCTGGAAGGTTCGCTCCTCTGAGCGGAAGTCGGGGAACGCGAGGCCCGTGTCGGCGTCGACCACTGCGGCCACGGCCACGCCCGGGAAGTGATGCCCTTTTGCCACCATCTGCGTCCCGATGAGTGCCGCCGCGCGGGCGTTCGCGAAGCGCTCGAGGGCTTCCGCGAGCGCGTTCGGACGCATCGTCGTGTCGGCATCGAGCCGGATTCGCTCGAGACCTGGAACCCGGCGCTCGAGCTCGGCCTCGAGGCGCTGAGTTCCCGCTCCGATACGAGCGAGCTCGACAGAGCCACATTCCGGGCACCGGTCCGGCAGCTTCTCGGAGAAGCCGCAGTGATGGCAATGGAGCCGTCCGTCTGCGTGAAGGGTCAGCGCGACGTCGCAGCTCGGGCAGCGTCTCGAGCGCCCGCAGGCCCGGCAATGGATCGCACCCGACACGCCGCGCCGGTTGAGCAGCAGGATCGCGCGACCGCCGCGCTCCTCGACGGTGGCAAGCTCGCCGAGGAGCGGTGCGGAGAGCGGATACCCCGCCTCGCGCCGGAGGTCGACGAGGCGGACGGTCGGCAGCGGAGCCCCGATGCGAGAGGGGAGCTCGACGCGCTCGAGCCGCGCCCAGCTCTCAGGGCGTGGAGTTGCGCTCCCGTACACCACGACGGCACCCTCGAGGGTCGCACGCTTCGCGGCGACAGTACGGGCGTCGTAGCGCGGATCTGACTCCTGCTTGTACGAGCCGTCGTGCTCTTCGTCCACGACGACGAGCCCGAGCGCACGAACGGGGGCGAAGATCGCCGACCGGGCGCCGACGACGATCGACGCCTCGCCCGCAGCGATGCGCTCCCGTTCGTCACGACGCTCGGCGTCGGTCAGCCCTGAGTGGACAACGGCGACGCGCTCGCCGAAGCGAGCGCGGAAGCGGCCGAGCGCCTGCGGCGTCAGCGCGATCTCGGGTACGAGGACGATCGCATCGCGTCCGCGCGAGAGCGTCGCTGCACAGGCCTGGATGTACACCTCCGTCTTTCCGCTGCCCGTGGGCCCATGGAGCAGGACATGTCCGCCCCCCGCCTCGAGCACTTCGACGATTCGCTCGACTGCGGTGCGCTGGGCGGCCGTGAGCGACGCAGGCTCCGGCTCGCCCGGGAGCTCGTCGTCGAGCGAAGGCCTCCGGGCAAGACCCCTTCGCGCTCGCTTACGAGGCGCGACGAGCGCGAGCGTACGCGCCGGCGTCGACCCGTAGTAGTCCGCGAGCCAGAGCGCGAGCTCGACGAGCTCGGGAGCCGCGCTGCCGACTGCCGGCCCGGCGGATACGACCTCGACGCCCGGAGGCGGGTCGACCCCGACGTCGACGACGACTCCGCGCACTGCTCTCGCGCCGAGACGAATCGAGAGGATGTCGCCGCGCGCGACAGCGTCCCCGACCTCGTACGTAAACGGTCTCGCGAGAGCGCGAGTCGAGACGAGCGGATAGATCGACGCGAGCGGCATGCGCCGAGACTAGACGGTCGCCCGGCAGCCCTCTCTCGGCGAAACGACGTCGCTCAGGCGCCGACGGCGACGAGCGCGAAGTCCGTGCCGAAGCCGAGCATGAGCCCGAGGAGGATGCCGGCCAGAACTATTTCCTTGGTGGCGAAGCGGCCGCAGATCGCGATCAGCTCGTTTACGACGTACAGGATCGAGCCGGCAGCGAGGGCGAGGAACAGGACGGAGACGGCCGTGCTCACCCATGCCTGGCCGACCAACGTGCCGACGAACGTCGGCCCTCCGCCGATCACGCCGAGCATGGCGAGGAATCCCCAGCTCGGGAGCTCTCTGTCGCCGGTGAGCGGTGCGACGATCCCGAACCCCTCGGTCGCGTTGTGGAGGCTGAAGCCGATGATCAGCGCCAGGGCCAGGCTGAGCTCGCCTCCAGCAGCCGACTGTCCGATCGCCAGCCCTTCGGCGAAGTTGTGCAAGCCGATGCCGGTGGCGATGAACACGGCGAGCCAGCGCGAAGGCGACATCGAGACGAGGTGCTGCTCGATCTCGAACTCGGCCATCGAGGCCGCGCCGGGACCGAGCAGGGCCGTGCTTCGCCGGCGCCTGAGCCAACCGTCGTATACGGCCAGCGTCAGGAGCCCCACGGCGAACCCTCCCGCCAGAAGCGCTGCGAGCCAGAAGAAGCGGCCGTCGTTCCCGTCCTGCAACGCACCCTCGACCGGCTGCACCGCCGCCGTGATCACGTCCCAGAGCAGGAAGAGCAGGATCCCCGTGGCCATCGCGGAGAGGAACGACTTGACGCGCGGGTTGACCGACTGCATGCGGCCGATCGGGAGCCCGAGGAAAATGGTGGCTCCGGCAACGGCCCCCAGGAAGAGGATCTGCCCCGTGCTCATGTAAGGAGCACCTTACACGAGCAGTTCGGGGGCCGCAATGAGCGCTCGCTCTAGACTGGCGGTAGTGGCGCAGGCGCACGGACATTCCGTCGACGACTACCTCGAGACGATCTACTTCCTCGCCTTCCCCATCGGCGAGTACCGGCCCGCGACCGGCTCGACCGCGATCGCGGCCCGGGTTGCCGAGATGCTCGGCGTCTCCCGCGCGTCGGCGGGCGAGATGCTCAAGCGGCTCGAGGCCGACGGGCTCGTCGACCGCGGCGATCAGAAGGAGGCCGTGCTGACGGCCGCGGGCATCGAGCGTGCCAAAGGCGTCGTCCGCAAGCACCGGATCATCGAGCGCTTCCTCACCGACTTCATGGGTTACACGGCCGCCGAGTCGCACGTCCACGCCGACGAGCTCGGAGACACGTTCACGGACGAGATGATCGAGCGGATCAACGTCCGTCTGGGGAAGCCGGAGCGCTGCCCGCACGGCTGGCCCGTCGAGCCCGAGGTCGAGCAGGCCGAGAATTCCGAGCTCATGTCGCTCGCCGAGCTCGCGCCCGGGGAACCGGGCGAGATCGTCCGGCTCGCAGAGCACGACGGCGAGCTCCTGCACTGGTTCTACGACGAGGGGCTCGTCCCCGGGACTCCGGTCGAGCTCCACGACGCCCAGCCGGCCGCCGGGCAGCTGAAGGTCGCCGTGGACGGGGCGGAGCGCGCGATCGGAGAGAAGGCCGCGCTCGGGATCTACGTTCGCACCGCGTAACCGTCTGCTCGGAACGACCTTTACGGAACGCTCAAATCGCGCTCAAAGTCGGCTGCGAGCATGTGCCCGGACTTCGAAGACGCAGGGGGAAGGAGACCGGGGACGATGAGACTCGATCGCACCACCGTCGCCGTGCTCGCGGGTGCGGGCGCACTCCTCGTGAGTGGGGGCGCCGCACTCGCAAGCAAGAGCGACGGAGACAGGACCACGCGCTGCCAGGAGCGCCTCGCGCGCATCGCGGAAAGACGGGGCGTTACCGTCGAGCAGCTGGAGGCGGACATCAAGGCGAGGCTACTCGCACGCGTGGACACCGCGCTCGCCGCGGGAAGAATCACCTCGGACCAGGCGGCGGCGCTCCGGCAGCGGATCGGCAACGCGTCCTTCTGCTCGGGTGTCATCCGGCATGCGCTGCGGCATCGCGTGCGGCACGTTCTTGCGGGCGCGGGCGACTACCTCGGCGTGACACCGGGCCGCTCGCGGTGAAGGACGGGAAGACCGTGGACGGGCTCGAGGCAGCGATGCTCGCTCCGGCGAAGGAGCGGCTCGCGAAGGCCGTCGCGGCCGGGACGATCACGCAGGCTCAGGCGAACGCGAGGCTCGCGAAGCTCGGGCAACGCATCGACCGCTTGGTGAGAAAGACGTTCCCGGTCAAGTCGTAGCGCGCCCGCGCCGGGAACTCCCGCTTCGTCTTAGAGAACTCTTAGAGAGCTCTCAGCCCGATCTCAGGCCCGGGTGGTTGCATGGAGAAGGCGCATTTCCTGCTTCCCTCCCCGATGTGCCCTCCAGCCGAAGGCCCGCACCGCGGGCCTTCGGTCTTCCTAGACCGTGGCGGCCTCGGCGAGGCCCGCGGCAGCGCGAAGCGCGTCGGCCTTGTCCACACGCTCCCAGGTGAAGTCGCGGTCCTCGCGGCCGAAGTGGCCGTAGGCGGCCGTCTTGGTGTAGATCGGGCGGATCAGGTCGAGGTCGCGAAGAATGGCCCCAGGGCGCAGGTCGAAGTGCTCGCGGACGAGCGCCTCGATCGTCGCGAGCGAAACGGCCTCGGTTCCGAAGCAGTCGACGTTGAGGGAGAGCGGACGGGCGACGCCGATCGCATACGCGACCTGCAGCTGGCAGCGGTCTGCCAGGCCGGCGGCGACGACGTTCTTGGCGACGTAGCGCGCCGCGTACGCCGCCGAGCGGTCGACCTTCGTCGGGTCCTTGCCCGAGAACGCCCCACCGCCGTGGGGAGCGGCGCCGCCGTACGTGTCCACGACGATCTTCCGCCCGGTGAGACCCGTGTCTCCCATCGGGCCGCCGATGACGAACTTCCCGGTCGGGTTGACGAAGAAGACGTCCTTCGCGGAGAGCCGCTCATCGTCGATGAAGGCGCGGAAGTCCGAGTGGACGATCGGCTCGACCACGTGCTCGAGCAGGTCCGGCCTTAAGAGCGACTCCACGTCGATCCCGTCGCGATGCTGGGTGGAGATGAGGATCCGCTCGATCTCGACCGGGCGCTGGCGTCCGCGCTCGTCGATCTCGTAGCGGACGGTCACCTGCGCCTTCCCGTCCGGTCGCAAGTACGGGAGGACGTTCGCTTTTCGCACTTCCGAGAGACGCTTGGTCAGCTTGTGGGCGACCATGATCGGGAGCGGCATCAGCTCCTCCGTCTCCCGGGTCGCGTACCCGTACATCATCCCCTGGTCTCCCGCACCGAGCAGGTCGAGAGGGTCCGTGTCTCCGTGCTGCGCCTCATAGGACTGGTCGACGCCCTGGGCGATGTCCGGGGACTGCCCGTCGATCGCCACCATCACGCCGCAGGTCTCGGCGTCGAACCCGTACTTCGCCCGCGTGTAGCCGATCTCGGAGATGCGCTCTCGAACGAGGCTCCGGACGTCTACGTAGATGTCGGTCGTGATCTCGCCGGCGACGACGACGAGCCCGGTCGTGATCAGCGTCTCGCACGCGACACGCCCGTTCGGGTCGCCGCCTATGACGGCGTCGAGAACCGAGTCCGAGATCTGGTCGGCGATCTTGTCCGGATGGCCCTCGGTTACGGACTCGGAGGTGAAGGAGAACGAACGCTTCGCCACGGCGGCGAAGCGTACCTGCCGCGGCCGGCGGCTACTCCGTCGTCGGCTGGCGTCGCATGAGCTGCTCGACGAGGTGGGTGAGCGACTTGCCCGCGAGCACCGCGCAGACGCCTTCTGTGATCGGCAGCTCGATTCCCAGCGCATGCGAGACGCCCTGGAGAACCGGCGCGGTCGTCAGGCCCTCGATCACCATCCCGATCTCGGCAATCGCCTCGTCGGGCGTCGAGCCCTGGGAGATCAGCTCTCCCGCACGCCGGTTCCGCCCCGACGGTGACCAGCAGGTCACGATGAGATCGCCCATTCCCGCCAGCCCGGCGAAGGTGTCGGGGCGCGCCCCGGCGGCCTCGGCGAGCCTCCGCATCTCAGCCAGCCCGCGGGAGACGAGCGCAGCTTTTGCGTTGTCACCCAGGCCCAGCCCATCGGCGCCTCCCGCGGCGAGCGCGATGACGTTCTTCGCGGCCGCGCAGAGCTCGACGCCGCGGATGTCGTCGCTGACGTAGACGCGGAAGATGGTCGAATGAATCGCAAGCTGCAGCCGGACGGCGAGCTCGAGGTCGTCGCTCGCGATCACCGCCGCCGCAGGCAGCCCGCGGACGATCTCGTCGGCGATGTTCGGCCCGGAGAGAACCGCGACCGGCCGGTCGCGCACCCGTGTCGTGAGCCGCTCTCCGCTCCCGGGGTCGAGGCCCTTCGCCAGGCTGAGAACCGGCGACGAGCCCGGGATCCCGTCCACGACGTCCGCGAAGACGGCGCTCGGGACGGCGACCGCGACCAGCTCCGCCTGCTCGAAAGGAGCGGCCTCGATCGTCGTCGCGGCGATACCGGCCAGATCCGCCCGCTTTGCGTAGCGGGGGTTTCTCCCGGTCTTCGCGATCGCCGCGATCTGCTCAGCGTCGCGTGCGGCGAGCGTGACCTCGTGACCGCGGTCGCGGAGCAGGCACGCGAACGCCGAGCCCCACGACCCTGCTCCAACGACGACGATCCTCATGTCTCGCGGGCGTCGCTCGCCACGGAAGCGAGCGCGCGGCGCGAAGGAGAGTGCAAGGAGTACGGACAAGCGCCGAGCGCGAGGCATCCCGCCGCGAGCCTCAGGCGGAGCCCGGCTTCGCCCGAGGGAAGCCGGAAGCGCCCAGAGGCATGAGGCTTCACTGGGAAGTGACGAAGTCGATGGAGACGGGCACGCCTTCGAGCCTAAAGCGCCGGCGCAGCTCGTTCTCGACCCAGTAGGCGTAGTCGCGCGTGACGAGCCGCCGGTCGCTCACGAAGAGCCGGAAGCGCGGGGGACGCGAGCTGACCTGCGTCCCGTAGAGGAGATTCAGCCGGCGCCCGCGCCTTGCCGGTGGCTGCCGCGCCTCGCGCAGCTCGCCCAGGGTCCGGTTCAACTCCGCGGTCGGGATCCGGCCCGCGTAGGGGACGAAGAGCTGCTCGACCGTGTCCAGCAGCCGCTCGAGGCCGCGGCCGCTGTGGGCGGAGACGGCGATGATCGGCGGCCGCTGGCGCAGGCGGGTCTGGAGCCGCTCGCGAACGTCCTCGATTCGCACCTCGGAGATGTCCCACTTCGAAAGGACGACGACCGTGGCACAGCTCGCCTTGCGGGCGACGTCCGCCACCGCGAGGTCCTGCTCGACGACGCCTTCGCTCGCGTCCACGAGCACGAGTGCGACATCGGCGCGCTCGGCTGCCTCGAGCGCGCGCAGCTCGGAGTAGTACTCGATCCCCTGGCGCTGGCGCCGCTTGCGGCGGAGGCCTGCCGTGTCGACGAGGACGAACGTCGTCTCGCCACGCTGCAGCACGGTATCGATCGCGTCCCGGGTCGTGCCCGGGACCTCCGAGACGATCACCCGCTCGCGTCCGAGCAGGGCGTTGAACAGAGACGACTTCCCGACGTTCGTCCGTCCAAGGACGGCAACTCGGATCGCGTCGGCTTCGACTGGTTGCTCGGCTGCACCGGGAAGCCGGTGGACGATCTCGTCGAGCAGGTCGCCGGTGCCGTGGCCGTGCAGGGCCGAGATCGGGATGGGATCTCCGAGCCCGAGGCGGTGGAACTCGAGCGCCTCTGCGTCACGTCGCGGATTGTCGAGCTTGTTCGCGAGCACGAGCACGGGTCGTCGCGAGCGGCGGAGGATCTCTGCGAGCTCCTCGTCTCCCGGAGTCACCCCAGCCCTCGCGTCGACCACGAGGAGCACGAGGTCCGCCTCTTCCACCGCCTGCCGTGCCTGGGCCGCTACCTGAGGCCCGAACGGCCCTGTGTCCGCGAGGTCGACGCCTCCGGTGTCGACGAGCCGGAACTCCGTCCCCGACCACTCGCACAGGAGCTCCTTGCGGTCGCGGGTGACTCCGGGCGACTCGTGGACGACCGCCGAGCGCGTCTCGCTCAGTCGGTTGACGAGCGTCGACTTGCCCACGTTCGGGTAGCCGACGATCGCGACCGTTCCGGCGAGCTCGCTCACCGGTCAGCCTCGGTCGACAGATGAGCGTGGAAGGGCGTGGGGAACCGGGAGGCCCCCCACGCAGTGAGAAAGAAGGGGGCAGCACTGAGGTTGCTCAAGACCGGAATTCGCTCGCGCGAATCCCGATCGCCGAGATGCGTGGGGAAACATGGTTTCCCCCGTGAACGCGAGCCGAAGGCGAGCGTTGCCACTGTCACGTGGGGGGAGTCGCTTCGCGGGGTCGCCCGTGCTCGTGAAGCTCGACGAGCCAGTCCCAGAGCCGGCGGATCGCGCGCTCGACCTCGACTGACGCTTCCCGGTAGCCCTTCCCGCCTCTCGGGAGCCCGGCGAACGTCATCGGCTCGCCCCACGCGACCGAGACCGGTGCGAAGTTCCCGAGCCGCCAGCGCTGGCTCCCGATGGCGACCGGGATGAGCGGCACGTCCTCGCTGAGGGCGACCATCGCAGCGCCCGGCTGGACGGGCCCGGGGACGCCCGTCCGCTGGCGCGTCCCTTCCACGAACATCCCAAGAGCGTTCCCGTCCCGAACGATCCGACGCATCGTGCGGACGGCCTCGCGATCGGACTGGCCACGGCGGACCGGAAAGGCGCCGAAGGAGCGCATCAGTTCGCCGAGTCCCGGGACTCGGTGCGCCTCCACCTTGGCCATCATGTACAGCGTGCGCGGGCTGGCCACACCGAGCGCAGGAGGGTCGATCCAGCTGAAGTGGTTCGCGGCCACGACCAGGCCCCCCGCCCTCGGCATGCGTTCCTCCCCGTACACCCGTAGAGGCGCGACGATCTTGACCGCGCTCCCGATCGTAAGGCGCCCCACGGCCCAGACCGCGTCCGTCCTCGTCATCGCCTCTCCGTGACGAGCGCCGCGATTCGGGAGACGACCTCGTCCACGCTCAGCTGGGTCGTATCGAGCACGAGCGCATCGGCCGCAGGTCGTGTGTTCACCGCGTCGCGCTCGTCCCGAATCCGGAGATCCTCGGCGAGCGTGTCAGCTCCGACGCCGGGTCGATCCTCTCCTCGCCGGCGCGCACGCTCCGACTCGTCGGCGACCAGGAACACCTTGACCTCTGCCTCCGGCGCGACGACGGTCCCGATGTCTCGCCCCTCGATCACGGCGTCACCCGCCGACCCGAGCGCATGTTGGCGCTCTCTCATGACCTCCCGCACCTCGCGATGTCGAGCGACCACTGGAACGAGCCGGTCGATCTCCGCCTCGCGGATCGCGCCCGCGACTTCGTGGCCCGCGATCTCGACCCGGCCTTCGGCGTCGAAGGAGACAGGGTGCTCCCGTGCGAGCCGCGCGAGCGCAGGGCCGTCGTCGAGCCCCACTCCCTCCTCACGAGCGAGCCAGGTCAACGCGCGGTACATGGCCCCGGTGTCGAGATGGAAGAAGCCGAGCCGGCGAGCCAGTGTCAGGGCGACAGTGCTCTTGCCGGAGCCTGCGGGTCCGTCGATCGCGACAATCACCAGGCGATTCTTACCGCGAGGGGCGAGGAGGGCTTGGCGCAACGGGCTCTGCGTCGCCAAGCTCTCCTATCGAGTGAGCTGGCCGAGGAGCGTGAAGAACCCGGGAAAGCTCGTCTCGACGACTTCGGCCCCGACAACCTCCACGCCCTCGCGCGACGAGAGGCCCGCGACGGCGCCGAGCATCGCCAGGCGATGGTCGCCGCGCGCGTCCACCCTTCCGCCACGGAGTCGGGCCGGAACGCCCCGGATGCGGAATCCGTCCCTCGTCGCGCGGATGTGCGCACCCAGCTTGCGCAGCTCCTCGACCACCCCCGCGATCCGGTCGGACTCCTTCGCCCGGAGCTCCTGAGCACCTCGGACCACGCTGTCCCCGTGTGCGTGACACGCTGCGAGTGCGAAGAGAGGCAGCTCGTCGACGAGCACGGGGACCTCTCCAGCCGTCACGCTCGTCCCGACGAGCTCCGACGCGCGGATCTCGATGTCTCCAGCCGGCTCACCCCCGATCGCCCTTCGGTTGTAGATCGCGATGCGAGCACCCATTCGCTCGAGAACATCGAGCAGGCCCGTGCGGCGGGAGTTGAGGCCCACACCGTGGACGGTGAGCTCGGAGCCGGGGACGATCGCGGCCGCGACGAGCAGCGGCGCTGCCGACGAGAAGTCGCCGGGAACCTCGAGCTCTCCCAACGAGATTCGCTCCGCCGCTCGCACGGAGACCTTGCCGGGCGCCCTCCGCACGTCTGCGCCCGCGCGCTCGAGCAAGCGCTCCGTGTGGTCGCGTGTCGGAAGCGGCTCGACGACCGTCGTCTCGCCGCCGTCCGCATACAACCCCGCGAGGAGGACGGCCGACTTGACCTGGGCCGAGGCAACGGGTAGCTCGTACCGAACCGCGTGCAGCTCACTGCCTTCGACGACGAGCGGAGCGTGCCCGTCGGTCGTCTCGACCAGAGCCCCCATCGTGCGCAGTGGCCCGGCGATCCGCTCCATCGGACGCCGTGAGAGCGATTCGTCTCCGACGAGCTCGAACCGCCCTCGCTGGCCCGCGAGGATCCCGGCCAGGAGACGCATAAGCGTTCCCGCGTTCCCGCAGTCGAGAGCATGCGACGGCTCGCGCAGCCCTCGCAGGCCGGCCCCGTGCACCACGAGCGCGTCCACCTCCGGCTCGTCCACACGCACGCCGAGCGCACGGACCGCCTCGATCGTCGCCTCGGTGTCGGCCGAGCGGCCGAAGCCGGACACGCGCGTCTCGCCCTCGCAGATCGCGCCCACGAGGACGGCGCGGTGCGAGATCGACTTGTCCCCCGGCACGGCGACGTGCCCCTCGAGCGCGGGCACGGGCTCGACGCGCATGGTCCGTCGAGTCTAGTCAGAGCCGATCCCGAGCCGCGGGTCCAGGGAGAATGGCCCCGTGCGCATCTTCTCGGGCATCCAGCCGACGGGCGACAAGCACCTCGGCAATCTCATCGGCGGCTTTCGCCAGTACGCGGCGACCCAGGAGCAGGGCGAGGGCTTCTTCTGCATCGTCGACCTTCACTCCATCACGGTCGACTACGACCCGGAAGACCTACGTAGGCGGACGCTCGATCTGGCTGCGATGCTGTTCGCGACCGGCCTCGACCCGGACCGCTCGACGGTCTTCTGCCAGAGCCACGTGACGGCGCACGCTCAGGCGAGTTGGCTGCTGTCAGGGGTGGCGAGCTACGGACAGCTCGGGCGCATGACGCAGTTCAAGGACAAGTCGAGCGAGCGCGAGTTCGTCTCGGCCGGCCTCTTCACGTATCCCGTCCTCATGGCCGGCGACATCCTGCTCTACCAGACAGACATCGTTCCCATAGGCGACGATCAGCGGCAGCACCTCGAGCTAGCACGGGACATTGCCGAGCGCTTCAACGCTCGCTTCGAGGAGACGTTAGTCGTCCCGCGCGGGGTGTTCCCGGAGGTGGGAGCACGGATCATGGATCTGCAAGAGCCCGAACGGAAGATGTCGACGACCCTCGGAACGCCGCAGGGCACCGTCCTCATCCTCGATCCACCCGACGTCGTGCGGCGCAAGTTCAAGACGGCGGTGACGGATTCCGGACGTGACGTCGTCCGCACGCCCGACAAGCCGGGTGTGACCAACTTGGTCGAGATCATGGCGGTCGCGACCGGCGAGGCTCCGGAGGCGATCGAGTCCCGCTACGGCTCCGACGGCTATGCGAAGTTCAAGGAGGACGTCGGCGAGGCGGTCGTCTCGCTCTTCACGCCGGTGCAGGAGCGCTACCGGGAGCTGCGCGCGGACGAGGGCGAGCTCCGGAGGCTGCTCGCACTGGGAGCAGAGAAGGCGCGCGCGATCTCGGCTCCCACCCTTGCGTCGATGTACGAGCGGATGGGGTTCGTGCGGCTCTAGGAGTGGGCACGCGCGGAGCGGGTCAGCCCCCGCAAGGCCTTCACCTCTGCCTCCGTCAGCTCTCGCCACTCGCCTGGTGCGAGGCCCTCGAGCCCGAGGCCCGCGTAGACGGACCTGTGCAGAGAGCGGACCGGATTTCCGACCGCCTCGCACATCAGGCGCACCTGGCGCTTGCGTCCCTCGTGGAGCACCAGCTCGACGCGCGAGGGGCCGAGACGACGGACCTTCGCCGGGGCGGTGACACCGTCCTCGAGCTCTACTCCCTCCGCGAGCCGGCTCAGCGCCGCGCGCGAGGGCTCGCCCTCGACCTGGGCGACGTACACCTTCTCGACGCCGTACCGAGGATGCGCGAGCCTATGTGCCAGCGCTCCGTCGTTCGTGAGGAGGAGCGCACCCGTGGTCTCCGCGTCGAGCCGTCCGACAGGCACGACTCGAAGCGGGTGCCCGACGAGACCGACCACGGTCGGCCGTCCCTGCGGGTCGCGAGCCGTCGTCACGACCCCGGGCGGCTTGTGCAGGAGAACGTAGGCGAGCCGCTGCGGAGCGACGTTCGCGCCGTCGACCTCGACCATGTCGGTCTCGCCGACGAACGTGTCGAGCCGCCCCGGCTCGCCGTTGACGCGGACTCGTCCTGCCTTGATCAGCTCGTCCGCGCGTCGCCTGGAGGCAACCCCCGAGCGCGCGAGGTAGGCGTTGAGCCGCACTGAGCCATTCTCACCCTCGCTAGGGTGCGCCCGTGCGTCAGATCGAGGAGTGGACCGCGCAGCTTGCCGAGCTCGCGATCTTCGGAGCCAACGTCCAGCCCGGGCAGCTCGTGGCGGTCACGAGCTACATCGGGAAAGAGGAGCTGACGCGCGCCTTGACCCGCGCCGCTTACGAGCGCGGCGCCAAGTACGTCGACGTCCTGTACTTCGACCAGTGGCTGAAGCGCGAGCGGATCCAGCACGCCGCAGACGACACGCTCGACTACGTCCCGCCGTGGATGGTCGAGCGGCTCATGCACCTCTCCGAGGAGCACGCTGCTCGGATCACGCTCTCGGGACCACATGCGCCACGCGCACTCCTCGGCGTCGACCCCGCTCGCGCCGGCCGCGATCTCCTGCCTTACCTGCCTCAGTCGGGCGAGGTCGTCAACCGACGCACGACGAACTGGTGCATCGTGCCCGCGCCGACACGCTCTTGGGCGGAGGTGGTCTATCCCGAGCTCGAGCGTGGGGACGCGTTTCGGCAGCTGTGGGAAGCCGTCGCCCACGTCTGTCGCCTCGACACAGGGGACGCGCCGGCAGCCTGGACGGAGCGGATCGACGTGCTGAAGGCGAACGCCGCGCGCATGAACGACCGCCGCTTCGACGCCCTGCGCCTCTTCGGCCCCGGGACGGACGTGACCATCGGCCTCCTTCCCTCCTCGACCTGGCACGCAGGGGACTTCACGACAGTGGACGGGGTGTGGCACTACCCGAACCTCCCGACCGAGGAGCTCTTCACGACGCCGGACCCGACTCGAGTCGAGGGCCACGTCAGCGCGACCATGCCGCTCGAGCTCTACGGGATCGTCATCTCCGGCATCCGCGTCGAGTTCGCGGAGGGGCGAGCAGTGAAGATCGACGCGGACGAGGGCGCGGACGCGCTGCGCTCCGCCGCAGCAAAGGACGAAGGGGCGTCCAGGCTGGGCGAGATCGCGCTCGTCGACAGGGACGGCCGGATCGGCCCGCTCGACACGGTCTTCTACGACACGCTCATCGACGAGAACGCCGCGACGCACATCGCCCTCGGCAACGGCTACGAGTCACCCGTGACCGAGAGCGCGGACAAGGAGCGGGTCAACCAGAGCCAGATTCACATCGACTTCATGATCGGAAGCCGAGCGCTCGACGTGGACGGGATCACTCACAACGGCGATGCCGCGCCGGTTCTCCGCGACGGCGCCTGGCAGATCTAGCCGCGACCTCCCGAACGTCGCGCCCCGGCCTTGGGCGTCAGGAGGCTTTCGCAGACGCAACGTCCAACAGCCGCCTGCGCAGGTCGTCCGCCTCGCCCAGGTCGTCGAGCCGGGGGAGGGCGGCGAGGCTCTCCAGGCCGAAGACCCGTTCGAAGAGCGGGGTCGTCCGGTAGCGGACGGCGCCCCCGGGCCCGTGCTCGCGACCGGCCTCGACGATGAGCCCACGCTCGATGAGGCTGGCAACTGCCGAGTCCGCTGCGACGCCGCGAATCCGGGCGATCTCGGGCCGCGAGCACGGGCCGACGTATGCCACGATTGCGAGGGTCTCGAGAGCCGCCTGCGAAAGCCCGCGCTCCACCGGCCGCTCGAAGATGCGGGCGCACGCGTCGGCGGACTCGCGTGCAGCCCGGAACGCATATCCACCCGCGACGTGCTCGAGCACGATTCCGCTCCTCCCCTCCGCGTAGCGCTCGCGAAGGAGCCCGAGCGCGGTCTCGATCCGTTCTGGATCGTCCTCGGCAGCGTCCGCGAGGTCCGCGACGGAAAGCGGCGCCGCTGCGACGACGAGGAGCGCCTCGATCGTTCGCGCGAGGCGGTCGACGGGGTTGGAGACGATCAGGCGGAGCGTGCTGTCCACGCGGAGATCCTTTCGTTTTCGACTGTCGACACCCGGATCGGGGCGAAGGGAGCGGCCTGGCTCAGCGCGATCTCCCCCGCCTTGCGCAGCTCGAGCAGCGCGAGGAACGCGACGGCCTGTTCTACCCGCGAGAGCCCCTCGACCTCGGAGTCGAAGTCGAAGCGCGTGCGCCGGGAGAGCAGTCTCCGGAAACGCTCGAGGAACTGGGAGACGGGCGGAAAGCGCAGTGCCATATGGCTGAGGGAGACGTTCGGCGCCGGCGCCGCCAACCCTCGCACAGCAGAGGCAAGTGCCGCGGGGTCCTGGGCGGCGAGTCGTCGCTCGGCCGGTGGGGCGAGCGGCGCCGGGCCGAGGCGGAACCAGCGGTTCCCCTCCGTTCCGAGCCGTTCGAGGAGCCAGGCCGCGGCCTCCTTCATCCGCCGGTACTCGGCCAGCCGGCGCGCGAGCTCCTCCGCAGCCTCCTCCGGCTCGAGTGCGTCGAGCTCGGCCGCCTCCTCCGGGAACAACGCACGCGCCTTCAATTCGAGCAGCGCAGAGATGAGGACGAGGAACTCGCCGCAGGACTCGAGGTCGAGCTCGTCTGGCTCCGACAGGCGTTCCAGGAAGGCGAGCACGATGCCGGCCACGTCGATCTCGCGCGGCTCGAGGGCCTCCTCGAGCAGCAGCGTCAGGAGAAGGTCGAAGGGGCCCTCGAACGCGTCGAGATCGAGCTCGAGCTCCCGGACCTGGCTCGTGGACACCCGCTGAGGCTAGCCGGGCTCCCGGACGCATACTTGCGAGGCCCTAACGAAGGGACTGCGCGAGGTCGAGCGCCTCGTCGCGGGTGAAGGCGCCCTCGAGCCGATAGGCGACTCCTTCCCGAGACCAGAGGAGCACGTCACGGGCGAGACGTGTCGACTCGGCGAAAGGCTGGCCGCGGTCGTTCACGAGGATCACGACGTGCGGCCTTCCGCTCAGGAAGGCGCCCTGGGCGCCGTCGACCGAGACCTCCTCGACGCGCGTGCCTGCCGCCGTCAGCTTCTCGAAGAAGACGCGATTGACCGACTCGAGCGGGGTCTGGGCAACGAGGAGCTGGACCCGCTCGGGCGTCCCGTACAGGAGCCAGACGGTCCCGCGCCTGCCGAGGTACACCCGATCCGGCTTCTCGGGCAGCTCCCGGAGCTGGAACCCCGCTTCGCGTCGGGCTCGGGCGAGGGAGACCTCCACGCCGAGTGTCGTCGCAAGCCGAGGCGGAGCCTCTACCTGCGGCAGCTCGTCAACGGGCCGGATCTCCTCGCCGCCGATGTGCAGCACCCGGAACAGCGCCGACCGTGCGTCTGGGATGGCGAGTGCCGCCGCGAGCAGAGCGAGGAGGACGAACGCAACGGCGAGCATCACGCGTCGTGTCGATCCGCGTCTTCTGCGGGCCGGGAGGCGGCGCAAGACCGCCGGTAGGAGATCCGGTGTCTCCGGGTGCTCGAGCTCGGAGCCGAGCACG
>VAWZ01000056.1:24588-30402 GCA_005888365.1 Actinomycetota bacterium
AGCTCGGTCATGACTCGCTCGCCTCCTCCAGACGCGCGAGGGCGCGGGCGGTCCGGGACTTGACCGTGCCTCGACGAACGCCGAGCACCTCGGCCGTCTCCTGCTCCGAGAGCTCGAGGAAGTAGCGGCACGCGATCACGTCGCGGTCGCGCTCGTCCAGCCCGTTCACGCGCTCGAGAAGCTCGAGCCGGCGCTCCCGCTCGAGCGCGGCCCCCTCGGGAGACGGGGCCGCGTCTCCCGGAGGTTGGGCCGCGGCCGCACGGAGCACGAGCTCCGCACGCCGGCCGGCGGCACGCCGACGGTTGTGGGCCTCGTTCGCAACGATCCGCAGGAGCCACGGCTTGAACGGCGCGCCCGGACGGAACCTCGGAAGGGCGGCCCACGCCTTGACGAAGCCGGTCTGGGCGGCGTCCTCCGCATCTGCCGCCGATCGCGTCAGCAGAAAGGCTGTCCTGAAGGCGATGTCCTGATACATCCGCACGAGCTCCTCGAAGGCGCGCGTGTCACCGCGCCTGGCGCGCTCCGCGAGCGCGGCGTCCTCCGGCGGTCGGCCCTCCACCGCCCTGTTCTACACCGGTCGTGGCCGAGGCGTTCCATGCTCGCCGTGCGACCTCTACACCGCGGCCCCGGCCAGCGTTCCGGGCCGGGACTACGCGCCGCGCGGGCGCTGCCTCGGGATCGTCATCGTCTCCGGCTTCGGTGGCGCGCCCTTACCGCGCTGCCAGCTCCATTGCCACCAGATGAAGAATGCAGCGGAGAGAACGATGGCGAGCGCCGCGACGTACACGTTGAGGCGAACGCCGGCGATTTCGTGCGAGGGATCGATGCGGAGCGTCTCGATCCACACCCGCCCGAGGCTGTACAGGAGCACGTAGAGGGCGAAGAGCCCGCCGGGCCTGATGCGGACGTAGCGCTCGATCAGGAGCAGGACGCCTGCCGCTGCGAGACACCAGAGCGCCTCGTACAGGAACGTCGGATGGAAGGTCGCGTCGCTGATGTACCGCAGAGGCCGATTCTCGGGCGAGATCTCGAGCCCCCACGGGAGGCTCGTGGGCTTTCCGAAGAGCTCCTGGTTCCACCAATTCCCGACGCGGCCGATGGCCTGCGCGACGAGCAGAGCCGGGGCGGCGCAGTCGGCCAGCTGCGCGACGTTCGCGCCCGAGCGCTTGGCGACGATCGCTCCGACGATCACGCCGAGGCCGATCCCGCCCCAGACGCCGAGGCCGCCCTTCCAGATCGCGAACGGCCCCCACCATGCGTCGGGAAGCTCGTTCCAGCTCGTGATCACGTGGTACAGGCGAGCGCCGACGATGCCGAACGCGACTCCCCAGACGGCGACCCGGAAAATGAGATCCCAGTCTCCTCCCCGCCTTGTCCAGCGCAGCCCGGCGATGCCGACCGCGGCGGCGATCGCGACGAGCAGCGTCAGCCCGTAGAAATGGATCGAGAACGGCCCGAGCTCGATCGTGCTCGAGCTCGGCGACGGAATGGAAGCGAGAAGCGACATGGGCCCGCGCATTCTGCCGACGCTGACAGCTCGGAGCCACGAGAACCGATGGGTGAGCACGTTGACCGCCGTGCCGTGCGCCAGGCTCCGCGGCCTCGGGGCGATTCATTCGCCCGGAGGCCAAGAGCGCTATTGCATGCAGCGCGCAGAGGAAGGGGGGCTCGCGGGGGGAAACATCGTTTCCCTCCGCGCTAGATGGGGTCGGGTCTCAAACGCTGCGCCACTGGGACGCAGCCCTCGAGACCCGACCCCGGTGCTACAGGAGGATCTGGAGAGCGAGCTCGACCGAGCAGCCCCGCTCGAGCAAGCTGACCGCCGCATGGAGGTCGACGTCGTGGCTCGCGGCCAGGACGACTGCGCTCTCGGGGTCGTAGCCGGCACGCGCGAGCGCATCGTGCCGCCAGTTCTCGATCCGGTCGTTCTCGGTCAGGTACAGAACTTCGAGTTCAGCCGCAGACATTGACGTCGCCCTTCCGCAGTGGGGGATCGTTGTCCCTCGCGTATTCGTCCAATACGACGTATCGGACGTCCCCTTTCTGGGGGGATTTGGTTGCGCGGGCGTAAACACTCCGTGAGGAGGCTCCCGACGATCCTCCGGCAGGACGGGACCTAGCCACTTTCGCCGATCACAGGCAAACTCGGTCGATGCCGGTCTGCGCGCAGTGCGGCACGGACAACCCGGACATCGCGAAGTTCTGCCTCGCGTGTGGGGCACCGCTCGCCGAGCCCGCGCCGGTCCAGGAGGTCCGGAAGGTCGTGACGATCGTCTTCTCCGACCTCAAGGGCTCCACGAGCATGGGCGAGCGGCTCGACTCGGAGGCGGTGCGCGAGGTGATGTCACGCTATTTCGACACGATGCGCGCCGAGCTCGAGCGTCACGGCGGAGTCGTGGAGAAGTACATCGGGGACGCGGTAATGGCCGTCTTCGGGCTACCGAAGCTGCACGAGGACGACGCCGTCCGAGCGGTCCGTGCCGCTTTCGGGATGCAGCGTGCCCTGGCCGAGCTGAACGACGAGCTCGATCGCCGCTGGGGCGTCCGGCTGGCCAACCGGACCGGAGTGAACACCGGTGAGGTGGTCTCCGGGGATCCCTCGTCGGGCCAGCGACTGGTCACGGGCGACACTGTCAACGTCGCCGCACGGCTGGAGCAGGCGGCGGGAGAGCAGCAGGTGCTGCTCGGAGACCTGACCTACCGCCTCGTGCGCGACGCCGTCGAGGTCGAGCCGGTCGAGCCGCTCGAGCTCAAGGGCAAGGCCGAGCGTGTCCCCGCGTACCGGCTCATCTCGGTCGCCGAGACCGGCGAAGGCTGGAGCCGTCGAAGCGACGCGCCGATGGTAGGCCGCGAGGCCGAGCTCGAGCGTCTCCTCTCGACGTTCGAGGAAGCGGTCGCCGAGCGAGCCTGCAGGCTCGTCACCGTCGTCGGCGACGCGGGTGTCGGAAAGTCGCGCCTCAACGACGAGTTCATCCAGAGGATCGGAGCGCGGGCGGAGGTCTTGCGCGGTCGCTGCCTCTCCTACGGGGAGGGGATCACCTTCTGGCCGCTTGTCGAGGCCGTGAGAAAGGCCGCGGCCATCCGCGAGGACGATCCTCCGGAAGCAGCGCTCGCCAAGCTCACCGCACTCGTGGGCGAAGGCAGCAGCGACGTCGTCGACCGAATCGCCTCTGCGATCGGGCTCGGTAGCGAGCAGTTCTCTCTGGAGGAGCTCTTCTGGGGCACGCGCAAGTTCTTCGAGCTGCTTGCAAGGGAAAGACCGCTCCTGGTCCTCTTCGACGACATCCATTGGGCCGAGCCCACGTTCCTCGATCTCATCGAGCATCTCCTCGCGTCGGTGGAGGATGCACCACTGCTCCTGCTCTGCCCCACGCGTCACGAGCTGCTCGAACAGCGTCCGGACTGGGCCGAGAGGCCAGGATCGGCGCGCATCGTGCTGCAGCCGCTGACCGGGACGGACATGGAGACGATTGTCGGCAACCTGCTCGGAGAGGCAGGGATCGCCGAGAACGTCAGGGAACGAATCGTCGCCGCGGCGGACGGCAACCCGCTCTTCGTCGAGCAGATGCTCTCGATGCTCGTCGACAACGAGTTTCTCCGCTTCGCGGACGGGCGCTGGTCCGCGGCCTCCGACCTCGCCGACCTCACGGTGCCGCCCACGATCCAGGCCCTGCTGGCGGCGCGTCTCGACAGCCTTACTCCCGACGAGCGTGCGGTCGTCGAGCCCGCCTCGGTCATCGGCCACGTCTTCGCAGAGCTCGCGGTCGAGGCTCTCGTCGACGAGCCTGCTCGGCCGAAGGTTCCGGGCCACCTCTCGGACCTGGCGCGGAAGCAACTCGTCCAGCGCGACCTCTCGGCCATTGACGAAGAGCGGTTTCGCTTCAACCACGTGCTGATCCGCGACGCCGCCTACCGCGGCCTGCTCAAGCGCGCGCGGGCGACCTTCCACGAGCGGTTCGTCGGCTGGGCCGACCGTGTCAACCGCGAACGTGGTCGCGAGACCGAGTACGAGGAGATCCTCGGCTACCACCTCGAGCAGGCGTATCGCTATCTCTCCGAGCTCGGCCCGATCGACGACCACGGGCGCGAGCTCGGTAAGGACGGATCGCGTCGGCTGGCCTCCGCCGGACGACGTGCGTTCGAGCGTGGCGACGTCACGGCCGCGGTGAATCTCGTCAGCCGGGCGGTCGAGCTTCTTCCCGACGACGACGTCGACAGGCTCGAGCTCCTACCCGATCACGGTGAAGCGCTGCTCCAGGCCGGCCGCTTCGCGGAGGCCAAGACGGTCCTGGACGAGACGATCGCTGCAGCCGAGCGAGCCGGGCTCGGCGGTCTGCGTGCGAAGGCGGTGCTCGTTCGCCTGCTCGTACAACTGTGTTGCGTGAGGCAGCCGACGCGATAGAGATCTTCGAGCAGGCAGGGGACGAAGCCGGGCTTACGAAGGCATGGCGTCTCCTGACCTGGGCGCACGGCACGGCATGCCGCTACGGAGATGCAGCCCAGGCGGCGCAACGCGCTTTCGAGCATGCGTGTCGTGCCGGAGACAAGAGGCAGCAGTCGCGTAGCGCCACTGCGTATCCGATGGCTGCGCTTCTCGGACCGACGCCGGTGGACGAGGCGATCGCACGCACCGAGCAGCTGGTGGAGCAAGTCTCAGGTGACCGGAGTGCGGAGGCCCTCGTGCTCGGTCAGCTCGCCGGCCTTCGTGCGTTGGAAGGCTCGTTCGATGCCGCTCGTTCCGACATCGCCCGTGCGTATGCGATCCTCGAGGACCTCGGCCTGCATGCGGAGATCGCAGGAATCGATCTCGACGCCTGGCGAGTGGAGATGCTTGCAGGTGAGCTCGTACCTGCCGAACAGCGGCTACGCCACGCGTACGAGATCTTCGACGAGATGGGTGAGAAATACCTGCTCTCCACCGTTGCCGGCTTGCTCGCTCAGACGCTCTACGCCCTCGGGCGTTACCTCTCGGTCGAACCACCGAGGAGCTCGCTGTGGAGGGCGACATCGACACTCAGTCGCTTTGGCGGTGCGTGCGCGCCAAGGCCCTCGCCCAGCAGGGTCGATTCGAGGACGCGGAGGCCCTGGCCCGCGAAGCTCTCTCACTCGTCGCCGAGACCGATGCGTCGATCCTCGAGCACGCCACTCTCCTCGACCTCGCCGAGGTGCAGCGCCTCGCGGGAAAGGACCCCGAGATGCGAGCTACGCTCGAGGCCGCATTCGAGGTGGCCGAGCGTAAGGGTAGCCCCGTGCTGGCCGAGAGCGCCCGACGTCCTCTTCTGGAACGAGCGGGCGCTCCGTTGCCGACTGCCTGAAGCGGGATCAGCCTCCGCGCCAGGGGCCGTTGGTCGAGCTGTGACAGGTGGCGATGCTGAGATGGTTCGGATTGTCGTAGGTGATCTGACAGTTCGGGTCGACGCTCGGGTCCGAAGACACCAGCGTGTTGTTGTCGAACATCTGCGAGATCTTCCCGTACACGTGGTTGTCGTAGACGAAGACGAACGTCGCCAGGTTGTCGGGGGGGAACGTGAATGCCGTCGCTGGGGTGTCCGGGCACGTCAGCCCGACATCTGCGATGCAGACCAACGTCCGTGAACCCGTTCTCGTTCGTATGCCCCGGCCGCTCGTTGATCGTGACGACGAGGCCGGGGTTGAGAACGTCACCCTGAGGCACAACCGGCGCGCACACGGCGGTCGACATGGGATTGGTGGTGCCGAGCGCCTGGTTCGTCGCGAGCGAGGGGTTGCTCGTGCTCGTGCAGGGCGCGATCGGGTAGCCGCCCGCCTGCCCTGGGTCCGGCTGAAGGAGGAGGC
>VAWZ01000057.1:0-440 GCA_005888365.1 Actinomycetota bacterium
ATCTGCGTAGCTGCGATCTGCGGCTTGTAGTTGGCGTCGACGCGGGTCACGCGAGCCCGAATTCGGCGCCCGCGGAGGAAGCGCACGACGTCGATGATCTCGCCCTCTTCGGGCAGATGATCGCCGCGGTACTTGTAGAACTCGTCGACCTCGCCGGGCGAGTCCAACGAGACGAGCGAGACACTGTACGTCCTCCACTCGTCCATCCTGGGGACTATGGCACGTTCACGGTGACCGACTTTCTGCGCCTCGGTTCGGCTCGGTCATGTCCTTTCAGTCTCTAGGGGAGGGCAGGAGACGATCTCTGGGCGGATGGTGGTACGACCGCCTCCTGCCGCTTACAGATGAGAGGCCGTTTGACCTATCGGCGAGGAGCCTATTCCGATGGATTCGGCGAAGGCAACGCGAACGTTCTTTCGTCAGCCCGGCTCGGCGGACGG
>VAWZ01000057.1:576-1004 GCA_005888365.1 Actinomycetota bacterium
CGCCTTGCTGTAGTCGAAGACCTGACAACGAGGTGCTGGCCCTGCACGTCCGAATCCTGCTCGCCTAAAGCTCCTACGTCTCGAGTGCGATCGGCACGTCGGCAGATTGCGGGCTTCGGGCCGGGGTCCTGGCGCAGGGCCAGGTAAGACACCTTAGTTCGGATGGAGGGGGAGCGCGATCAAGTCTTCTTCGGCCCGATCCCCAACCATTTCTTGATCCTTGCCATGAGGCTTGCCATGCGGTGAGTCTACGCCGCCTCGGGCGGAGATGCCTGCTTCGGCCTCTAGGCGAGCGTGCTCGAGCGCGTCATGCTCTTGGTGGGCCTGGCTCTGTTCGTCGTCCGTACAGGACGCTGCCGGTACGTCTGCTAGAAGGTGACGCGGTGCGTCGCTGGCTGCTGCCAACACCGGGCGCTCACCTGGAACAG
>VAWZ01000057.1:1168-35865 GCA_005888365.1 Actinomycetota bacterium
CCGTGTTCTCCGCATCTTTCCCGCCTTCTACCTGGTGCTCTTCGCGACGGCGCTGCTTGCCGTCCCGGGCATCCGGGAAGGTTTCGGCTGGTTCGCCGTCTACCTCGGGAACTTCTGGTTCATCTTCTACGGCAGCGTTGCGAACCCCAATTACGGAACGCACTTTTGGACACTCGCGGTCGAGGAGCAGTTCTACCTCGTCGCGCCGGCGATCATCCTCTTTGCTCCTCGCCGATACCTGAAGGCGATCCTGATCGGCGCAGCGGTCGCGGCGGTCACGTATCGACTGGGCGCGGTCGCCGCAGGATGGAACTGGGATGCGTATACCCGTGCTCCGACAGCGTGTCTCGACTCCCTGGGGATGGGTGCACTCCTAGCTCTCACGCGATTTCGCGGTCTGAGCGATCGTTGGACGAGGTGGGCACTTGCGATCGGCCTTCCTCTCCTCGCACTCGACCTCGTCGCCAACACGCTCGCACAGGAGCATTGGAGCTCGAGGCTGCTCGATTTCCAGCACGTTTTCCAGGACACGGCCTTTGCGCTCGTCAGCGTCTGGCTCGTCGCCGGTGCGTCACGAGGATTCGGCGGTCTTGCCGGCAGTGCGCTCTCGCTCGCGCCCCTCGTCTACCTCGGGACGATCAGCTACGGGATCTACCTGTACCACTTCTTCGCGATCTGGGGTTTCCAGGCCGCGTTCGGTTGGACTCGCGGGCAGTACCCGAACCAGGCGCTGTACTTCTTCGTCCTGACGGCTTCGACGGTGATGGTCGCCACGGTCTCTTGGTTCGCCCTCGAGCGGCCGATCAACGGCCTCAAGCGGTACTTCCCCTACGACGTTGCGAGCGCACCGTCGCGCTCGCTTCGACGAGGATTCGCCCGGCTCGGGCAAAGCCGAACACTGCGTTCTCCGTGGGTCCTGGGTCCGGGTCTGCCACTCGCGGGCATCGCGGCTTTCGCGGCAACCGCTGCGCTCGTCGAGACGTTTACGGATCGCGACTGGTCCTTGTCTGGGTTCGAATGGCCGGCGGACTTCCTGACTGCCGCTCTGCTTGTGTGTCTCGTGCCGCTCGTCCTCGTAGCCGTGCAACTCGTTCTGAACACGAGGCGGCGGAGGGTGACAATGGCTCGAGCTCGAGCCGCATCGCAGCGGATGCGTGACTAGCGAGCCTCTCCGGCGAGGCGCAGCATCACGTCGAGCGAGGGCTGAGGTCCCGGCCAGTGTTCGCGGACTAACTCCGGGCCAGCTTCGCGGAACACGCTCCGCAGGACAATCGCGACCAGGATCGCATCGTCAGCTACGCCGATCACCGGGATGAAGTCGGGGATGAGATCGAACGGGAGCGACAGGTAGCCGACCAGTCCCAGGAGAAGCCACTTGTGGCGCCGCGATAGGCGCGGATCACGGGCAAGCCGGGCGAAGAGGAGCACGCAATCGGGAATGAAGCCCGCCCACGCCCTCGCATCGGTCTTGCGGCCGAAAAACAGCAGCGCGAGGACGAAAGCGCCGTAGAGCGCCAGCACGACGCCGAACGCACCGAGGGTCCACGCGACCATCCTGCCGCGACCTTAGGCGCCATTTTCGTTTGGGCACAAGTCGCGTTCCTGTGCCCAAACGCACCGAAAACGACCGCAAATTGCGGGAATCTGAGAGACGGAGGACGTGCCGCCAAGAGCGCAGGAAGCCGCTTACCGATAGGGGTTCCGGCACTCTCGTGATCGTGCTTTACGCGCAGGATGTCGCAGGTTCGAGTCCTGCACCGCCGACTGAGACGCCTGTGCGTCTCATCTGAGTCCGGCGTGCCCGCGAGATCGCGGGGAGCACCGAGCTACGATTCCGACGATGGCGACCGACAAGCAGGTTGCCGCTCGCGGCGTGGTGAGGGTTGTCGGGGTCGAACCGATCTTCGCTGTCACGGACGTCGCTCGCTCGGTCGCTCACTACGAGCGGCTCGGATTCACGACCTCCCATCACGATGCGACATACGCGTTTGCGCACCGAGACCGCCTCACGATCCACCTTGCACAGACGGACAGCCCGGGGATAGCGAGGACCGGGTCGATCTACATGCACGTGGATGACGCCGACCGGCTCGCGACCGCCTGGCGCCAGGCCGGCGTCGAGGTCGTCGGGCCCGAGGACTTCGACTACGGCAAGCGCGAGGGCTCGCACACCGACCCGGATGGGAACCTCATCCGGTTCGGCTCACCACTGCAGCAGAGATAGCCGAGCTGGCTCGACTCGCCGACCTCACGTGGAGGCGACCGTTCTTGTCGAGCAGGCACTGCTTCGGCAGGTAGAGCAGGATCTGTCTCTTGCGATAGACGAGCGACGACCTCTGCGGCGGCCCGCCTTGCTCCTCGCCGCACTTGCCCGCCGTAGACACCACTTCGGCAGAGGTCAGCGATGCGGGGACGCTCATGGAGAGGTGAGTCTCGGTCTTGGTGAGCGCGCCGAGACGGGTCCCTTCGGACGCCATGCAGCGACGAAAGGTGGTCGCCCAGTCGACGAGCTCGATCGACTGCGCGCGGGTCAGCCGCCGCTCGTTGGAGCCCGAGCCTGCAGACGTGTCGCTCGTGCCGGTGCTCGCCGGGCCGCGATCGCAGCCGCCCGCAAGAAGGGCGAGGCCGAAGGTCGCCGCGGCTGCGACGGTCGCGCGTCGCATGGCTCAATCGAAGCGCGACCGCCTGAAGCCTTCCTGAGAGGCGGCTGAGAGCTCTCTAAGAATTCGTGCTCACGCGGACTCCGCGAGCTCGTCCGCGCCGGCGCCGACGACGTCCTTGAGCTGCTCGGCGAGCTGGGCGAAGCCCTTCCGCTCGACCTGGCGGATCCGCTCTCGCGAGATCCCGAGCTCGCGCTCGATCGCCTCCAGCGAGCGCTGCTCGCCGTCGAAGCCGAAGCGCAGCTCGAGAACCCGCCGCTCGAGGTCCGGAAGCGTATGCACAGCCGCTCGAACCGCCTGCCTGCGCAGGCTGTCTCCGGCCTGCTCGGACGGGTCGACCGCAGCGGGATCGGCGAAGAGATCGCCGAGCTCGCCGTCTCCGTCGTCGCCGACGTTCTGGTTCAGGGAAACTGAGGCCTCCACCGCGCCGAGTGCCTCTTCGACGTGCTGCAGCTCGAGCCCGGTTGCGTCGGACAGCTCCTCGCTCGTCGCCTCGCGTCCATGCTCGGCCTCGAAGCGACGGCCCGCTCGCGCGAGCTTGAGCCGGCGCTCGTGGACGTGCGACGGCACCCTGATCGTCTGCGACTGATTCGAGATCGCGCGCTGGCACGCCTGCCGGATCCACCAGGTCGCGTACGTCGAGAACTTGAACCCGCGACGCCAGTCGAACTTCTCGACCGCGCGGTTGAGGCCGATGATCCCCTCCTGGATGAGGTCGCCCAGCGGGAGACCGTGGCCCTGGTAGCGCTTGGCGATCGAGACGACCAGGCGCAGGTTCGAGTTGAGCATCCGCTCCTTTGCCTGCTTGTCGCCGCGCTCGATCCGCTTTGCGAGCTCGACCTCCTCGGCCGCGGTCAGCAGCCTATGCCGGCCGATCTCGTTCATGAAGAGGGTGAGCGAGTCGGTGGTGACGATCTCACGCGACTCGCGGCGCGCCGACTCCTTCTCGCTCGAGCTCTCCTCGTTGCGCTCTGCGGCAGGCGCGATCTCGACCTCGCGAGCCGCGAGCTCGGCCATGACGGCGTTCAACTCATCCTCGTCGAGGCCCTGCTCGAAGGCGAGCGCCTCGAGCTCGACCTCGCCGACCTCGCCTCGTTCCTCGGCCCTCTCCAGGAAGGCCTGCACATCTCTGTCCAGCACTTCGTTCACGAGTTCCTCTCTCCTATTCTTGCTCGAGCGCTCTCGGCGAGCGCGCGGCGCCGCTCGAACCGCTCGATCTGGCTGCCGGCCCTCGGCGTTCGCTCGACTCCGGTATACGCCGGATGACAGCTCGAGCAGACGTCGACAGCCACCTCGCTTCGCGTCGAGCGCGTCGTAAACGCGTTTCCGCACGTGCTGCAACGCACGAGCGTCAAGACTGTCTCGGGGTGCGTCCCTCTCAATTCTTCCTCCTTCGAGAACCAACTGCGTCTCGGGCCCGAGGTGACGGCTCAGAAGACCGCCACACAGGTCTATGCGCAACAATGATTGAAACGAAGAAGAGCGCTTCGGGATTCCCGGGCTACCAGCCGGCGGGGGCGGCGACATACACCGCGACGCCGAGGCCCGGCAGCTTGTCGACCGTCAGGTCGCCGTACGGACGCACCGTGCGTCCGTCTTCGAACACGTGCAACACACGCCCCGCGAGACCGGGCACTGTGAACGAGGCGGTCGCCGGTGCCGTGGAAGTGTTCACCGCGATCACGTAGAGGGCCCCGTTGTGCCGGCGGACGCCCACACGGACGGGGTTCGCCGCCGACCAGGTCGCGTTGACGACCTGATCGAGAAGCGCCGGGGCGAGCGCCACGATCTCGCGATTCGTCTTGGTGACCTGGTTTCGGACCTCCTCCGGCCAGTAGTCCGGGAAGTAGCCGATCCCGCGCGCACCGCCGGCGATCGCGAGCCAGGTCTCGGCGGTGACGTCCGTCGGGGTCGGGTCGCCGGTCGGGCAGTGCTCCATTCGGGCCGCCTCGATCCACTGGAAGGTCGGCTTCCCTTGCGCGAGTTGCACGAGCTCGCGCTGCATCCAGTACACGTTGTCGATCTGCGCGATCGTGCAGCGGACCTCGAGGGGATAGGTGTCGAAGCCGATCACGTCGGCCTTCGCCAGGAAGCCGGCGTAGATCTTCTTCCCGTCAGGCGGGGGTGCCGCCCGCGATGAGAAGTGGTCGGTCAGGGTGAGGAACGTCACACGTCCACCCCCCGACGGGTCCGGGAGGTTGGCGGCGTTGCCCACTGACATGTCGGCCTCGTCCTGGAAGTGCCAGCCGATGAGCCCCGGCCCAGAGACCCCCGGTGTCGAGGCGTCGACCGTGGACGCGGCTTGTCCCGCAAGCTTCGCGAGCTGCTCTCCCGGTCCGGAGCAGCTCGAGCCGAGGAAGACATTGATGCCGGCCGCTACGCTCGTCGGGTAGTACGTCGGGCACTGCTTCCACACCATGCGCGGGAAGAGGGGCACGCCGTCGATCTGGAGTGGCGCCGACGAGACGAGCGGCGCGGCTGAGCTCGGGATCGAGCTCGAAGGAGAAGGCGATCCCGTGGATCCTCCGACGAGCCCCGGAGGTACGGCGGGAGTGATCACGAAGGGCGAGAGCGGGTCCGAGCTCGAGCTCGAAGCCGCCGCTGGAGCCACCGTCGCCGAGAGTGACGACGGCCACGCGTCGGTGCGGAAGGACCCCTTCGACTCGGCCCGCGCCCCGTTCCGCCAGCGCGCGACGACCCGGAACCGATACGTCGTCGCAGGCTCGAGGCCGGTCAGCGTGGTCCGTCCGGCTGCGGCGTCCTGCGTCACCGTCGTCGGTGACCAGACGCCGTACCGCTCGTCCGCCCCGACCTCGACCACGAAACGGGCGGCGTCGTCGACTCGCCACTTCACGACCGCGGAGAAGGCGCCGGCCTGAACGCCGAGAACCGTCGGAACGTCGAATCGGGAGGCGTTTGCTCCGGCGGAGCCGAGAGCCGCGAGCAGGCAGAGAGCAAGCGCGATGACTGTGGCCGCAGGGCGCCGCATCCTGCGTTGACTGTCGGCAGTGGCCCCGGACGCGGGTCTCCCTCGCACGAGTGAACGCCCAGGCCCTTCCTGAGGCACGAAGCCTGCTAGCGTCGCGTCCGTGCCGGGCGCCGTCCTCAACACGAGCGAGGGAGCAGTCGAGCTGGAGCTTTTCGCCGAGGACGCTCCGCGCACCGTCGAGAACTTCACGAAGCTCGCGAGAGACGGCTTCTACGACGGCCTCGTCTTCCACCGCGTGCTACCCGACTTCATGATCCAGAGCGGCTGTCCCCGCGGCGACGGCACGGGTGGGCCCGGCTACCAGTTCGATGACGAGCCCAGCGAGCACCACGTCGTCCAGGGTGCGCTCGCAATGGCGAACGCGGGGCCGAACACGAACGGCTCGCAATTCTTCATCGTGACGGCCGACGCGTGCCCCTGGCTCGACGGAAAGCACACCGTCTTCGGCCAGGTCGTGAGCGGGCAAGACATCGCCGACCGCATCTCGCGCGTCGAGCGGGACTCACGCGACAAGCCCGTCGACCCGGTCGTGATCGAGTCAGTCGAGCTCCTCTGATCGGAGACCACTCGAATGGCTGACGCGGTGAGCCTGGCCGAAAAGACGGCCGTTGTCACCGGTGCCTCGAGCGGAATCGGAGCAGCGACCGTGCGCAAGCTGCGCGAGGCAGGCGTTCACGTGGTCGGCGGTGCGCGGAGGGTCGAGAGGATCGAGGCCGATCTCGCGCTCGAGCTCGACACGAGAGACGAGCAGAGCTGCGTGTCGTTCGTCGAGCGGGCGGTCGCCGAGATCGGCGGGTTCGACATCCTCTTCAACAACGCCGGGCTCGCCCTCGGCCGCTACCCGTTCTGGGAGTCGAACGAGGAGGACGAGGCGACCGTCCTGCACACGAACGTCGACGGCGTCTTCCGCATGACGCGGCTCTGCCTCCCACACATCCGCGACGGCGGCCACATCATGTTCACCGGCTCGGTCGCGGGCCGGCAGGCGTACCCGAACGGCGCCTCGTACGTCGCGTCGAAGTTCGCCGTTCGCGGCTTCGTGTACGCACTCCGGGAAGACCTGCTCGGGCGTCCGATCCGAATCACCACCGTCGACCCGGGCCTGACGGAGACCGAGTTCTCCCTTGTCCGCTACCGCGGCGACGAGGATGCGGCGCGAGAGGTGTACGAGGGGGTCGATCCCGTCACCCCGGACGAGATCGCGGACTGCGTGCTCTTCGCGCTCACCCGGCCGCCGCACGTGAACGTCGACGAGATCGTCGTGAAGGCCCTCGCGCAATCGAGCGGCGCCCGGATCGTCCGCCGCGAGGACTAGCCGATGGCCTCGGTCCTCACCATCCTCGAGGGCTCGACCTTCTGCATCTGCGACGACCGGGGAGACATAGCCGCCGACACGAGCGGCTTCTTCGCTGCCGACACGCGCTTCCTCTCGCGGCTCGTCCTCCGCCTCGACGGCTCGCGCCCGCTGCTGCTCTCGTCGGGCCGCGTGCAGCACTTCTCCGCTTCGTTCTTCCTGCGAAACGCGAATACCGGCGCGCTGCCGCACGACGCGATCTCGATCGCCCGGGAGCGCTTCGTCGGAACGGGCATGCAGGAGCACATCGCCGTGCGGAATGTCAGCATGGCCCGACTCGAGTTCGAGCTCTCTGTCGAGCTCGAGGCCGATTTCGCCGACATCCTCACGGTCAAGAACCACGACTTCTCGCTCGGCGACCCGACACAGGCGGTTCCCCTGCCGCTTCCCGCTCCGAGGCGTCATGACGAGAGCCGAGAGCACATCGTGATCGAGGACCCGGCTGGAGACCTGCGAACACAGGTCGTGCTGTCCCGGCCTGGGCGGATGAACGGCGACGCGGTGGCCTTCGACGTCGCGCTCGATCCCCACGAGAGCTGGGAGTTGACGATGGACGTCCTGCCCGTGATGGGCGAGCAGGTCGCGGAGCCTGACGCGAGCGAGCGGCTCGAGGGAGAGCGCGAGACGCTCGGGGACGTGGCTGCCGCCTGGGCGCTCCGCGTCCCCAAGCTACGCGGGGGGTGGGAAGGCCTCCGCCGTGCGTTCGATCGCTCGATCGTCGACCTCGGGGCGCTCCGCATGCGCGCAGGCCAGGACCGGCGCCCGCTCTTCGCCGCGGGCATGCCGTGGTTCATGACCGTCTTCGGCCGCGACACGGCGATCACCTCGCTCCAGACGTTGCTGCTCGGGCCCGAGCTCGCCATCGGCGCGCTCGACGCGCTCGCCGAGCTGCAGGCGCTCGAGGACGACCCGGCGATCGATGCCGAGCCGGGAAAGATCGTCCACGAGGTGCGGAGCGGGCGCGCAGCCGACACCTGGTTCGCGCGCTACTACGGCTCGGTCGACTCGACGCCGCTGTTCCTCGTGCTCCTCTCCGAGACTTGGCGCTGGACCGACGACGACACGGTGCCTCTGCGGCTGCGCGAGCCCGCGTTGCGCGCGCTCGAGTGGATCGACCGCTATGGCGACTCGGACGGGGACGGCTTCGTCGAGTACCGGCGCCGCGCCGAGAACGGCCTGCTCAACCAGTCGTGGAAGGACTCGGGCGACTCGCAGCGCTTTCACGACGGCCGGCTGGCCGAAGCGCCGATCGCCCCGGTCGAGGTGCAGGGTTACGTCTACGAGGCGAAGCGGGGGATGGCGGAGCTGGCCCGCGAGGTCTGGCGCGACCGCGAGCTCGCCGAGCGCCTCGAGCGAGAGGCCGCCGCGCTGCGCACCCGTTTCGACGAGGCGTTCTGGGTCGCAGAGCGGGGCGGATTCTACGCGCTCGCGCTCGACGCGAAGAAGGAGCGGGTCGATGCTCGGACCTCGAACATGGGCCACCTCCTGTGGAGCGGCATCGTTCCCGAGGAGCGCGTCGGCGCCGTCGTCGATCAGCTTCTCTCGGAGCCCCTCTGGTCCGGCTGGGGCATCCGCACGATGGCGAGCGACGACGCGGCCTTCAGCCCCCTGAGCTATCACAACGGGACGGTCTGGCCACACGACACGGCCCTCGCCGTCTGGGGGCTCGTCCGTCACGGACAGATGGGCCCTGCTCGACGGGTCGCACGTGGCCTGATCGAGGCGGCGGATCACTTCGACTGGTCTCTGCCGGAGGTCTTCGCCGGCTACGCGCGCGAGGAGACGCCGTTTCCGATCGCCTATCCGACGGCCGCGCGCCCGCAGGCATGGGCCGCGGGAACGCCGATACTCCTCGTGCGCCTACTGCTCGGGCTTTCACCCGACCGAGCGCGGCAGCGGCTGATGACGACCGTCGAGGACGACCTCCCGAGTTGGCTCGACGGGCTTCGCGTCGAGGGCATACGCGCGTTCGGGCGAAGCTGGAGCGTCGCGGTGGAGCGGGGGACCGTGGCAGTCTCCGAGGGGGCGTAGCGTCCAACCAGCGGCCTCCAGGAGGCAGACGTGAAAGTCGGGCTCATCTGTCCAGTGTGGTTTCCGGTCCCTCCCGAGGCGTACGGAGGGATCGAGCGCGTCGTCGCGCTGCTCGCGGACGGGCTCGTCGCCGACGGGCACGACGTGACGCTCTTCGCCTCGGGCGAGTCGCAGACGCGCGCGAGGCTCGACGCCGTGTTCCCGACTGCCCCGAGCGAGTGGATCGGTCATACGTTCTGGGAGCTTCGGCACATGATCTTTGCCCTCCGCCGGTCGCGCGAGTTCGACATCGTGCACGATCACACCGGCCTGCTCGGGCTCGCGCTGGGCGGATTGCTCGACGTGCCTTTCTGCCACACGGTCCATGGACCGCTCGACGGCCTGCCAGGCTCGCTCTACGACGACGTCCTCTCGCTTTCCCCGCGTTCGAATCTGATCTCCATCTCGCTCAACCAGCGCTCTCCGAGGCCCTCGTTCCCGTGGATCGCCAACTGCCCGAACGCGCTCGACCTCTCGCTGTACCCGTTTCGTCGCAAGTCGGGGGGCGACTATCTCGTCTTCCTCGGACGCATGAGTCCGGACAAGGGTGCTCACCGAGCGCTCGCGGTTGCGCTCGAGACCGGGCTTCCGCTCAAGATCGCCGCGAAGTGCCGCGAGCCCGCCGAGATCCGGTACTTCGACGAGTTCGTGCGACCGCATCTCGGCGGCTCGATCGAGTACGTCGGCGAGGTTGGCCACGCCGACAAGGTCGAGCTCCTCATGGGCGCTCGCGCCCTCCTCTTTCCGATCGACTGGGAGGAGCCGTTCGGCCTCGTCGTGATCGAGGCCATGGCCTGCGGAACGCCTGTCATCTCGACGCGGCGAGGAGCCGTGCCCGAGATCGTCGAGCACGGCCGCACGGGGATCCTCGTCGACAACTACCGCGAGATGGAGGACCCGGCCGTCCTCGAGGAGGCCGACAAGCTCGACCCGGCAGTGCTCCGGCGTGAGATCGAGGAGCGCTTCTCGCCGGAGCACATGGTCGCCGACCACGTCGCCGCGTACGAGGCGACCATCGAGGCCGCCGCGACTGCGTGACTGTTCGCTCCAAGTACGACGGGGAGATCCTGCGTCTGGCGCTCCCGGCGCTCGGAGCGCTCGCCGCCGAGCCGCTCTACCTCCTCGTCGACACGGCGATCGTAGGGCACCTCGGGCGGCCACAGCTCGCCGCGCTCGGGATCGCCGCCACCATCCTGGGCGCGGTCTTTGCGATCTTCAACTTCCTCCAGTACGGAACGACTGCACAGGTCGCTCGCGCAGGTGGAGCGGGCGAGGCGGCGGCTGCGCGGAGGCTGGGTGCGCAGGCGGTCTGGCTCTCCCTCTCGTTCGGAGTCGTCGTCGCGGCGCTCGTCGCCGCACTGGCCGAGCCGTTCGTCGACCTCATGGGCGGCGAGGACGGAACCGCGTCCTACGCCGTGACCTACCTCCGCATCGCCGCGGTCGGGTTGCCCGCGGCCTTTCTCGCGCTCGGCGGGCAGGGCTATCTGCGCGGGATCTCGGATCTCAAGACGCCGCTCGTCATCGTCGTCCTCGGAAATGCGGTCAACGTCGTGCTCGAGGTCCTGTTCGTCTACGGGCTCGACTGGGGAATCCGCGGCTCGGCGTGGGGCACTGCGATCGCGCAGCTGGGAATGGGGGTCGGTTTCATCGCGGTCATCCTGCGCGGGCTACACGCGGGTGAGGCGCGGCCGGTGCTAGCGCTCGCCCGACGCGTGCTGTCGCTCGGGAAGTGGATCTTTCTGCGCACGAGCGCGCTCATGAGCTCGTTCGTCCTCGCAGGTGCGGTGGCGACCCGGTTCGGAGATGCGGCGATCGGTGCGCATCAGGTCGCGTTCGAGCTCTTCATCTTCCTCGCGCTGGTGCTCGACTCGCTCGCCATCGCGGGGCAGATCATCGTCGCGAGGGAGCTCGGAGGCGGCCGACCGGACGACGCCTACGCAGCAGGCGAGCGGATGATCTGGCTCTCGGTCGCGGCTGGCACTGCCTTCGCCGGAGTGATGCTCGCTCTCGCCGGAGTGCTCCCGAAGGCGTTCACCGGCGACGACGCGGTCCTCGACCAGACCGCGCTCCTGTGGCCTCTCTTCGCACTCATGCAGCCGCTCAACGGCGCGGTCTTCGCGCTCGACGGCATCCTGATTGGCGCCGGCGACGGGCCGTTCCTCGCCGGCTCGATGGTTGCCGCGTTCTGCGCTTGCGCGGCCGTACTGCTCGCCGCTCTCGCCGGAGACTGGGGGATCCGGGGGGTCTGGGCCGCGCTCGTGGTGCTGATCCTCGTGCGCCTGACCGCGATGACCGCGCGCTTCCGGCGGGGCCGCTGGCTCGTGACGGGCTGGGCGTGAACGTCCTCGGAGGAGAGCTCGAGCCTTGCTCCGTCGATCCGGTGACGGGCTTCTACCGTGACGGGTACTGCCGCACCGGCTCGGATCCCGGGTTGCACGTCGTCTGCGCCGTCATGACCAATGAGTTCCTCCAGCTCACACGCTCACGTGGCAACGACCTGATCACGCCGAGGCCGGAGCGGCTGTTTCCGGGGCTCGTCCCCGGCGACCGCTGGTGCGTCGTCGCCGCACGCTGGGCCGAGGCGCTCGAAGCGGGAGTTGCCCCACCGGTCGTCCTCGAGGCGACACACGCGTCCGTGCTCGAGTTCGTCTCGATGGCCGATCTCGAGGCGCATACATTTGCAGAGTAGGACCGCTCACTCGAAGACCCAGTCCGTGCGGTAGCCGACGGTCGCGTATGCCCAGGCTTGCACTCGGCGTGGTCGTACGCGGAACACGAGGTCGCCCTCGACGAAGATCGTCGCTCGTTCGCCCGAATCGGGTGCGACGTACTTCTCCGAGTACGCGCGGTCGATACGGGCGAGCTCGTCCGAGTCGTCGACCACCTCTGCGCGTCCGCGGACGATGATCGGGTCGGCGCCGTCGCCGTTGACGAGGACGATCGCCGGCTGCCGTGAGAGGTTTCGCGCCTTCCGGCTCGAGGCCTTCGTCGTGAAGTACAGGCGCTCTCCATCCCACCAGAACCACACGGGGACGGCGTCGGGAACCCCGCCGGGGCTCGCGGTTGCGACCCAGATCTCGCGCATGCACCGCAAGCGCCGGTCGATCGAGCTCCACGCGAGATGTCCCTGCGTACGGCGCTCGTCGCTCACGTCGTTTCTTCCTCCTTCTACCTCGCTCGAGCGCGTATCCTTCTGTCACCCGCCGGAGACAATTGGCTGCGGGATAGACAACGGCATTTCGAGCAGGGAGGTGTGCCGATGCGCAGAGCATTCGCAGCGTCTGTGGCGTTGCTGAGTCTCGCGCTGTTCACTCTTGTAATCGTCGCTTCGAGCGCGCAGGCGCGGTCGGAGCGGATGGTCGGCCGGGAAGGACGAGGACGACCTGCTGCAGTCGGTCGTCAACACTTTCAATTCGACCCACTCGACAATCCACGTCGACTACTCGGTGATCAACGGCGACTACTCGACGGCGATGACGGCCCGCTTCGCCGCCCACAATCCGCCGGACGTGTTCTACGTCGATTCGAGCGTTGCACCGTCGTGGATCAAGCAAGGCGTGCTCCAGCCGCTGAACACCTACATCAAGAAGAGCAAGTACGACACGACCAAGTTCTACCCGGGCCTGCTCAGCGCGTTCAAGGTCGGGAAGACGATCTACGGGTTCCCGAAGGACTGGTCCCCGCTCGCGACCGAGATCAACTCCGCGATGTTCGCCAAGGCCGGGATCAGCAGTCCGCCGCGTACCTGGGCTCAGCTGACGGCGGATGCAAAGAAGCTCGCATCGTCGGGCGCGGTGCCCGGTGGCAAGCCGATTTGCCTCCCGCCCGACTGGGCGCGGATGCTCGCGTTCGTCTTCCAGAACAAGGGCTCGCTCGCGAGCGTGCAATCGCCCGCGGTCACGGCAGCGGTGAACTACTACGTCGGGCTGCTCAAGCAGGGGCTTGCTGCGACTCCGACCCAGCTCGGCGTCGGCTGGCCGGGTGAGGCGCTGGGCAAGGAGAAGGCCGCGATCATCTTCGAGGGCAACTGGTTGCTCCCGTACATGAAGTCGACCTTCCCGACGGTGCACTACGGCGTCGCCCCGATGGTGAAGGGCAAGGTCAACGGCAACCTGGGCTTCACGGTGTCCTACTCGCTGGCGAAGGACTCGAAGAACAAGCAGGCCGCCTGGACCTTGCTCAGCTGGCTGACGGGCAAGAAGGGGATGACGCTCTGGATGTCGAAGGGGCTCGCGCTTCCGTCCCGCTCCGACGTCAAGGCGATCGGCGGTCGCAAGCCGTTCCTCGCCGCGGGGCCGTTCGCGCACGGTTGGGGTTTTCCCAACTTCTCGACCACCATCACGGTCATGAACAACGACCTCCAGGCAGTGATCAACGGCAGCATGACGACGGCTCAGATGCTGGCCGACGTCAGCAAGTCGCTCAAGGGCTAAACGACGACGGGTCGGTCCTTCCGCGCGGCGAACGCCGCGTGGAAGGACCGGTCGTGACATGACGACCGCCACCGAGACGATCCCGGCCCCCAAACGCGGCTCATTCTTCGGAGCACGCGTCCGCGAGGCCGGCTGGGGCTACGCCTTCGTGCTCCTGCCGATGGCGGTCTTCGGGGTCTTCTTCATCTACCCGCTCGTCTACGCGATCTACATCAGCTTCTTCGAGTGGGGGATCCTGGGGAAGGTCAAGGGCGTCGGCACCCAGAACTACCACACGCTCTACGACGACCAGATCTTTCGGAGAGCGGTCAAGAACACGATCGAGTACACCGTTGTCGTCGTGCCGCTCGAGATGGCGCTCGGCCTGCTCATGGCGCTCGTCATCAACGCGAGGATCCGCGGGAGGGCGTTCTTCCGCTCGGCGCTCTACTTCCCGTCCCTCGTGTCCTCGGCGGCGATCACGGCGATCGCGATCTACATCCTCAACGCCGACGGCTTGCTGAACAAGATCGTCGGCGGACATCGCTCCTGGTTCGGCGATCCGAGCACGGCGCTCTGGTCGATCGTGGGGCTGAACGCGTGGACCACGGCGGGCACGGTCATGCTCTTCTACCTCGCGGCGTTGCAGTCGATCCCGACGGACGTCTACGAAGCGTCCGCGCTCGACGGGACGGGCACCTGGCGCACCTTCTGGCGCATCACCTTCCCGTTGCTCAAGCCCGCGCACTTCTTCGTGCTCGTCGTCTTCGGGATCGGAGCGCTCAAGGTCTTCGACCAGGCGTTCATCGTCTCGGGCGGCACCGGAGGGCCGGTGTACTCCACGTACACCGCCGTCCTCTACATCTACAACGAGGCGTTCAAGAGCTCGAACTTCGGCGTCGCCGCGTCCGCGGGCGTCGTCCTCTTCGTCGCCATCCTCCTCCTCACCGTGATCCAGCGGGCCACGGTCGGCCGGGCGGAGATCGGCTGATGCTCCAGACTTCCGTCGCCGCCGCCGAGCCGCTCATTCCGCATCGGGCGCGGTCGGAGGTCGCCCGCAGGCTCGTCGTCTACCTCCTGCTCGTGGCGATCGCCCTGCTCTTCTTCACCCCCTTCATCTGGTCGCTCTCGACGTCGTTCAAGACGCTTCCAGAGACCGTCTACTACAACCTGATCCCGCACCCGTTCACCGCGGCCGCGTGGAAGAGCGTGTGGACGGAATACGACTTCAAGCGCTACGCCCTCAACAGCCTCTTCCTCGCGGTCACCGTCACGGTCATCAACCTGTTCCTCGCCTCGCTCGGCGGTTACGCGTTCGCGCGACTGCGGTTCCCGGGCCGTGAGCTCCTCTTCCTGCTCGTGCTCGGGACGTTGATGATCCCCGACCAGCTGCGCCTCATCCCGGTGTTCGTTATGCGGGAACTTCTCCGGCTACATCCTGATCAACCTGGTGACAGCCGTGAACCTGTTCTTCATGCGGCAGTACTTCCTCACCATTCCGAAGGACTTCGAGGAGGCGGCGAAGCTCGACGGCGCCGGGTATTTCAAGACCTTCTGGCGCGTGATGTTGCCACTCGCCGGGCCTGCGATCGCGGCGCTCGCGATCCTCCAGTTCCAGGGGACGTGGAACGACTTCTTCTGGCCGCTCATCCTCTTCGGGCAGGGCAACGAGCACCTGTACACGATGCAACTCGGTCTCGCGCAGTTCACTCTGACGTACCAGACGCAATGGCCCCTGTTGATGGCCGGGAGCATCCTCGCAATCTTGCCGATCCTGGTCATCTTCCTCATCTTCCAGCGCTTCTTCATCGCCGGCGTGACGGCGGCAGGGATCAAGGGATGAAGCCGCGAGAGGCCCTGCGGCTTGCGCTGCGCGACTTCTACGCGAACTCGTTCCGCCTCGTGCTCGTGAATGCGGCGCTCGGCGCGATCCTGGTCGCGAGCGTGCTCGCCGCCCTCGCGTTTCCTCTCGCCGCGGCGCTCGTCCTCGCTTCCGGGCCGGTCACTGCCGCGCTCGTGCACTGCGCGGTGACACTCGTTCGCACGGGGAACCTCGCGCTGGCTGACGCGTGGACCGGCCTCCGCATCCACTGGCGGCGCGGGCTCGAGCTCGCGGCCGCGGGCGCCGCCCTCGTCGGGCTTGGGATCGTGGCCTATCGCTTCTACGGCGCGTCGTCCCTCTGGCCGCTCGCCTTTCTCACGGTGTACGTGCTCGTCCTGCTCGGCATCTACGAGCTCGTCCTGTGGACGCTCGCGATCGCGGAGCCGGAGCGTGGTCTGCGTGGCGCAGCGCGAGCGGCCGCAGTGCTCGTCGCCTCGCGGCCGGGTGCGACGCTCCTGCTCGGCCTCGCGCTCCTGCTCGTCAACGTCGCCGGGATCGCGGCCGCCGTCATGCCGTTTCTCACCCTGACCGTCGCGTACACGTTCCTTGCCACCGCCCACTTCGTCCTTCCACCGCCGAGCACCGAGGAGACCGCCTGATGGCCACGATCACGTACGAGCACGTGACCAAGCGCTTCGACGAGACGATCGCCGTCAACGATCTGTCGATCGACGTCGCCGACGGGGAGTTCCTCGTCCTCGTCGGGCCCTCGGGCTGTGGCAAGACGACGGCGCTGCGGATGCTCGCCGGGCTCGAGGACATCTCCGCCGGCCGCATCCTCATCGGGGAGCGCGTCGTCAACAACGTCGCTCCTGGCAAACGAAACATCGCCATGGTCTTCCAGTCCTACGCGCTCTACCCGCACATGACGGTCTACGGCAACCTCGCCTTCAGCCTGAAGAACTTCAACGTGCCGAAGAACGAGATCGACCGCCGTGTGCGCGAGGCGGCGGAAGTACTGGAGCTCGGCGCGTTGCTCAAGCGCAAGCCGAAGCAGCTCTCCGGCGGGCAGCGCCAGCGGGTCGCGCTCGGCCGGGCGATCGTCCGCGAGCCCTTGGCCTTCCTCATGGACGAGCCGCTTTCGAACCTCGATGCAGCGCTTCGGGTGCAAACGCGAGCGGAGATCCTCAAGCTGCAGAACCGCCTGGGCACGACGACGATCTACGTCACGCACGACCAGATCGAGGCGATGACCATGGGCGACCGGATCGCGGTGATGAACCTCGGCGTCCTGCAGCAGATCGGGAGTCCGGTCGAGCTCTACACGCACCCGGCGAACACCTTCGTCGCCACCTTCATCGGGTCACCGGCGATGAACCTGCTCCCGTCCGGGGCTCTCGGCGTGGGCATCGGGGGCAGCGGGCGTCTCGTCGGCTTCCGCCCGGAGGACGTCCAGCTCGCAAACGGGGCTCGCGGCGACCGCGCCGAGTACGACGCGACAGTCGAGGTCGTCCAGTACCTGGGGGACGAGCAGCTCGCCTACTTGAAGCTGCAGGACGCAGAGGTCGTCGCGAAGCTGCCCATCGAAGACGAGCTCCAGCTGGGGATGCGAAGGAAGTTCGCGGTGCCGTACCGGAAGCTGCACCTCTTCGACGAAGAGAGTGGCAAGGCCCTCGGCACCGTCGCCTGAGCTCCAGCAACACTAGGCCGGCGGCGTCGTCGACGACGGCCGGAGCACGCGGCGAGTCAGCTCCAGGCCGCGATCGTCGAGCGCCGCCAGTCGATCGCCCGAGAAGGCGAGACCGCCGAAGGCCTCGACGTGCGCCGCCCAGGCCTCGCGCTCCGCGATCTCGGGCCGAGCCACGAGGCAGTCCGGATCGGCGACCCAGAGGCGTCCGTGGGTCCATGTGCGCGCACGCGTGCGCGCAATGACCTCCCCGAGGTCGGGCTCGGCGCCAACGGGCGGGTCTCCCGAAGGCTCGGGCAGGACGTCGGGACCGATGCGCATTGCGTCGACGAGCCCGATGCTCGGCAGGAGCGGGGCTCCGCAGCCGAGCAGGATCGCCTCCGATCCCGCACCCTCGCGCACGAGTCGCACGCCCTCACGGTACGCGTCGAGGGCCGAGCAGTCCCCGTGCCGTGGCCCCTCGAGCGCCCCGGCGTAGAGGAAGTCGAGCTTGTGGTAGCCGAAGCCCCACGCTGCGAGGGTCGCGTAGGCCTCTCGCAGGTGCGCCGCCGCGCCCGGATCCGTCACGTCGAGAGCCAGAAGGCGTTGGTCCCAGTTCCAGCCCGCGTCGGCGCCCGCGACGAGCCATTCCGGGTGCTCGGCAGCGAGGGCGCTCCGCTCGCCGACCAGGAAGGGCGCGGTCCAGACGCCCGGGACCTTCCCGGCAGCGCGGATGCGCTCCGCCGTGCGCCGAAGCGAGCCGAAGCGAGGGTCGTCAGCGGGCCAGTCGCCGATCTCGGACTCGTAGCCGTCGTCCACCTGCACGATCTCGACAGGGAGCTCGAGCCGCGCGGCTGCGTCCAGGTTCTCGAGGATGGCCGCCTCGGTGACGTCGCGGAAGTAGCACGACCACGAGCACCAGCCGGGCGGGATGGAGCCGATCTCGCCTGGCGCGAGGCGCTCTCCGAGGGCTGCCAGCGCCTCCTGGAGGTTGCCCTCGAAGCCGAGCTCGAGGACTGGACCGTCTGCGGACACGAGCAGGCGACTCGTCCTCGCCTCGACGCGAATCGAGGCGACCTCGCGTCCCGGCTCGGGCGAGTGCCAGATGCGAACGGGCTCACCCTCGGCGGCCACGGCCAGAACCCCCTCGCCCTGGAACCCGCTCCGGGGAAGCACCTTCTCAGGACGCCAGCCCATCGTGTGCGCGCGGCGATCCGGTGGGCGCGGCGACGCCGCGCTCGCCCGGTACACGCCGGCAGGGCTCCATGACTGCCAGCCCTCCTCGTAGACGTAGGCGGAGCCCGGATCGACCCGGACCTCGGCGATGCTCTCGAAGCCCACTCCGCCCGGGCTCAGCGAATCACGCCTGCCGTCGCCTCCCGCCGCTTTCGCCAGTAGCGCTCGAGCCCGAGGTAGTGGTGCCAGAAGGGTGCCGCCTCGTCGTAGAGGTCGGCGAGCTCCGGGTCCGTTTGCTCGAGGTCGTAGCGCGCCGCAGCCACGAACGTCTGCTCGTCCATCCCGGCCTCGACGCGCGCGGACCAGTGCCGGAGCACCTCGCGCAGAGCCCGGAGGTGGTCCTCGACGTCGTCGAAGGTCCCGAAGTGGATGAGCGCGAGCCGGCCGGGCGCACGAAGCGCGATCTCGTCCAGTGTGCGTTCCCAGGCCTCGAGGTCGATCTCCGGGGGAGGGCAGGGAGGGAGGACGAACCTACCGGGAGCGATCCGGACGCCGCCCGCGTCGCCCGCGTAGAGCGTGCCGTCACGGTCGAGGTACGAGACGTGGTGCGAGGCGTGTCCGGGGGTCGGGAAGCAGTCGAGCCCGAGGACGCGGTTGCCGACCACGTGAATGTTGGCTGCAGGCACGGGAGCGAGCTCGCCCCAGAGCCGGTCGAAGCTCGCACCGTAGAGGCGGCGGGCGCTCGTCTCGAGCTTCGTCGGATCGACCAGGTGCGGGGCGCCGACCCGCGAGACGTGCACCTGCAGCCACGGGTGCTCTCGGACGAGCACTCCTGCCGCTCCGGCGTGGTCGAGGTGGATGTGCGAGAGGATCAAGTGACGGATGTCCGTCAGGTCGAGACCTCGCTCGGCCAGCCCGGCCTTGAGGAACGGGACCGCGGTGGTCGGGCCGCAGTCGAAGAGCGCCGGCCCGCCGCGCGTCTCGAGGACGTACGAGCCGATGACCCGCTCCCGGTGGTGGTGCAGGTCGATCGGCTCGCCGCTCATCCCGAGAGGGCTGTATCGAGGTCGGCGATCAGGTCGGAAGTCGCCTCGATCCCCGCGGAGAGCCTGATGAGCGTGGGTGGGACCGCGAAAGCAGCTCCAGCAGTGGATGCGTGGGTCATCCGCGCCGGGTGCTCGATCATGCTCTCGACACCGCCGAGGCTCTCGGCAAGCTTCCAGATGCGCGTCCGGGCGGCGATCTCGAGCGCCTCTTCCTCGGACCTGAGCACGAAGGAGACCATCCCTCCGAAACGTCGCATCTGGCGTGCGGCGATGTCGTGGCCGGGATGCTCCGGCAGCCCGGGGTAGAGCACTCGCTCGACACGCGGCCGCTCGGCGAGAAAGGCCGCGACAGCCTCGGCATTCGCACAGTGCCGCTCCATCCGCACCCCGAGCGTCTTCACGCCGCGGAGCACGAGCCAGGAGTCGAACGGCCCCGGGATCGCGCCGAGCGACTTCTGCAGGAACGCGAGCTGCTCGGAGAGCGAGTCGTCGTTCGCGGCGACGAAGCCGCCCACGACGTCCGAGTGACCGCCCAGGTACTTCGTCGTCGAATGGACGACCAGGTCGGCGCCGAGGGCGAGCGGCTGCTGCAGGTAGGGCGTCGCGAAGGTGTTGTCGACGACGACGAGCGCTCCTCGGGCATGGGCGGCCTCGGCCGCCGCCTCCACGTCCACGATGTTGAGGAGGGGATTCGTCGGGGTCTCGAGCCAGACGAGACGTGTGTCCTCGTCCAGGTGACCGGCGAGGTTGGACGAGATCTCCTCGGGCGAGAGGAAGGAGAAGCGGTACCCCTTGGGCTCGTACACCTGCGAGAACATCCGGTAGACGCCGCCGTAGACGTCGTTCACGCACACGATGCGGTCACCCGGGGAGACGAGGTGCATGAGGGTCGTGACCGCGCCGAGCCCGGACGAGAAGGCATGTCCGTGGGCGGCGCCCTCGAGCGAGGCGAGGCATTCCTGGAGGGCAGTGCGCGTGGGGTTGGCGCCGCGGGAGTAGTCGTATCCCTTGTGCACGCCGACCCCATCCTGGACGTATGTCGAGGTCTGGTAGATCGGAGTCGTCAGCGCGCCGCTCGCGGGCTCGGGCTCCTGGCCGACGTGGATCGCCCGCGTCTCGAACTCCATGCGCTGATGCTACTGAGGCGCCCTCGCCTCGTGGCTCATCGTCGCTTGGTTTGGGCGGGCGTCGTCTCGATCCGCTCCGCGCCGAGGAACTCGCCGAGGCTCTCGAGCGCCTCGTCGAGCCGGGACGTGTCGCCCCACGCTCCGAGCAGCTCGAGCGTGCGCGTCTTCCGGTCGAAGCGCGGCTCCGCACGTCCAACGATCCGGTCGCCGACAAGGAGCGGCAGGACGTAGTAGCCGAACTCGCGCTTGGTCTTGGGCACATACATCTCCAGCCGATAGCGGAAGTCAAAGAGAGCCTCCGCCCGGTGGCGATCGTGGACGAGACGGTCGAACGGGGAGAGGAGCGTGACGCGGTCCGGGACCACGTCGTCCTTCGCCTCGGGGTGCGCCTCCCAGCCGCGCGGCGTGAGCCGGACTCCGAGTGCCCGGAAGCGAGCGTCCTCGAGCAGGCGGTCCGCTTCTCGCAGCGACACCTTCGCCACGTCCGGCGGATACCAGCGCTCGGCGAGGTCCCAGAGACGCTGGCCGTTGCGCCTGCCGACGATCGCGACCACGCCGCGCGTGTGGAGGATCTCGAGCAACAGCGCGACGTTGCGATTCCCGTGCCAGCCGTGCGACTTCCACGTCCGCACCGAGTGGTCAGCCAGCTCGCGCGAGAGAAGCGGGCCGCTCCGTTCGAGCTCTTTCAGCACGTACCGCTTGTAGCCGGCGTTCGTCCGCATGAACTCGAGCACCTTCCGCTCGGCGGCGCTCTTCTCTCGCTTTCGCCTCATGCGCGCGCGCAGCAGGGGATATGTGTCGATCGGCCAGATATACGCGTGCCACTCGAAGAGCTTCCGCTCCTCCCAGAGCAGGCGGTCGATCTCCTGCGGGTCGTACGGGCCGAGTCGGCTCCAGAGGACGAGCCGCTGCGGCGGCGCGACGGTCGAGACCGGGTCGAGCTGCAGGAAGCCGAGGTGCCGAACGGTGTCGAGGACGTTCGTCGCCGAGCCGTCGAGCAGCTGGGAGCGCACCGCGATCCGTCGTGCTTGCTCGGGCGAGACGATCCTCATCTTTCCACCCGCTCGAGCCCGATCGTCTTCCGCAGTCGCTGGAGCGCGCGCTCCAACGCCTCGTCGAGCGCGCGGGACGGCCGCACTCCAGGCTCGCGGTGGAAGGACTTGACGACGAGAGCTCCCGTTCGGCGCTCCGACTTCAGGTCGGCGCGCCCGACGATCCGATCTCGCCAGAGCAGCGGCATCACGTAGTAGCCGAAGCGGCGTTGCGGCGCCGGCTTGAAGACTTCGATCAGGTGCTCGAAGCCGAGCACGCGGCGGGCGAACGCGCGATCCCAGAGCAGGTTGTCGAACGGCGAGAGGAGCAGGGCTGCGCTCGGCGGGCTGCCGTCGAGCTCCGTTCCTGCTTCGACCATGACCGGCGGTCCTCCGTCCTCGACCTGCAGCCGCTCGAGCGTCCCGGACGCCACAAGGGCATCGACATGGGGACGGACGCGCGCGACACCGCCGCGCAGTCGCCAGTGCTCCGCGATCGCGGACTCTGTCAGCGCCCCCCGGGCACGGACCGCGCGCAGGACGAGCTCGCGGACGGCATCGCGCTCGGCCGGCGCAGGCGTTTCGAGGAGGTGCCGCGGGAGCACGCGCTCCGGCAGGTCGTACACTCGCTGAAACCCGCTCACCCGGCCCGCGATGACGAGCTCGCCCGCGCTGAACAGGGCCTCCAGGATCTCCTTCGCCGGCTTCCAGCCCCACATCGCGCCCTTGCGGGCCGCACCGTCGAAGTCGCGCGAGGCGAGGGGGCCGCGCTCGCCGATCGCCTGCAGAACCTGCTCGGCCAAGCCCGGGTAGCGTGCGCGGACGTCGCCACGCCACGGGTGATGCGTGCGGAACTTCTCCCGCACCCAGCCGAAGAGCGGCCAGTCGTCGGCGGGCAAGAGACACGCCTCGTGCGCCCAGTATTCGATGACGTGACCCTGCCCGAGCAGCTGCGCAACGGTTCCGGCGGGGTAGACGCCGACACGTGCCGAGACGGCCACGCGGTGGCTTCGCTCGACGGTCGAGATCGAGTCGAGCTGGATGCACGACGCACGGGCAATAGCGGCCTCGACCTCGTCTGCGCCGGCTCGACGGGCTCGCGGAGCGTAGCCCTGGGCGGAGACGACGAGCCGTCGGAGCGCCGGCAAGGAGACGGTGCTCACGCGACGCACGCTAGCGATCGGACGGCGGCTAGCGACTCTTGCTCAGGGCCTCTCGGCTCACACGTAGCGGCCTGAGCGGCCGAGCGAGCGTTCGGAGCTCGAGCGAGACCCGATCGGGCATCCGATACCAGCGTCCCCGGCGGAAGCGGCCCAGATAGACGCCGTAGCTGAGGAAGCGGTCGAGCTCGGACGAGGCGACGATCCCGGTGACATAGCCGTTGCGGAATCGAAGCTCGAAGGCGGGTGCCCCAAGGCGGGGCGAACGAGTGACTGGCGCTCGCCGCGGGCCGTAATAGAAGGAGCTCAGTAACGGCATGACGCGACGATTCTCGACCGGGACGCAGCGCATCGCGTTGCAGAGGCGAAGGTCGCCGGGCCCGAAGTCCTTCGCGGACGCGCCGGACACGCAGACGAGCCCGAGCAGGAGAAGCCCGGCTGTGGCGAGCCGTCTCACACGCCTGCTACGCCTGTCGAGCGCTCGAGGGTTCCGGCCGTCAGCTCGGAACACGTCCAGCCAGGATCTCCGCGAGACGCGCGCCGTCGATGTTCCCGCCCGAGACGATGCACACGATCCGGTCTCCCTCGACTCCTCCCGAGAGCGCCGCGGCGACGGTCAGCGCGGCTGCTCCCTCGGCGACGATGTGCGCTCGCTCGAGCAGGAGCCGGATCGCCGCCGCTGCGTCCTCGAGCGAGACTGCGAACGAGCCGGCGACCAGCTCCCGCGCGTGTTCCCACATCACCTCGATGAGAGCGCCCGATCCCGCGCCGTCGACGAACGAGGGTGTGAACTCGACCGGCGTCGGAACCCCGCCGTTCGCAAGGGTCGCGGTCACGGGCGCGCCGGTCGCAGGCTCGCACACGTAGATCCTGGTGCTCGGACTGACCGCTTTCAAGGCGCTCGCTACGCCGCTCGTCAGGCCTCCCCCACCCCACGGAATCAGCACCGCGTCGATCTCGTCGAGCTGCTCGGCGAGCTCGAGCCCGATCGTCCCGTTTCCCGCCATCACGGGCTCGTCCTTCACCGGGTGGACGAAGTAGCCCTCGACTCCCTCCCCGAGATCCCGGTCACGGTCCGCGTCGACCGCCGCCCACCAGCGCTCCCAGGGCAGGCTCACGATCCGCCCGCCGAGCCGCTCGACAGCAGCCAGCTTCGCCGGGGAGGCGTTGTCCGGCACGACGATCGTCGCCGGAATGCCGAGCTCACGCGCCATGAACGCGACCCCCTGGGCCATGTTCCCGGTGCTCGTCGTCACGACTCCGCCGGCGAGCTCGGCGCGCGGCGCGCTCAGGATCGCGTTCGCCGCACCGCGCAGCTTGAAAGAGCCGATCGGCTGCAGACTCTCGAGCTTGAGCCAGATCTCGGCTGGCGTGTCGTCGACGTGGAGGCGGACGAGCGGGGTCACGTCGACCGTTCCCGCGATCCGCTCGCGCGCGCGTTCGATGTCCTCGAGCGGGATCAGAACGCGACCTCCGTCCCCACTCCCCGCTCGCGGGCTCGCCGCACGACGAGCTCGGCGGCGGCGAGGTCCTCGACCGCGATGCCGAGGGACTTGAAGATCGTGAACTCCTCCTCGTCCGCGCGTCCCGGCGCGAGACCGGCGAGGACCTCGCCGAGCTCGGCTCTGATCTGCTCCGGGCCGATCGCGCCTTCGGCCGCCGCGATGAGGTAGTCGCCTGCCTCGTTGAGTGCCGACTCGCGCCGGTCGACGAACAGCGCGCCGCGGCGCAGCGTCTCGGTGTCGAGCTCGCGCGCGGTCGGGATGCTCGAGCCGACCGCGTTCACATGGGCGCCCGGTGCGAGCCAGCGATGCTCGAGGACGGGCTCTCGCGCGGACGTCGTCGTGCAGACGACCTCGGCGCCGAAGAGGGCTGCGTCGGGCGAGGGCGAGGCGATTGCACCTACGTCGGCAGCCAGCTCCTCGGCCGCCTCGATCCTGCGTGCCCAGATGCGGATCTCCGGATCGTCGAGCACGGCCCGCATGGCGTCGGCGTGCGCCCGAGCCTGGACCCCCGCGCCCAGGATCGCGACGCGCGCGGTGTCTGCTCGTGCGAGTGCCCTGGTTGCGACCGCGGAGACCGCGGCTGTGCGGATCGCAGTGACAGGCGAGGCGTTGAGCACGGCGACGAGCTCGCCGGTCACTCCGTCGTGGAGGAGGACGGCACCCTGGTGCGCGTCGAGCCCCCGGGTCGGATTGTCCGGCGTCACGACGATCTCCTTGAGCGCGTACACAGCCCGCTCACCACCCCGGTGGGCGGGCATGAGCCCGAGCAGCCCGTCCGTGTCGGGGGGACGAACCATCGAGCGCAGCGGCTGGTAGAGCTCACCGCGCGCGAGCGAGGTCAGCACCTCGGTCATCGCCTCGACGCACGACTCCATGTCGAGGAGCTCGCGCACTTCGGGCTCGGAGAGGACGAGAAGGCTCATGGGAAGAGCGCACCGAGGCTATCGCGCTCGGCCGGGCTCAAGTCCAGCGCAAGGGCTTCCCGAACCGGATCGAGGTGGGCGGGACGCCTGGGGCCGAGAACCGCCGCCGTTACGTCGGGATGCGACAGCACCCACGCGAGCGCGAGCGCGGCCTTCGAGACGCCGCGTTCCCGCGCCTCCACGGAGAACGCCTCGAGCCCGTCGAAGACGCGGTCCTCGACGAGATGGAGGTACGGCTCGGGCCGGGTCGCCATGCGCGATCCCACTGGCGGTTCGCGCCCGCGCTCGTACTTGCCGGTGAGCCAGCCTCCGCATAGAGGTCCGAAAGGGGCGAAGCCGAGGCCGTGCTCCCGGCAGACGGGAAGGACGCTCTCTTCGGCGTCACGATCGAGCAGCGAGTAGGAGTTCTGCGCCCACTCGAGGCGTGCGAGCCCCTCGAGGCCGGAGATCTCGACCGCCTCGGCGAGCTGCCGCCCGGTGAAGTTCGACCCTCCGACTGCACCCACCTTGCCGTCACGGACGAGCTCGTCGAGCGCGAGCACCGTCTCCTCGAGACGTGTGTCCGGGTCCCAGGCGTGCGCCATGTACAGCGGGACTCGCTCGAGCCCGAGCCGTTCGAGGCTCGTATCGATCTGACGCAGGATCCGCGACCGCGAGAGACCGCGGTCGGCACCCTCCGCCATCGGGTTGAAGGTCTTCGTGGTCAGGACGAGCTTGTCCCGCACCTCGGAACTCTTCGTCCGGACCCACCTGCCGATGGCGAGCTCGCTTCGGCCACCGCCGTACGCGTCGGCTGTGTCGAAGGCGGTGATTCCCAGGTCCCAGGCGGCATCCATGATCGCGAACGCCTCTCTGTCGCTCTCGCCCTGGCCGAAGAACGCGGGCGCCGACCCGACGCCGCCGAAGTTCCCGCAGCCGAGGATGACACGCGAGACCTCGATCCCGCTTCGTCCGAGCTCGCGCTTCTGCATCGCCGACCTATGCGGCTTCCAGGGCCCGAACCGGAACGTGGGTCGGTAGGCGTGCAAGCACGACCATGCCGAACGCGGCGAAGCCGGCGCTGAACAGGAAGACTCCGTCGTAACCGACGAGCGACGCGACTCCACCAAGCGTCAGCGCGCCGAGGGCGAAGCCGACGTCGGCGCAAGCGCTGAAGGTGCCGACGACCGAACTGCGGTCGAAGTCGTCTGCTCCTGAGATCGCGAGCGTCATCAGGGCCGGGAAGGCGAGAGCGGCTCCGAGCGCGAAGATCGACGTTCCGAGGTAGAGCCCGATCGGCTGGTTCCAGAGGCCGATGGCGAGAAGGCCGACGGTCAGGAGGACGAGCGCCGAGCCGGCGGCGCGCTTCGCACCCAAGCGGTCGGGGAGCCGTCGACCGAAAAAGCGCACGGCCACCACTATCCCCGAGAAGAGGAAGAAAACAGGCCCTGCGCCGTCTAGGCCCAGTTGCCGCGCGTACAACGCGACGAAGGTGTTGAACCCGGCGAACCCGAAGATCGTGGTCACGAGGACGAGTCCCGGCCTGATCGCGGCCGGATGCAGGAGCCGAGGGCGGTGCGCAGGCCGGGTCCCAGCGGCCGGCCTCGTCTCGGGGATGGTCATGGCGACGAACGCCGCGGCGAGCGAGAACGCAGCCGCAGTCAGCCAGACGGCGTCATAGCGAGCGTCTCCGAGCACGGCTTCCCCGAGCACAGGCCCGAGCGCGAGCCCTCCCCAGAGCCCGAGAGAGTAGAGGCTCATCGCCTCGCCGCGCCGGTCCGCAGGAGCGAGGTCGGTGACGATGGTGGCGGCGCCGACATAGAGCAGAGCCTCGCCCAGACCACCCAGGAGCCGGAGTCCGACCAGCGCCCAGAGTGAGCTCGCGAGGGTGTAGGAGGCGACGGTTCCCGCGACGACGAGCGGCCCCGAGACGACGAGCAGCCGTCGCCCCCGGCGATCGCCGAGCTGACCGACGAGCGGCTGGAAGAGGAGGGCGGTCGGACTGACGGCTGCCACCGCGATGCCGATTCCGATGCTCCCGGCTCCCAGCTCGTCCTTGGCGTAGACGGGGAGCACGGGCAACAGCATCCCGATCGTGAGGAAGACCCCGAGCTCGGCGACGATCGTGAAGACGAAGGGTGGTGTGAGCAGTCGCTCGGGGCGGTCCATCGCCCGATACAACCAGATCCGCGCGGGAGCCCGGCAACGCTCTGATAGAAGCTCGCGGTGCGCTACCGCAAGCTGGGAAGCAGCGAGCTCGAGGTGTCGGAGATCGCCCTCGGCTCCTGGCTCACCTACGGGGTGGGTGTCGGCAAGAAGGGCGCCCGTGCATGTGTGGACAACGCGTTCGACGTCGGCACAACGTCTACGGTCGCGGCGCAGCCGAGACGGTTCTCGGCGAGGTGCTCGCGGGTCGCGAGCGCTCGTCGTACGTCCTCGCGACGAAGCTCTACTTTCCGATGTCGGACGAGGACCGGGGGCTCTCGGCCGAGCAGGTCCGCAAGCAGATCGACGGCTCGCTCGCCCGGCTTCGCACCGACTACGTCGACCTCTACCAGTGCCACCGCTACGACTCGGAGACGCCGCTCGAGGAGACGATGGAGGCGCTCACCGAGGTCGTTCGCCAGGGAAAAGCCCGGTACATCGGCTGCAGCGAGTGGAGTGCCGCTCAGATCAAGGCATCTCTCGACCTGCCCGGAGTCGAGCGGTTCACGACGAACCAGCCGCTCTACTCGATTCTCGTCCGCCGGGTCGAGGCGGAGGTCATCCCGCTCAGCACGGCGAGCGGCATCTCGCAGATCGTCTTCTCTCCGCTTGCGCAGGGTGCGCTGACCGGGAAGTACCGCCGCGACGAGGCTCCCCCCGAGGGTTCGCGGGCGACGTCGCAGCGGATGGGGTGGGCGATCGATCGTTACCTGCGCGACGACGTGCTCGCGGCGGTCGATCGACTCCGGCCGATCGCAGACGGGCTCGGGATCACGATGGCGCAGCTCGCGCTCGCCTGGGTTCTGCGCGAGCCAGGCGTGGCGTCCGCGATCGTGGGCGCGACGCAACCTGAGCAAGTAGAGGCGAACGCGTCGGCATCCGGGATCGAGCTCGACCGCACGACCCTGGCGGCGATCGACGAGGCGGTCGCGGGCGTGGTCGAGTACTAGTTCGAGGGCGGTCCGGTCGACTCGCGGACGACGAGCCGGGTCGCCAGCTCGACCCGGAGCGTCTCGAACCGTTGCTTCTCGAGTAGCCGCATGAGGATGCTGACCGCCATTCGCCCCATCTCCTCGAGCGGCTGCCGGACGGTCGTGAGAGACGGCGTAACGATCGTCGCGTGCTCGATGTCGTCGAAGCCGACAACCGAGACGTCCTGCGGGACTCGCAGCCCGCGCGTTCGAGCGGCCGCGATGGTCCCGATCGCGAGGTTGCCGTAGTCGCGGCCGACTACGCGCCGCCCGTCATCTACGTGACGGAGAACGGCGCGGCGTTCGGAGACGTTCGCGGCCACGACGGTCGCGTGCGGGATCCGGAGCGGCAGGACTATCTCGAGTCGCACATCGATTCGGTTGCGCAGGCGGTCGCGGAGGGAGTGCCGGTCCAGGGCTACTTCGTCTGGAGCCTCCTCGACAACTTCGAGTGGGCGCACGGCTACTCGAAACGGTTCGGCCTCGTCTACGTCGACTATCCGACTCTCGAGCGGGTACCCAAGGACAGCTTCTACTGGTACCGCGACTTCATCGCGAGTCGGCGGGCGGCGCCGTCTCCTGCGGGACCGGTTGCCGCGGGCTCGAGCTGAGAGGATCCTGGAGCAAGGTCCGCGAATACGGCGGGCATGTCCAGCGTCGACCCCCGGTTCCGATACGAGGCTCGGCGTGAAGCCGCGCCCGCCGTCGTGGCCGCGCTCGGGGTGCTCGTCGTTTTGTCGATAGTGAGCCGCGTCGAGGGCTGGGAGGTGCTGCATCGCGTTCACTGGTGGGCCTGGCTCGTGCTTGCGCTCCCCGAGGTCGTTCTGCTCGTCGACTTCCTCTTCGGGGGCTCGCTCGTCCGCACGCGCCGCGTGGCGCTCGCCTTGCTCGGCGTGCTCGTCGTCGGAAACCTCGTAGGCCTCTCCATCCTGGTCGCCGGGCTCGTCAGCACGAACACTTCCCAGCTCTCGGGCGGCGAGCTCCTCCTCACCGGCTCCGCGATCTGGATCACCAACGTCATCGTCTTCGGCCTCTGGTACTGGGAGATCGACGACGGCGGACCCGTCGCGCGTGCACGGCACTCTCGGACGCAGCCGGACTTCCAGTTCTCGCAGGACGAGAATCCCGGGCTCGCGCGCGAGGGCTGGGGCCCGCAGGTCTGGGACTACCTGTACGTGTCGCTCACGAACTCGATCGCCTTCAGCCCGACCGATGCGATGCCGCTGACGCGACACGCGAAGGCGTCGATGGCCCTGGGCTCGGTGATCTCGGTGGTCGCGGTTCTCCTTGTGGCCGCCCGTGCGGTGAACGTCCTCGGCGCCTGACCGCGCCGGTGTCGCGTTGTAGTCTCGTCGTGGCGTGACCGAGCCGATCAGCGTCGAAGAGCTCCAACTCGCAGCGCGGAATCATGGAATGCCGCTCGAGGCGCTCCGCTGGGACGTCACTCCGCTCGGCCTCCACTACCTCCTCACGCACTACGACATCCCGGAGGTCGATCCGGGTTCCTGGCGGCTCGAGGTCGACGGCCGCGTCGAGCGGCCGCTTTCGCTCACGCTCGAGGAGGTACGGGCCCGGTCGGCCGTCGAACTCGCGGTCACGATGGAGTGCGCCGGCAACGGCCGGGCCCAGCTCGACCCTCACGTCGTGAGCCAGCCCTGGATCGTGGAGGCTGTCGGCACGGCGCGCTGGCGGGGTACTCCAGTGGGCGATCTTCTCGCCGAGGCCGGGGTCGAAAAGGACGCCGTGGAGGTCGTCTTCACCGGCCTCGACCGTGGGGTCGAAGGCGACGAGGAGCAGCTGTACGCGCGGAGCGTCGCTCTCGAGGAGCTACTCGGCGGGGAGGCGATCCTGGCGTACGAGGTCAACGGCGTCCCGTTGCCGCCGCAGCACGGCTTTCCGTTGCGGCTCGTCGTTCCCGGCTGGTACGGCATGACGAGCGTCAAGTGGCTCGCCCGCCTCACCGCCGTCGACGAGCCGTTCGACGGGTACCAGATGCGGCACAGCTATCGACTCCGCGAGGAGGACGACGACGAGGGGATGCCGCTTACTCGGATGCGGCCCCGCTCGCTCCTCGTGCCGCCCGGGATTCCCGAGTTCCTGAGTCGGCGCCGGATCGTTGCGGCCGGCCGCTGCGAGCTGCGCGGGCGTGCGTGGTCGGGAATTGCCGACATCTCGGGCGTCGAGGTCTCGACCGACGACGGCGAGTCCTGGTCGGACGCCGAGGTCGAGCGAGACGGTCTCGGGCGCTGGGCCTGGCGTGCATGGCGCCTGGAATGGGACGCTCGTCCCGGCGAGTTCGTTCTCTGCTCTCGCGCGCGGGACGCGGCGGGAAACGTGCAGCCCCTCGAGCCCTCCTGGAACGTCGGCGGCTACGCGAACAACGCAGTGCAGCGGGTCGCCGTCACGGTCACGGGCTGACGGCCGCGGCAGGGCTCGCAGGAGTGCGACGCCGATGCTCGCCATGACGATGAAGAAGGCGAAGATCGTCTGACCGCGGACCTCGGTCCGCCAATCGCCAGAATCTCCAGATGCCCGCGTTGGAGCATCGCCCGCTCGGCACATCCGGGATCGAGGTCTCAGCGCTCGCACTCGGCTCCTGGCGGACGTACGAGCGGATGTCCCGCGGCGACGGGCTCGCCGTGATGCGGGCGGCGCGCGAGGCCGGCATCGACTTCCTGGACGACGCACGCTACGACGACGAGACCGGTGAGGCGCCGATTCCCACCGGCTACTCGGAGGTCGTCTTCGGCGAGCTCTTCCGCGCGTCCGGTTGGAAGCGCGAGGAGGTCGTCGTCTCCAACAAGCTCTGGTGGGAGTTCTGGCCCGAGCAGAGCGCAGCAGGGGAGATCGACGCGTCGCTCGGTCGAATGGGCTTGGACCATCTCGACCTCATCTACTCGGAAAAGCGGCCCGAGGGGCTTTCGGTCGCCGAAGTCGTCGAGTCCGCGACCGGGCTCATTGCCGCTGGAAAGGCGAGGGTCTGGGGCGTCCTCAACTGGCCTGCCGACGAGATCGCAGAGGCAGGTCACGTGGCGCTTGCGGAGGGTGTGCCCGCGCCGTGCGCGGCCCAGCTCGCCTACAACCTCGTCTGGCGCTCGACCGTAGAGGACGAGGCGGTCGTCGCCGCACTCGACTCGTCGGGCGCGAGCGTCGTCGCCTCGGCCGTGCTCGGCTTCGGGGCGCTGACCGGGCGCGGCAGGACCGGTCGCGCTGCGGAGACGCCGGATACGGCCGACTGGCAGAGGATGTTCGAGGTCGGTGAGCGGCTCCGTTTTCTCGCGGCCGAGCTCGATACGTCACCGGTTCGCCTGGCGATCGCCTTCGCGCTCTCGAACCCGCATGTCGCGGCGGTGCTCTTCGGCGCCAGCCGGCCGGAGCAGGTCGTCGAGAACGTCGGCGCGCTGGAGCTGCTCGAACGGCTGGGCGAGGACGAGCTGGCCGAGGTTCGGGCTCTCGCCGCATGAGACTCGCGATCGTCCTCGGCGCGTCGATCGCCGGAGTGGCGGTGCTCGCGTCGCTGGGGGCAGGCGCGGCGCGATCGCCCGTCATCGTGGTCGATCCCGGCCACGACGCGTACGCGAACCTGGCGACCGAGCCGATCGGCCCGGGCGCTTCGTTCCGCAAGATCAAGGACGGCGGGGGCACGCGCGGTGTCGTCTCCGGGCTCCCGGAGGCCGTGCTGAATCTGCGCGTCGCCCTCCGGCTCCGGGCGCTGCTCGAGGGAGCAGGCGTTCGCGTCGTGATGACGAGGACGGCGACCGAGGGGACGAGCATGGGGAACATCGCCCGCGCCCGAATCGCGAACCGTGTGCACGCTGCGCTCTTCCTCCGCATTCACGCCGACGGCTCCGTCGATCCGAGGACGAGGGGCACGCACACGCTCTACCCGGCGTTCCGCAACGGGTGGACGGACGACATCTACGCCGCGAGCAAACGCGCTGCGACGATCGTCCAGAGCGAGGAGGTGCGCGCACTCGGCTTCCCCGACGCCGGGCTCCAGGAGCGGACCGACTATACGGGCTTCAACTGGTCGAACGTGCCGGCGATCCTCGTCGAGATGGGGTTCATGACGAACCCGACCGAGGATCGCCTGCTCGCGACGGCCGTCTACGAGCAGCGAGCAGCGGTCGGCCTCTGCCGCGGGACGCTCCGCTTCCTGCGCCGTTCGGACGTGAGGTGCGGATGACGACGAGCTCCCGCGACCGGGCGCGTCGTCGGCTGGGGATCCCGAGGGGTGCGGCCCGCGCGGATTTATGACGACGCGCGGTACTCCGCGGCAAGCCGCTTCGGCGCCTGGATCAGCCAGGCGTCCTCGATCCGCTCCTGGAGCTCCTTGCGGCCGATCTTCTCGACCCGGATCTGCACCGCCGGGAATCCGTGGTAGTGCGGTGGATCGAAATAGACCGTCGGCTTCGACTCCAGGATCAACTGCTTCTCGTCCGGATCGACCCTGACTGCGAGCCCTCCGCCGTCCCGCTCGCGAGCCCTCCACGCGAAGCCCTTCCCGCGGACGCGGAACCTCGGCCTTCCCTCCCGCGTCTCGTCGAGCTCCACCTCGGGGAGAGCGATCGCGAGCTCGCGAACGGTGTTCCAGTCCGCCACGGCCGGAGGCTAGCCACACGGGTTGTCGCGGGTCGTGCAATTTGGGACGATCGCCGGGCCGATCGGATCTGACGAAAGGGTGGGACATGAGCTTGTGGCTGCTCGGCCTCGTCATCGCCGGAGCGGGTGCGGCAGGCGGTCTCGTCAACGCGCTGCTCACGGACAACGGTTTCGTTCTTCCCAAGTACGTCGTAGCCGATCCCGCGCGCGTCTGGAAGCCCGGGTTTCTCGGCAACGTGATCATCGGAGCGGCCGCCGCCTTCGTCACCTGGGGGCTCTACGGTCGCTGGGCCGGAGCGGTCATCGCAGGCGCTCCGCCCGGCTCGACTTCCGCGAAGTTCTACGAGACACTCTCCGGCTTTACGGGTGCCTTCCTCGCGGGGATCGGGGGCGCTCGCATCCTCACCGCCGAAGTCGACAAGCAGCTTCTCAGGCTGACCGCGAGCAAGGCGGCGGCGAGTCCGCCCGACCAGGCGAGCGCGGCAGCTGCTGCGATCGCTTCCCCTGCCGAAGCCCTGCGCGTCGTGCAGGACGCCGGCTAGGGCGGGAGCCTATGCCTCGGCCATCGCCGGCTCGCCGGCGCTGACTGCTTCGACGTCGCTCCGCCGCAGGAGGAGGAGCAAGAGCGCGCCTGACGCCGCGACGATGATCGCGCCTGCGAGAAACGCGACGTGGAACCCGTCGACGAGCGCCTGCGCCTGGTCGGCCGGCGTCGCCGCGTGCCCGAGATCGGCGAGCGTCGACGTGGTCTTGCTCGCTCCGAGCGTCGCGAGCACTGCGAGGCCGAGAGCTCCGCCGATCTGCTGCGACGTGTTGTAGAGGCCCGACGCGAGCCCGGCGGTCTCGGCGCCGACTCCGCTCGTCGCGATCAGCGTGACCGGCACGAACGCGAGCCCCATCCCCACCGAGACGACGACGATCGCGGGCAGGAGGTCGGTCACGTACGACCCCCCGGGCTCGAGCCGGAGGAAGAGCAGGAGCCCGGCGGAGCCGATTGCAGTGCCGAGGACCGGAGCCTCGCGCGCGCCGAGCTTCTTGACGAGCTGCTGTGCCAGCCCGGCGCCCACCATGATCCCGACCGTGAACGGAAGCGAGGCGAGCCCTGCCTGCAGCGGCGTGTACCCGAGCACGCGCTGCATGTAGAGCGAGTTGAAATAGAACATCGCAAAGAGGCCGGCGGCGAGGAGGAACATCGCCACGTTCGCGGCGCGAATCGTGCGAATCCGGAAGACGCTCAGCGGCACGAGCGGCTCCGGCGACCGGCTCTCGATCAGGAGGAAGGTGCCGAGCAACGCGAACGCGAGCCCGCCGAAGCCGAGCGTGTGCGCCGACCCCCAACCCTTCTCCTGGGCCTTCACGATCGCGTACACGAGGATCAGGAGTCCGGCTGTGACGGTCACGGCTCCGGCGAGGTCGTAGGTCTTGTGCGCGCGCGGGTCCTTCGACTCGGGCACGAAGCGCCGGGAGGCGATGAAGACGGCGATGCCGACGGGCACGTTGACGAAGAAGATCCAGGGCCAGGAGAGCAGGTCGGTGAGGACTCCGCCGAGCAGGAGGCCGACGGCTCCGCCGCCGACCGCGATCGCAGCCCAGACGCTCATCGCCTTCGCGCGGTCCGATCCTTCCGCGAAGGTGATGGCGATGATCGAGAGCGCGGCCGGCGAGATCAGCGCGGCGCCAAGCCCCTGCAGGCCGCGGAAGATGATGAGCATCTCGGACGATTGCGCGAGCCCGTTGAGCAGGGACGCCGCCGTAAAGACGACGAGACCCACGAGGAACACGCGCTTTCGCCCGAGCAGGTCGCCCGCGCGGCCGCCGAGGAGCAGGAAGCCGCCGAAGGTCAGCGCGTATGCATTGACGATCCACTGCAAGTCGGCGTCCGAGATCTTCAGGTCCTTCTGAATCGACGGCAGCGCGACGTTCACGACGGTCGCGTCGAGCACGACCATGAACTGCGCCATGCAGACGAGCACGAGCACGAGCCACGGGTTGACGTGGA
>VAWZ01000058.1 GCA_005888365.1 Actinomycetota bacterium
CGCGCCGCGCCCGCTCTGCGGCCGCGCTTCGGGGATCTCGCGCGATCGGAATCTGCGCGAGCAGATTCCGATCTTGCGCACCAGTCAGTCGGGCAGGACCGGCATCCCGTAGCCGGGGTCGCGGCCGAGCAGGACGGCGCGTGTCACTGCAGTCGATCCGAAGCGATCGCGAATGACGTCGAGCGCGGCATCGAGAGTCGTGTCGTGGCGCGGGCTGAAGGGGAGCAGGAGCTGAACCGGCACCTCGTTCTCGAGATTCGTCAGCGAGAGCCCGAGCAGCG
>VAWZ01000100.1 GCA_005888365.1 Actinomycetota bacterium
CTGCCCGACGGGCTCGAGCCCAGCCTCGCTTCTTCTCTCGTCGCAAACGGGATCAGCGGGCTCTTCGCGCACCAGGCGGAGGCCTGGGAAGCCGCGCACCGCGGCGAGAACGTCGTCGTCACGACCGGGACGGCTTCGGGCAAGTCGCTCGCCTTCAACCTCCCCGTGCTCGACGCGATCGCGCGTGAGCCGAAGACGAGGGCGCTCTACCTCTATCCGACGAAAGCCCTCGCACAGGACCAGGCGCGCGCACTCACCGAGCTCCGCGTCAAAGGAGTCAGGCCGGCGATCTACGACGGGGACACGCCGCCCGAGCGGCGCTGGCAGATCCGCAAGTGGTCGAACCTGATCCTCACGAACCCCGACATGCTGCACGTGGGCGTCCTCCCACACCACGACCGTTGGGGCGACGTTCTCCACAACCTGCGCTACGTCGTCGTCGACGAGGCACACGTGTACCGCGGCGTCTTCGGGTCACATGTCGCAAACGTGCTTCGGAGGCTGCGGCGCCTCGCACGGATCTACGATGCCGACCCACAGTTTCTCCTCGCCTCGGCGACGATCGCGAATGCCGGCGAGCTGGCAGGCGCGCTCATCGGCGAGCCGGCGACGGTGGTCGAGCACGACACCTCGCCGAGAGCGGAGCGCGAGGTCGTCATCTGGAACCCGCCGCTCCTCGACCCCGAGCTCGGCCAGCGCGCGAGCCCGCTCGGCGAGGCGGCGCGGCTGCTTTCCCAGCTCGCCTCGCAAGGGTTCCGGACGATCTGCTTCACGAAGAGCAGGAAGGCCGCCGAGCTCGTTCATCGCTTCGCGTCGCAGCGGGTCGAGATCGCCACCGCCGCGCGGTTGGCTCCGTACCGCGCCGGCTATACGCCGGAGCAACGGCGAGAGATCGAGCGCAGGCTGGTCAAAGGCGACCTGCTCGGCGTCACCGCGACGGACGCACTCGAGCTCGGGATCGACATCGGCTTGCTCGACTGCGCGATCTCGGTCGGCTTCCCGGGGACTGTCGCGTCCCTGCGACAGCAGTGGGGACGAGCGGGACGCCGCGGGCGCGGACTGGCGGTCCTGATCGCGAGCGAGGACGCGCTCGACCAGTTCTTCGCGAGAGAGCCGGACGCCTTGCTCTCCCGGCGTGTCGAGGCAGCGATCCTCGACCATGCGAACCCGCGGATCCTCGATCCGCACGTCCTCGCCGCGGCTTTCGAGGCACCGCTCGACCAGAGCGACGAGGGAACCCTCGGACCAGAGGCTCTGGAACGGGCGGCGGCGCTGCCCGAGCTCGAGGAGACGCCCGCCGGATACGTCTGGAGAGGTCGGGACTACCCGGCTGCGCGCATCTCGCTCCGTTCCGGCGACACGGATTCCTTCACGGTGGTCGACGCGACGAGCGGTGCGCTCCTGGGCCTCGTAGAGCGCGACCGCGCGTACTCGACGGTCCACGAGGGCGCCGTCTACCTCCACCTGGGCGAGCAGTACGTCGTCGAGGCGCTCGATCTCGAGACGAGAGTCGCGCTCGTCGCTCCCGCGAGCGTCGACTGGTATACGCAAGTGAAGCCGGCTCGGCCTCGAGCTCGACTTCGGGCGGGTGGTCGTCTCCGAACAGGTGGTCGCGTACGCACGCAAAGCGGTCCGGGACGGCTCGACGATCGACGTCGTGCCGATGCTCATGCCGGAGACGACCTTCGAGACGGAGGCTGTCTGGTTCTGTCCCGAACCACGCCACCTGGAGGAGCTCGAGCGGATGCCGGTCCTCCTGGGGACGCTCCACGCAGCCGAGCACGCCCTTATCGCGCTGCTCCCGCTCCGGGCGATGTGCGACCGCTGGGACATCGGCGGGCTCTCGACCAACGTCCACTTCCAGACCGGTCGACCGACGATCTTCGTCTACGACGGTCATGCGGGCGGTGTGGGGATCACCTCCCGTGGGTTTGACGGCTTCGAGGGCTGGGTCGAGGACACCGCTCGCCTGCTCGCGCGCTGCCCGTGCACGAGCGGGTGCCCGTCTTGCGTGCAGAGCCCCAAGTGCGGGAACCTCAACGAGCCGCTCGACAAGGCGGGGGCGCGGACGCTGCTCGAGCGCATGCTACGCGCGTAGTGTCGAGGTCGAGGCCTCCCGTTCGTCGTCCTGCTGGAATCCGAAGAAAGGAGGCTCTGTGAAGTACATGGCGCTCATCTACTCGGACGCGAGCCGGTGGGAGCACTTCTCCCCGGAGCAGCGAGAGGCGGCGTACGGCCGCTACCGCGCATTCGGTGAAGAGGCGACCCGGGCCAACGTGATGCTGGGCGGAGCCGAACTCGCGCCTACCCACGACGCGACGACCGTCCGCATCCAGGACGCGGAGACGCTCGTCACCGACGGCCCGTACGCGGAGGTGAAGGAGGCGCTCGGCGGCTACTACCTGCTCGAGTGCGCGTCTCTGGACGAAGCGCTCGACTGGGCGGCGAAGATCCCCGGCGCCGAGCACGGCGCGGTCGAGGTTCGCGCCCTGCACGTCGACGATGCGGGGAGTGAGGCGGCGTGAAGTACGCGTTCCTCATCTACGACGACCCCACGAGCTGGGAATCGCTCCCAGAAGACGAGGCGCTGAAGTTCCGAGCGCAGGAGATGCCGCGCTGGGAAGCTGCGATGGGAGAGCTCGCGAGCGTCGATCCGAACTTCGCGGGATACGAGCTCGAGAGTCGGTCGACCGCGAAGGTCGTCCGCGTTCGAGACGGCGAACGGATGGTGACCGACGGTCCATTCGCGGAGACGAAGGAGGTCATCGGCGGGTTCTTCGTCGCCGATGTACCGGACCTCGACGACGCTATCCGGCTCGGTGCCCAGATTCCGAGCGCGGAGGGCGGCTCCATCGAGATTCGCCCGGTCCTCGGCTAGGAATGGTTGATGTGAAATCACAGACGCCGCAGCCGCCAGGGGGCTGCGCTCCGGGGATTTCCGCGCGACCGGAATCTGCGTGGGCGGATTCCGGTCGCGCAGGTTAGGTGTGCAGCCGACCGTCGAGCAGGTCTTCCGCGAGGAGTGGGGGAACGCAGTCGGCATCCTCACGCGCGCCATCGGGGACCTCGAGCTCGCCGAGGACGCCGTCCAGGATGCATTCGCGACGGCGCTCGAGCGCTGGCCCCGCGACGGCAGCCCGCGGAATCCGGGCGCCTGGATCATCACCACCGCACGCAACCGCGCGATCGATCGCATCAGGCGCGAACGCGTCTACCGCCAGAAAACCGAGCTCCTGGCACGACTCGAGGGGCTTCCGGAGGACGGGGACGAGATGAGCGCGATCCCGGACGAGCGTCTCGCGCTCATCTTCACGTGCTGCCATCCGGCCCTCGCTCCCGAGGCTCGCGTCGCACTTACGCTGCGCGAGATCGGCGGCCTGACCACCGGCGAGATCGCGCGGGCGTTTCTCGTCTCCGAGACGACCATGGCGCAGCGGCTCGTCCGGGCGAAGCGGAGGATCCGAGGCGCCGGCATTCCCTTCCGCGTCCCGCCCGATCACCTGCTCCCCGAGCGGCTCCGGCCCGTGCTCGCCGTGCTCTACCTCGTCTTCAACGAGGGGTACGCGGCAACTGCCGGCCGGGACCACGTGCGCGAGGAGCTCTGCGACGAGGCGATCCGGCTCGCAAAGCTCCTCGCCGTGCTCATGCCCGACGAGTCGGAGACGCTCGGACTCCTCGCGCTGATGCTCCTCCAGGACTCGCGGCGGGCAGCCCGAGTGGGGCCGCGGGGCGAGCTCGTGCTGCTGGAGGAACAGGACCGCGCGCTCTGGAGCAGCGACCGGATCGACGAGGGGCTGCACGTGCTCGGGCGCGCGCTCTCCTTGCGGCGGGTGGGTCCGTACCAGCTGCAGGCCGCGATCGCCGCTGCGCACGCAGAGGAGCGCCCGTGGGACGAGATCGTGTCGTTGTACGACCGGCTCGCGGCGCTCGATCCGTCTCCGGTCGTGCAGCTCAATCGCGCCGTCGCCGTCGGCCTCTCCGGTCGCCTGGAGGAGGGGCTCGAGCTCGTGGACGGGCTGGACGGTCTCGCCGGGTACCACCCGTTCCACGTCGCGAGAGCCGACCTCCTCCGCCGCCTCGAGCGCCGAGGCGAGTCCGCCTCCGAGTACCGCACCGCGATCGAGTTGACGGCAAACGAGGCGGAGCGCGACTTTCTCGAGCGACGGCTCGCCGAAGTGTCCCCGTAGAGCTCGCTCAGCCGAGTCAGCCGGGCTTGCGCGCGACGAGGAACGGCGCCTCGCCGGCAAAGAGAGGCACGTACTCGTCCGGTATTCCCACCTCGCGGGCGGGCTCCTCCAGACTGCGCCGCTCGACGCGAACGTCCGTCAGCGCTGTGTCGTGGGCAAGACGCACGAGATCCTCGTCCTCGTAGAACCGCAGCCGCGAGGCCATCGGCTCGGGCGCGGCCGGAGTCCCCCGCCAGGCGGGATCGCTCCCGAGCAGGACGAGCCGGCCGCCGTCCGCGAGCACACGGCGGATCTCTGCGAATGCTGCGACCGGATCGGGAAGGAACCCGAGCACGCCCGTCATCGTGGCGCAGGTGAACATCTCGTCAGGAAACGGGAGCCGTTGCGCGCTTGCCTCGAGAACCTCGAGCCGCCCCTCGGCGACTGCGGCAGCGTTCGCCTCACGAGCGAGCCGCACCATCTCCGGGCTGTGGTCGACGGCCGCGGCCGAGCAGCCGGTCGCAAGCGCCTCCTGCAGGAATGCTCCGCCGCCGCACCCGACCTCGAGGAGAACGTCTTGCGGCTCGAGCGCGAGAAGCTCCAGAAGCACGACGAAGTTCGGGCGGTGGAAGAGCGGATCAGCGTACGTGGTACGGGCCACGCCTCCCGACGGACGGCGAGCGCGACGGTCGGTGAGCCAGTCACCGAAGGCGGCCGGTGCCGTCGCCTGTAGGAGCGGAGCCGCCACCTGGCCTGCGAACCAGCCTGCGATCTCGTCCGATCCGCCGAGCAGCCGTCCCCACCCGTGCTGCTCGACCGTGATCCGGGTGGCGCTCTCGAGCGGCTCGAAGGCGAGGACGACCTCGGTGAGCTCGTCCGGCTCCCAGCTCGCCGGTCGCCACTCCAACGCGACCTGCTTCTCGGGCTCCCAGACCGTCACTCGGCCTATCTCCACAGCGCCCTCGCGCGCGATGCCTTCTGCCCGCAGCTCGAGATCGATGCCACGAGCGACCAGCGCTGCCGTGAGCTCCTCGACGACGATCGCGAAAGCCTCCGCCGGCTCGAGCGCGACCTCGACCGAGACGTGTACGACGGCGGTTTGGGGCTCCGGCTCCATCTGCTACCCGCCGAGCAGCGCGAGCGCGCGTTCGACCGCCCGGGCGGGGCTTTCCGCACGCTCGATGCCTGGGACCTCCGGCGCCCCTTCGAGGGCCACGACCGGCCTGCCGAGTCGCTTCGCGAACGCCATCTCCGCGAGGGTGCCCCAACTCCCTCCGACGGCTATGACCGCCTCGCCGCTCGCCGCCACCGCGAGGTTGCGTGCATGGCCGATCCCGGTCACCACGACGTGGTCGGCCCAACGATTCGCGGCCCGGCGCTCCTCACCCGGCAGGATCGCGAGCGTCGTGCCGCCGGCGTCCTTCGCACCGCGGTGAGCCGCAGCCATCACCTCGCCGAGGCCACCCGTGACGACCGTGCAGCCGCGCTCGGCAAGCAGGCGGCCGACCTCTGCGGCAGCCGCCTCCCACTCGGAGCCGCTACCGATGACCGAGACCTGGCGCGCCACCGCGGCCATGCTATGCGTTCGCCGTCGACGGGCTCGGCCCAGCCGGCAGGCGGAGCAGACGGCGAAACCGTGATCTCGGAGGCGGCTTCGCCCGTGCGTGGTCGCCAGGCGCTTTGCCGCCGTAGCGCGCGTGCTCCGTCGCTCCTTCCGGAAGCCGCTTCCGGACGCCTCGAGCCACGCCAGTCGTCGTTCCCTGCGGTGAGGTCGGCGCTCGCGAGGCCGCTTCGCAGACCGTACAGATCAGGACCGACCCGACCTGGAAGCTGCCGCGCGAGAGCTCACGCTGCGGCGGGCGACAAGGTAGTCAGCGGAGCGAGCGCAGTGCCTTCGTCAGGGACTGCTTGCCCGACAGCACTCCGGCGAAGAGGTCGCCGTCACGGGCGACGCGGTCGAGAACAGTCCCCATCGTGAACGACGAGAGCTCGAGCTTCGGGGTGAGCTCGTTCCAGCGGAGCGGCGCCGAGACTGGAGCTCCCGCCCGCGGACGCACGGAGTAAACGCTCGCGTTCGTCTTTCCCGGGCCGTTCTGGTTCGCGTCCACGAGGACGCCCTTGCGCTTCTGCTTCGACCATTCGGTCGTCACGAGCCCGGGATGCGCCCGCGCCAGCGCTCCCGCGATGATCGAGGCGAACTCGCGGGCCTCCGCGAAGGTGTGCCGCCGGGCGATCGGGACGAGAATGTGGATCCCGCGAGAGCCGGACGTCTTCGGAAATGCATCGAGCTCGACCAGGTCGAGCGTCTCCTTGACGAGCTTGGCGACCTCGACGACGTCCTCGAAGGTCGCGCCCTCGGCCGGGTCGAGATCGAACATCACCCAGTCCGGGCGCTCCGGGCGGTCCTCTCGGGACGACCACGCGTGCATGTCGATGCAGCCCATGTTGACCATCCAGAGCAGGGCGAGCTCGTCGTCGACGATCGCGTACTCGATGGTCTTCTTCTCACCCTCGCGGGTCGACGCAGGGAACGGCACGCGCCTGATCCAATCGGGCATGTGCGAGGGCGCCTGCTTCTGGAAGAAGTGATTGCCCTGCCACCCGTCCGGGTAGCGCTTCATCGTGAACGGCCTGCCGCGGAGATGGGGCACGAGCACTTCGGCGACGTCGCGGTAATAGGTGAGCAGATCGCCTTTCGTGATGCCTTCCTCCGGCCAGAACGGCTTCTCCAGGTTCCGGAGATGCAGCTCGCGGCGCCCCTTCTTCACGACCGCGGGCAGCGAAGACTGTTCCCTACGCACGTCGTCCGCAGGTTTGTCCTCGCGGAGCCCCAGGTAAACCGGCGCGCGTAGTCGACCCTCTCTCGTCCACTCCGCGAACTCGACCTCGGCGACGAGCTCGGGCTCGACCCAGACCACGTCCGATCGCCGCACCCGCGGCATCTTGGGCGGCTCCGCAAAGGGCGAATCCGAGGTCTCGAGAGGCTCGAGCAGTTTCCTGAGCCGAGCAATCTCGGCATCCGTGTAGCCCGTCCCGACGTTGCCCGCCCACCGCAGTCCGCCCGCCTCGTGCACGCCGACGACGAGGGCGCCGAAGCCACCCGTGCGCCTCCCCTTCCCCTTCGTGTATCCGGCGACGACGACCTCCTGGCGTCCGCGGACCTTGACCTTGCGCCACTCCGTGCCTCGTCTGCCCGGGAAGTAGGGAGAATCCTCGCGCTTCGCGACCACGCCTTCGAGGCCCTGGGCTCTCGCCGCACGCAGCAGCGCCTCCCCATCGTCGAACTGCGGGGAGACGACGACTCCGCCCGCCCGCGGGTCGACGAGCCGTTCAAGACGCGCTCGGCGCTCTGCAAGCGGCAGCTCCAGCAACGGCTCCCCCTCGACCTCGAGGACGTCGAACACGACGAGGGCTGGCGTGCCTCCGCCCTCCTGCAGCAGCGAGAAGCGCGAGCGTCCCTGCTCGTCGAGGGCGCAGATCTCACCGTCGACAACCGCGTCGGCGGTGCGGACGGCGTGCTCGACCGAACGCGCGACGGCCGCGAAGCGGCCTGTCAGGTCGTTCCCGTTCCGGCTCGTGAGCTTCGCGCTGCCGCCTTCGAGGGTCACGATCGCGCGAAAACCGTCCCACTTCGGCTCGTAGATCCAACCCTCGCCGTGCGGAAGGGACTCGGACGACATCGCGAGCATGGGCGCGTACTCCACGGACGAGCCGGCGGCACCGTCCTTCCGCAAGAGGAGCCAGTTCTTCGGATCCCGGTCGAGGGCAGCCGGAACGAGTGACCAGACGCCGTCCAGCCGCTCGCCGCTCAGACGAACCGTCAGGCCCCCGTTGCGCTTCTCCTCCAGCAGCTCGTAGGTTCCCCGATCCCAGATCTCGACCGCTCCGGCCCCGTATTCGCCAGCGGGAATCGTGCCCTCGAAGTCACCGTACTCGAGCGGATGATCCTCCACGTGGACCGCGAGCCGGCGCTCACCGCGATGCAGCGGAATGCCCTTGGGAACCGCCCAGCTTGCGAGAGCGCCGTTCCGCTCGAGCCGAAAGTCGTAGTGGAGCCGCCGCGCGTCGTGGCGCTGGACCACGAAACGCGGGGCGGCGCCGCGCCGCTTGGATCCGCTCCCGAACGGCTCCGGCGTTCGTCTCCGGTGCCGCTTTCGCCGGTACTCGTCGAGGCTCACCTGTGGATTGTCGCCATGAACGCAACGCTTTCTTTACCAAGACGCCGAAAATCCGAAAACTTCCCTGCTCGGAGCCCTTCTCGAACGGGGGATAAGCCTGTGGAAGATGTGGATAGTGAGCGGAAAGGCTTCTACAGCCCTGCGAGAACGCCCATACGGCGGTACTTCGCGCGGCGCTGCCGGCGTCGCTCTTCGGGATCCAGGTCGTCGATCTCGGAGAGTGCCGCCGCAAGCGAGTCCTTGAGCAGGCGGGCCGCATCGTCCGGGTTCTCGTGCGCGCCGCCCTCGGGCTCGGGGACGATCGCGTCGATCACGCCCAGCTCGAGGCTGTGCGCCGCGTCCGGCTTGAACGCTGCGGCCGCCTTGCGTGCCTCGCCCGCGTCGCGCCACAGAATCGCCGCGCACCCTTCGGGTGAAATCACCGAATAGATCGCGTTCTCCTGCATGAGCACGAGGTCTGCGACCGCGATCGCGACGGCGCCTCCCGAGCCGCCCTCACCGATGATGCAGGAGACAGTCGGAACCGAGAGCCGCACCATCGCGGCCTGCGAGCGTGCGATCGCGCCGCCCTGGCCATGCTGTTCGGCCGCGACGCCGGGATAGGCGCCGGGCGTGTCCACGAGGGTGATGAGCGGGAACCGGTGCCGGTCGGCGAGTGCCATCGCGCGCATTGCCTTCCGGTAGCCCTCGGGATACGCCATGCCGAAGTTCCGGGAAGTCCTTTCCTTCAGGTCGCGGCCCTTCTGGTGTCCGACGATGACGATCGTCCGGCCGTCGAGCTTGCCGAGCCCGGCCACGATCGCGTGGTCGTCCGCCCGGCCGCGATCGCCGTGCAGCTCGAAGAAGTCCTCGAGAATCCGCTCGACGTAGTCGAGCGTGTACGGCCGATCGGCATGCCTCGCCCGCTCGACTGAACGCCAGATCTCCTCCGCGCTCGGCTCTTCCCGGAGCCGCTCGAGCTGGTCCTGCAGCCGTCCGAGCTCGCCGCTCAGCTTCGTCCCGCGAAGGAGTTTCACGGCGCCGAGCTTACTCAGGCGCGCGCGGAGCCGCATCTCCGCTTCGCTCGCCACCGCCTACGCCTGCGCGAAGAGCCGGAGGAGCCTGGCGAGCGTCGGGCGGAGCTCGGAGCGCTGTACGATCGCGTCCAGGTGCCCGAACCTGTAGTTCGACTCGGCAAGGCCGAAGTCGTCCGGAAGCTTCTCTCGAGTGGTCTGCGCGACGACACGGGGTCCCGCGAAGGACATCAGCGCACCCGGCTCGGCGACAACGACGTCGCCGAGGCTCGCGAAGCTCGCGAGAACACCTCCTGTCGTGGGGTGTCCGAGAACGGAGAGGAGCGAACCGCCCGCCTCGTGCAACTCCTCGATCGCGCAGACGGTCTTCGGAAGCTGCATCAGGGCGAGGATTCCCTCCTGCATGCGCGCCCCGCCCGAGGCCGACACGGAGACGAGCGGCACGCCGGCTTCCGCTGCGCCGTCACACACCCGAACGAACTTCTCGCCCACCACGCTCCCCATCGAGCCGCCCATGAACGCGAAGTCCATGACCGCGAGCCGGCACGGCTCGCCTTCGATGGCGGCGGCACCCGTGACCATTGCATCGCCCAGGCCGGTCTCGATCTCGGCCTCCGCAAGCCGTTCCGTATACGGCCTCAGATCGAAGAACTCGAGGGCGTCCGCGGAGCGGAGCTCCGCGTCTTCCTCGACGAACGACTCGCGGTCGGCGAGCTGCTCGATTCGCTCTCGCGCCCGGACCGGGAAGTGATGCCCGCACTGGGGGCAGACGCGCAGGTTGCGCTGCAGCTCCTCGTCTCGATAGTGCGAGCCGCAGCTCGGGCACGTGTTCGGATGCGCCTTGTCCTGAGACGAGTCCGCGGCGCGCTTGTCTTCGACCGAGACGTCGACCTTTCCGGTGTCCGGCATGGACATGGGCTGGATCTTAGAGGCGGCGGCTCAGAAGCCCGCTGCGGCCAGGAGACGCACCACGATCGGCACGTTCTCGGCCTTCGGGAGCATGCCCGTGACCCCGAGCCCGGCGAGGCTCGTCCTCGCTGCGACGTCTCGGAGGATCGTCTCGAGCTCGCCGGCACCTGGGCCGTTCGGCTCGGGCATGAACATCTCGGCCGCGAAAGGATCGAGGACGTCGAGATCGAGTGCAACGTACGCCCGGTCCACGCCCGCGAGCGCCCGCTCGAGCGAGTCGTCGATCCCCATGGCCGCGATGTAGTCGTATTCGGGCGGGTCGAGATTGCGTGCGCCTACGAGGGCGACGTCCTCCGGAGCGACCACCGCGTCGTCGAGGAGCATCCGCAGCGGCATTCCCCACTCGTTGCCCGAGGGGGAGGTGTCCGGAGTGTTCAGGTCGCCGTGCGCATCGAGCCATACCACTGCGAGTCGACCGCCTCGGGCGGCCAGCCCGCGAACGGCGCCGACATGCGCGCAGCAGCATCCGCCGGCGACGAGCGGTCGCACGGGAAGCCGCTCGGCGAGGGCAGCGGTTTGCTCCACGAGCGAGCTCTGCAGAACGATCGCCGTCTCCGGGTACGGAAGAGGCAGAAACGCGGCCTCGGCCATCGCCTCTCCGCCCTTCCCCCAGGCACGCGGAACGCGCACGAGCCCGGCGGCGTACTCGCGACCGCAGCTATGGCACTGGTATCCGGAGTCGACTGCGACCGCCGTGAGCGTGCGGCAGTCGGGGCACCGCGCTCGCAGCGCGCTCATGGTGGGACCAGGCCGTCGAGCGTCTCGGGAAGCCGGGTCAGGTCGGGAATGGTCCTCGCCGGCCGCCCGTCGTCGGGCTCTCCGAGCCGATTGACCCAGATGCAGCGGATACCGAGCGCGCTCGCCGGCTCGATGTCGTGGTACAGGCTCTGGGCGACGTGGACGTGGTTCGCTTGATCCGCCCCGGTGGCCTCGCGGAACGCGTCCCAGTGGCGGCGGCCGGGCTTGTAGGAGCCGATCTCGGAGGCGACCACGACCGGGTGGAACGCGATCCCGATCGCCACCATCGACGCGTCGATCAGGTCGCGATCCGTGTTCGAGAGAATCGCGAGACTCCAGCCGCGACGCCTCGCCTCCGCGAGGGCCGGAGGAACGTCCGGAAAGACCGGCCAGCGCGGGAGCGACCGGGCGAGGGCGCTCGCCTCCCCCTCCGGCATCGCCATTCCGCGCTCGTCGGCGAGACGCTCGAGCCCCACCGTCAACACCTCCCGGTAGGACATCCCAGGTGACCCGGCCTGGATCTCGGGCTCGAGCTCGTGGTAGCGGGCGAGGAGATCGTCCGCGTGCTCGACGCCGAAGAGCCGCTCGAGCTCCTCCTGGATCCCGGAGAGCCAGTCGACGAGCGTCCCGTAGCAGTCGAACGTCGCCCAGCGCTCAGCCACGCGTGCAGCCTAGTCTTCGCCAGCAAGGTGGTCGCGATACGCAGGATGGAAGCCTCGGACTGGCCGGCCGTCGAGCGGATCTACGCAGAGGGCATCGCGACCGGCGACGCGACGTTCGAGACCGAGCCGCCCACCTGGAGCGAGTTCGACGTCGAGCGACTCGCGGATCATCGCCTGGTCGCGGTCGAGGAGGGCACGGTCGTCGGCTGGGCCGCGCTCTCGCCGACGTCGAGCCGCGCCTGTTACCGCGGAGTCGTCGAGCACTCCGTCTATGTGACAGAACGCGCGCGCGGTCGTGGTGTGGGGCGGGCCCTGATGGAGGCGCTCGTCGCAGGAGCGGACGCGGCGGGTCTCTGGACCATCCAGACGAGCGTCTTTCCCGAGAACGAGGCGAGCGTCGCGCTGCACCACGCTCTCGGCTTTCGGGTTGTCGGACGCAGGGAACGGATTGCGCAGCTCGACGGCGTCTGGCGCGACACGATCCTGCTCGAGCGCCGGAGCTCGGGCTAGTCGACCGCTACGCCGCTTCGTCCCAGCGGCGGACGACGACGCACGCGTTGTGCCCGCCGAAGCCGAACGAATTCGACGCGCCGATTTCGATCTCCGCCGGCCGCGACTCGTTCGGGATGTAGTCGAGGTCGCACTCGGGATCCGTCGTCTCGTAGTTGATCGTCGGCGGCAGCGTGCCGCGCTGGACGGCGAAGATCGTGAAGATCGCCTCCACGGCCCCGGCCGCGCCAAGCGTGTGGCCCGTCGCACCTTTCGTCGACGACACGGGGGTCCGGTACGCGTTGTCCTCGCCGAGTGCGATCTTCAGGACCCGCGTCTCGGCTGCGTCACCGACCGGAGTCGACGTCCCATGCGCGTTGATGTACCCGACCTGGCTCGGCTCGATCCCGGCGTCAGCGAACGCCATGGTCATCGCGCGGGCGGGGCTCAAGCCGCTCGGATCGGGCTCGGTCACGTGCTGGGCGTCCGACGAGACGCCGTAGCCGAGGAGCTCGGCGTAGATCCTCGCCCCCCGGGCTCGGGCATGCTCGAGCTCCTCGAGCACGAGCACGGCGCCGGCTTCTCCCATCACGAAGCCGTCCCGGTCGGCGTCGAAGGGCCTCGAGCCGCGTTTCGGATCGTCGTTTCGCTGCGACAGAGCGCGCATGGCGCTGAAACCGGCGATGCTGACGCGCGTGATCGGCGCCTCCGTTCCGCCGCAGAGCATCACCTCCGCGCGGCCGAGCCGTATGGCGTCGAGACCGTCGCCGATGGCCATGTTCGAGGCGGCGCACGCAGTCGTCTCCGTCGCGAGCGGCCCCTTCGTCCCGAGCTCCATCGAGACCCACGCAGCCGCCATGTTCGGAATGATCTGGATGATCGAGAAGGGGCTCGTGCGGTCGGGGCCCCGTTCGAGCAGCTGCTGGAAGCAGTCCTCGAACGCGTACAGGCCCCCGATGCCGGTCGCAACCGCAGCGCCGACACGGTCGGGCTCCGAGGCGATGTCGATGCCGCTGTCCGCCTCGGCCATCCGCGCGGCGGAGAGCGCCATCTGCGAGAACTTGTCCATACGGCGAGCCTGCTTTCGTTCCATCCAGGTCGTCGGCTCGAAGTCCTTGAGCTCGCAGGCAAAGCGCACGGAGTAGTCGGCCGCGTCGAAGTGCGTGATGGGGCCCGCGCCGGATTCTCCCGCCACGAGGTTCTGCCAGCTCGTCTCGGGATCGTTCCCCAGGGGGCTGACCATGCCGACGCCCGTGATGACGACGCGGCGTCTTCCGTTCTGCGACATCTGGCTCATGCGCACTACATCCCGAGTCCGCCGTCGACCAGCAGCACTGCGCCCGTGATGAACGAGGCGTCCTCCGAGCAGAGGAACCGTACCGCGCCGGCGACGTCCTCCGGGTCGCCGAGCCGGCCGAGCGGCGTGTTCTCGAGCATGGCGCCCGTCGCCTCCGCGGGAAGAACGTCGGTGAGCCGCGTCTTCACGTACCCGGGCACGACGACGTTCGCGCGCACGTTCCGGCTCCCGAGCTCCCGGGCGAGCGCCTTCGTGAAGCCGATGATTCCGGCCTTCGAGGCCGCGTAGTTCGTCTGGCCCCAGTTTCCATGCAGCCCGACGATCGACGAGATGTTCACGATCGCCCCGGCACGACGCTTCATCATCCCGCGCACCGCGGCGCGGGAGGTGTAGAAGACCGAGGCGAGGTTCGTGTCTATGACCGTCGCCCAGTCGTCGTCGGACATGCGCACGAGAAGACCGTCCCGCGTGACCCCGGCGTTGTTGACGAGCACGTCGAGATCGCCCGCATCCTCGACCAGCGCCTGAGCAGACTTCGAGTCGGAGACGTCCGCGCGAACAGCCCGGCCGCCGATCTCGGACGCGAGCTCTTCGGCCTCCTCGGCAGCGCTCTGGTAGGAGAGGACGACCTCCGCCCCGGCCTGCGCGAGCTCAGCCGCGATCGCTCGTCCGATCCCGCGCGACGCACCGGTGACGAGTGCCTTCTTCCCCTCGAGCGAGCAGAAAGCAGCCGAGGCCTCGGTCACCGAGAAAGTGCTTCCTGCGCCCGCTCGAGACTCTCGACGGTGTTCACCGAGATGGTCTTGACCCCCCGGTCGATCCGCTTCACGAGCCCCGAGAGCACGTTCCCGGGACCGACTTCGACGAACGTGGAGGCACCGCTCCTGATGAGCTCTGTCGCAGCCTGCGTAAAGCGGACCGGAGCCGTGAGCTGGTCGACGAGTAGCGTCGCCAGACGCTGTGCAGGCTCGACCTTCGCAGTGACCGTCGACATGAACGGGGAGAGAGGCTCCACGAACTTGACCCTGTCGATCGCCGGTCGGAGCCGATCGGCGGCGCGGGCGACGAGCGGGCTGTGGAAAGCCCCGGAGACCTTGAGCCTCACTGCTCGTCGGGCGCCGAGGCTCTCGGCCTCGGCGCAGCACTCCTCGACTGCCTCGTGCTCCCCCGAGACGACGATCTGCCCCGGACAGTTGTAGTTCGCCGGCCACACGCCGATGATCTTCCGGCAGAGCTTCTCGACCTCCTCATCGGCGAGGCCGAGGATCGCCGCCATCGTGCCGGGCCGCTGTCTCGCGGCCTCGGCCATCGCGAGCCCGCGTTCCCGCACGAGCCCGATCGCGTCGCCGGTGCCGATCGACCCGGCTGCGGCGAGTGCGGCGAACTCCCCGACCGAATGCCCGACGACGACGTCCGGCTCGAGGCCGCGCTCTCGCAGGGCGGCCAGGATGGCGAGGCTCGTGGCCACGAGGGCAGGCTGTTGCACCTCGGTATGCACGAGGTCGTCGATTGGCGCGTCGAAGCAGAGGCGCTCGAGATCGAGACCCGAGGCCTCCGAGCCGATTCGGTACACCTCCCGGGCGGAGGGGAACGCCTCCGCGATCTCGCGTCCCATGCCAGGCTCGAGCGAGCCCTGGCCGGGGAAGCAAAAGGCAATCTTGCTCACGTCGCCCTCCCGTTCGTGGTCCATTCGATCAGCGACGAGCCCCATGTAAGGCCCGCCCCCATCCCGGTCATCAATACGAGCGCACCGTCGCGCAGCCGCCCTTCCGCCCGCGCGTCGGTGAGCGCGAGCGGGATCGACCCTGACGAAGTGTTTCCGTAACGGTCCACGTTGACGACGGTCTTTCCCAGCGGGATCCCGAGCTTATCGGCCGCGTAGTCGATGATCCGCTTGTTCGCCTGGTGAGGGATGTAAACATCGACGTCGGCGACGGTCTTTCCGCATTCCGACAGGATCTGCTCGGCCGAGTACACCATGATTCGAGTCGCGAACTTGAACACCTCGCGCCCGTTCATCTTGACGTAGCCGTTCGGGTTCTCGAACCTCCTCGACCCTGACCCTGGAAGCCACAGGTGCTCGCCGCCGCCGCCGTCCGCGCCGAGCTCGAAGCCGAGGAATCCACCGTGGTCGACCGCCTCCATCACCACCGCGCCGGCGCCGTCTCCGAAGAGGACGAGCGTCGAGCGGTCGTCCCAGTCGAGGATCTTCGAGAGCACGTCACCGCCGACGACCAGCGCGCAGCGCGAGAGCCCGGACGCGAGCATTCCGTAGGCCTGCGCCAGCGCGTATACGAAGCCGGTGCAGCCCGCGAGCAGGTCGTAGGCCGCGGCCTTCGGCATACCCAGCGCGTCGGCGAGAAGCGCCGAAGAGGTCGGAAACATCATGTCCGGAGTCACCGTGGCGCAGATCAGCAGGTCGATCTCGGCGGCCGGGACACCTGCGTCCGCGAGCGCGGCGCGGGCTGCCGGAAGCGCGATGTCCGTGAGCGCCTCCTCCTCGGCGGCGACGCGCCGCTCCCGGATCCCAGTCCGCTCCCGGATCCACTCGTCCGAGGTGTCCACGATGCGCGCCAGCTCGTCGTTCGTCAGCACCCGTTCCGGGACGTGCGTCCCCAGCCCGGTGATGCCGATACGAGGTCCAGTTGCCGAGCCGAGCATGTCCTATCGCTCCACGGCGAAAGTGAGCGTCCCGCGGGCCGCGAGCTCGTCCCCGACGTGCGCGGTCGCCTTGCCCCTCCCGATCGGGCCGCGAACCGCGGCGATCTCGCAGGTCAAGGTCAGGATGTCGCCCGGCTCGACTACGCGCTTGAAGCGGCAGTCGTCGATTCCGGCGAAGAGCGCGATCTTGCCCCGGTTCTCCTCCTCGGCGAGCACGGCCACTGCCCCTGTTTGCGCCATCGCCTCCACGATGAGCACGCCCGGCATCACCGGCCGCTCCGGGAAGTGACCAGGGAACCACCAGTCGTCCACCCGTACCTCTCTCCGCGCGACCACGCGCTTTCCGGCCTCGAGCTCGGAGACCTCGTCGATCAGCAAAAAAGGCGCTCTGTGCGGCAGGATCGTCTCGATCACGTCCCGACCGAACGGAGCGGTTGGGGCCGAGCCGGACACGAGCGCGAGTCTACTGGCAGAGCCCTCAGGGGCTGGCTCGAGATCGCCCCACGACGGCGCGGCTCACGTTCCCGGCCTCGTCCCAGGCCACGGCGCGTACGCGCTTCACCCTCCCCGCGCCTGGGATACGGATGGTCCCGGCATGCTTGACGTCCCGCCGCGTCGATACCCCGTCCAGCATCACCTTCAGCGTCGCGGGCTCGCTCACCGAGATCGCCAGAGGCCTCATCGACCCGATCCGCAGTCGGGGCGGCACCGTGTCGACGGCGAACGGGACGGCGGAGGTCGTGGTTCCGAGCTCGCCCGTGGCGTCGACCGCCGCTTCGTAGGACCCGTCTCGGAGCGTTCCGGCGCTCCGAGCGCCGTCCCAGACGAAGTGTTGCGGGCCTGCCTGCAGGCTCGCGGCGAACGGCGTCGCCACCCAGCGGTCGTTCCGGAGGATGCGCACCTGAACGTTCGCGGGTGCCATAAGCTCGAAGCCGACGGTGAGCCGGTCGAGGCGACCGTCCCCATTTGGTGAGAAGACGGACGGGGTCGCCGTGACGAGGCCGAGCACCCTGCTCACCGTGAGTGGCACGACGCTCTCGACGTCCGAGCCGTCGTCCCCGACCGCGTCGACGACGATCGTGTAGCTCCCGTCGGCGAGCGAGCTCGGGTCGACCGTCACCGACTGGCTACCCGCGAGCAGGCGCTGCTCGCTGAGCACGGGTAGGACGTCTTTCTCGGTCGCGTCGTAGACGTCGACTGACACGGTTGCGGGCGCGGTGAGTGTGAACGTGAGGAGCGAGACGTCGGCCTGGCCGTCTCCATTGGGGCTGACGGCGCTCGGGGTCGCGGCCAGTCCCTGGACGGCGAGAGGCGACGTCGCGACTCCCGTGCCCGCGTGCATCGCACCCGTCGCCGGCCGTGCTGTTGCGGCCGAGATCGACCAGCGATACGTCGCGCGCGGAGCCGAGCCGTTCCAGGTCCAGTCGACGGTTGCGCCTGTGCCAGAGCCATCCGCCACCGCCACTCCGTCGGCATCGGAGATCGAGACATGCCACGGAAGCGCGCTCGAGAGACGCGCGTGGAACCGCACTGGGCCGGTCCTGCTCACGTCCAGTCGGGGATCGAAGATCTTGGGCCCTCCGATCTTGTACGCCTCTGCTGCGATCGCTCCGAGCCTGCCGTAGAGCGCGTCTCCGGGGCACTCCGTCAACCCCGTGTCGCGATGCCCCGAGACCGCGCGGAGCGTCACCGGCACACCCGACGCGTACCGCTCGCTTCCTCCGGAGACGGCGGTGAGCATCGAGAGAGGGTCGACGTGCGCGAGGTCGAGCCGCCAGGCGAGAAGCTTCGCGAGAGCATCCTGCGCGGCTGGTGGCGGCGCGGCGTTCGTATAGGTGCCGAGAACGGCGATTCCCGTCGAGCCCGTGTTGAACCCAAGCGCATGAGCGCCGACGACAGTTCGCGTGATCCCCCCGTACCGGCCCTCGTAGATCGTCCCGAAGCGATCGACGAGAAAGTTGTAGCCGATGTCGTTCCAGCCGTTCCCCTGCACGTGGTAGAGCTCGATCGCCTTGACGATCGCAGGGGCCTCCGCCTGCGTGTAGTCGTTCCGGCCGGCCGTGTGGTTGACGATCGCGAAGCGAAGCCGCGGCGCATACGTGGGAGGGGCGCGGCGAATCGACTCGTTCGCTCCCCAGGACAGACGCGGGACGATCGCCGGAGACCGGGTCGCAGCGGGGACTCGGAACGGAACGTCGACCACAGGGCTCCAGACGAGGTAGGCGCGAACCCGCACCACGCGGCCGGCGGTTCGCGTCTCGATCCGATCCGAGGGACCGACCCACCAGGGGCTTCCGACGCGCCAGCCGGGTCGTGCACGCGCTTCTACGGAGCCTGGGTCGGGGGCGTCCTCGCGCTCCGGGGCCGCCGGCCGCCACGGACTCCAGCGGCCGCCGACCGACCGCGTGCGAAAGGAGACCGCACCCGGCCCGCGCCAGTGGATGCCGACGAGAGTGAACCGCGTCCTCAGTTCACCCGCTGCAATCGTTCGTTCCGCCTTCACCGGTACGTCGACCGCCGTAATGCTCGCGCCGGCTCCCAGTGCTGCCGGAGCTCCGACGAAGGCTGCGGCGAAGGCGAGGAGGAGGACGAGCGCGCGGCGCATACGGCGGAGCGTGGCTGTCACGGCTTTCGCGCGCAAGGGCGTGATCCCTGCGTTGATAGCATCCTTACAGTCGTGCGGATCCGCTTTTTGCGGGCATTTCTTCTCGCATCTGCGGTCCTCTTGCTCTTCGCGACGACCGCCTCCGCTGCGAGCACGACCCCGCCGCCGCACGTGCTGGCAGTCCATCTCGCAAGCGACATCAATCCCGTCACGCAGGAGTACCTCGACGGCCAGATCAGCCGTGCCGAGAAGGATCACGACGCCGCCGTCGTGATCGTGCTCGACACGCCGGGCGGGTTGAGCTCGTCCATGCGCGGCATGGTCAAGAGGTTCCTCTCGGCGACCGTCCCGGTCATCATGTACGTCTCGCCGCCAGGATCAAGCGCTGATTCTGCGGGCGCGGTGATCACCATGGCCTCGGACCTGGCGGCCATGGCGCCGCAGACGAACATCGGCTCGTCGACCCCGATCTCGCTCGGAGGAGGGAACATCAACAGCGACCTGCGCCGCAAGGTCATCAACGACGCGGCCGCGTATGTCGGGGAGCTCGCCCGCGAGCACAACCGCAATGTCCTGGCGGCGCGGCGGATGGTCACGAAGGCATCGAACTACGGCGCGCGCGAGGCGAAGCGCATCGGGCTGGTGGAGGCAATCGCCCCGACCTTGCCCGCGCTCCTCGATCAGATCAACGGCCGGCGGACCCCGCCCAAGACGTCCGCGCCGCACGGGCTCGTCCTCCACACAGCCGGGGCGGAGATCGAGGACGTCCACATGTCCTTCTGGCAGCGTGCGCGGAATCTGCTGATCGACCCGAACCTGATCGAGCTCATGCTCTCCATCGGGCTCATCGGGATCGTGGTCGAGCTCTGGAACCCAGGACTGATCCTCCCGGGCACGGTCGGCGCGATCTCGCTCATCCTCGGCCTGTACGGGCTGCAGGTGCTGCCCGTGTCCCTCGCGGGGCTCCTCCTGATGCTCCTCGCGGCCGGGTTCTTCGTCGCGGATGCCTTCTTCCCGACGCATGGAGCCCTGACCCTCGCCGGTGCGGTCACCTTCGTCCTGGGGTCGCTCATCCTCTTCGACCCGGCCGGCCCTGCGTACCACGTCTCCCTGCCCGTCGCGCTCTCGATCGCCGGGACGATCGCCGTCTTACTCGGCTTCGCCGTCACCCGGGTCGTACGCGTCGCACGAAATCCTGTCGCGGTCGGCGCAAGCCAGCTCGTCGGAATCGAAGCCGTCGTACGCCGCGACGGCATCGTCGCCCTGAACGGCGAGCTCTGGCGGGCGCATACGCCCGACGACTCACCGCTCGTTCCGGGCGAGCACGTTCGCGTCGAGGAGGTGCAGGACGACCTCCAGCTCGTCGTAGGATCCGTACCTCGAGACAACGGGGAGGAGCCGAGCTAATGGCATATCTGATCGCGGTCATCGCAATCTTGGTCATCGTCTTGATCATCGTGTTCGCGGCGGTCAAGGTTGCCCGCGAGTACGAGCGCGGGGTGGTCTTCCGGCTCGGGCGGCTTCTGCCCCAGCCGAAGGGACCGGGTCTCTACTTCATCATCCCAGTCGTCGACCGTGTCCAGAAGGTCGACCTCCGGACGGTGACGCTCAACGTCCCGCCGCAAGAGGTGATCACGAAGGACAACGTTCCCGTGCGCGTCAACGCGGTCGCCTACTTCCGCATCGTGGACGCGAACGCGTCCCAGGTCCAGGTCGAGAACTTCATGGTCGCGACGTCCCAGATCGCGCAGACCACGCTCCGCTCAGTGCTCGGACAACACGTCCTCGACGAGCTGCTCTCCGAGCGGGACAAGATCAACGCGATCCTGCAGGGGATCATCGACGAGGCGACGTCGCCCTGGGGGATCAAGGTCTCGATCGTCGAGGTCAAGGACGTCGAGATCCCCTCCGACATGCAGCGCGCGATGGCGCGACAGGCGGAGGCCGAGCGCGAGCGCCGGGCAAAGGTCATCTCCGCCGAGGGCGAGTACCAGGCCTCCGAGCGCCTGAAGGACGCGGCCGCAGTCATGTCCCAGGAACCGATCACTGTGCAGCTCCGTTACCTGCAGACGCTGCTCGAGATCGGCTCCGCGAACAACTCGACGATCGTCTTCCCGATTCCGATCGACATTCTCACTGCGCTTTCGAACATCGCCGAGGCAGGTCGCCAGGGCTCGTGAGGGTCGAGGCGCGGCTGAGGCTCGCGGGCGCGGGCACGCGATCGCGCTTCCGTTCAAAGGGGGTCGAGATGCTGCACGCCGGCGTCCCCGCGCCCGGCTGAGCCGACGCTACTCGGTCTCGTCTTCGGCCAGCGCGTCTGGCTCGGGCGTGTCGGGCTCGGGCGTGTCGGGCTCGCGAGAGACCTCGCCGTCGAGCGGAACGCCCGCCACCGTCTCGTCGTCCTCCGACCCGACGACCGGAGCGAGCGCCGAGACCTGCTCGTCGTCGCCGCGGAGACGCATCACGATGACGCCCTGCGTCGCCCGGCCGGCCCGCCTGATCCCCTCGACCGGCATTCGAATGACCGTTCCACCCGTCGAGATCAGCATCACCTGGTAGCCCTCGCGAACGAGCCGGGCGCCCGCAAGTTGCCCCCTGGCCTCGGTCAGCCGGACCGTCTTGACTCCCAAGCCGCCGCGGCCCTTGCGCGGGTATTCGCGAATGGCCGTCCGCTTCCCGTACCCCTGCTCGGTGACGACGAGAAGGTCGGCGTCGTCCTGCGCGACCATGGCCGCGATCACCTCGTCGCCCGCGCGCAGGGACATCCCTCGCACGCCGCCGGTCGCGCGGCCCATGGGGCGGGCCTCCTTCTCTGTAAAGCGGATCGCCTGCCCCTTCCGCGAGACGAGCAGGAGGTCGTCGGAACCGGAGGAGAGAAACGCCTCGACAAGCTCGTCGTCGTCGCGGAGGTTGATCGCGATGATCCCCTCCGACTTCAGAGGCGTGTTGTAGTCCGTGAACTTCGTCTTCTTCACGATCCCACGCCGAGTCGCGAGGACCAGATACTCCATCTCCGAGAAGTCGCGGGTACGGATGATCGCGCGGACCTTCTCGTCCTGCTGGAACGGCAGCAGGTTGACGATCGCGCGGCCCTTCGCCTGACGCGAGCCGAGCGGTAGCTCGTGCACCTTGAGCCGGTAGGCCTTGCCTCTCGAGCTGAAGAAGAGGATGTAGTCGTGGGTCGAGGCGACGAAGAGGTGCTCGATGTAGTCCTCGTCCTTCAGGTCCATACCCATGACGCCGATTCCTCCGCGCCGCTGCTCGCGGTACGCGGTCACCGGGAGCCGCTTGATGTATCCGGAGTGCGTGATCGCGATGACCATGTCCTCCTCGGCGATCATGTCCTCGAGCTCGAGCTCGGACTCGCCCGCGACGATCTCGGTTCGGCGGTCGTCGCGCTTCCCGTAGATCTCCTTGATCTCCAGGAGCTCCTCGCGCACGACTCCGTCGACCCGGGCAGGGTCGCCCAGAATCGTCCGGAGCTCGGAGATCCGTTCCTGCAGGTCCGCGTACTCGTCCTCGATCTCCTTGCGCGCGAGACCGGTGAGCCGCGCGAGCCGAAGGTCGAGAATCGCCTGCGCCTGGACCTCCGAGAGCTCGAACTGCTCCATCAGGCCCGCGCGTGCGGTGTCCGTGTCCGTGGAGGCTCGGATGAGTGAGATCACCGCGTCGAGGTTGTCGAGAGCGACGAGGTAGCCCTCGAGCACGTGAGCGCGCTCGACGGCCTTGCGGAGCTCGAACTGCGAGCGTCGCGTGACCACCTCGCGCTGGAAGTCCAGGTAGTGCCGGACGAGCTCGAGCAGGGACAGCGTCCGCGGAACGCCGTCGACGAGCGCGACGGCGTTGTAGCCGAACGTCGTCTGCAGCGCCGTGTGCTTGAAAAGCTTGTTGAGCGCGACCTGCGGGATGGCCTCGCGCTTGAGCTCGATCTGAATGCGCATGCCCGACCGGTCCGAGTAGTCCTGAAGGTCGGACACCTCGGTGATCACCTTCTCACGGACGAGGCCCGCGATCTTGGAGATGACCCCGCCGTCGCCCCCCTTCTTCACGCCGTACGGGAGCTCGGTGACGATGATCGCGTTCTTGCCGCCCCGGAGCTCCTCGATGTGTGCGCGAGCGCGCACGACGATGCGCCCCCGGCCGGTTCGGTACGCGTCGCGGACCCCCGAGCGGCCAACAATGATGCTGCCGGTCGGGAAGTCCGGCCCCTTGACGTGTTTCATGAGATCGTCGACGCTCGTCGTCGGCTTGTCGATCATCGCGACCGCAGCGTCGATCGTCTCGGAGAGGCGGTGCGGCGGCATGTTCGTCGCCATCCCCACTGCGATGCCCGTCGAGCCGTTGACGAGGAGATTCGGGAACCGAGACGGAAGGACGCTCGGCTCCGGCCGCGACTCGTCGTAGTTCGGACCGAAGTCGACCGTGTCCGAGTCGATGTCTCGCAGCATCTCGGTCGCCAGGCGCGCGAGGCGGCACTCGGTGTAGCGCTCTGCGGCGGGCGGGTCGTCGTCGATCGAGCCGAAGTTTCCCTGCGGATCGACGAGCGGGTAGCGGAGCGAGAACGGTTGCGCGAGCCGCACGAGAGCGTCGTAGATCGAGCTCGAGTCGTGCGGGTGGTACTTGCCCATCACGTCGCCCGTCACGCGCGCGCACTTCACGTACGGCCGGTTCGGTTGATGGCCGGCGTCGTGCATGCCCCAGAGCACGCGGCGATGCACGGGCTTCAGGCCATCGCGGACGTCCGGGAGGGCGCGCCCGACGATGACGCTCATCGCGTAGTCGATGTAGCTCGAGCGCATCTCCTGCTCGAGCTCACGCGGCTCGATGCGGCCGGCTCCGAGCGGCTCGCCGATCACGTCGGACACAGTCCGTAACCCCCGCTCAGTCCGTTCGGCGTTCCCTGCACCCTGCGCCCGCGGGCAAAGGTCAGCTGTGCCGGCCGAGAGGCCCGTGCCGGTTCCTCCACTGCCCCGCGAAGATGGAGGGGGCTCGCGGGAGAACCATGGGTTCCCTCATGCCTAGACATCGAGGAACCTCACGTCCTTCGCGTTCTGCTCGATGAACAGACGGCGCGGCTCGACCTGGTCGCCCATCAGCGTCGAGAAGACGCTGTCGGCCGCGGCTGCATCCTCGACGCCGACCCGGATGAGCAGGCGCTTCGCAGGGTCCATCGTCGTCTCCCAGAGCTGCTCGGGGTTCATCTCCCCGAGGCCCTTGAAGCGGCTGATCTGCATGCCCTCCTTGGCGAGGTCGAGCGAGTTGAGCTTGAGCTGCGAGAACGTCTCGGCGTGCGAGGACTTCTTGCCGAAGGCGATGCGAAACGGGGGAAGCCCCGCTATCTCCGCCACCCGAGCATAGGCCCGGCGGACCGCTTCGTAGGTCGGCGACAGCAGCATCGCGCTCGGCAGCTCGATCCGTTGCGCGGTGCTCGTCTCGGTCTCGACCACCTTTACCTGGAGCACCCCGTCCTGGCGATCCTCGACCGTCAGCACGTAGCCGTTCGGCTCGAGCGACGCGATCAGCGCACCGGCGTCCGGGGTCTCCTCGCCCTCGGACTCGACGAGTCGGTGGTCGATCGCGAAGTGGGCCGCCGCTCCGTACTCGGCCTCGAGCTTCGCCGACCAGGCGTCGAGGTGGGCAAGCGCGTGCGCGAACCGGCTCCACCGCGCCTCGGTGAGCGTCGTTTCCTGCTCGTCGCGCGCGACGATCGTCATCTCCTTGACCCGCTCGCGCACGAGCAGCTCCTCGAGCTGGGCGTCCTTCTCGAAGTACATGCCCTGGCTTCCGAGCTTCACGTGGTAGAGGGGCGGAACCGCGATATGCACGTGGCCGCGCTCGAAGAGCTCCGGCATCGTCCGGTAGAGGAACGTGAGGACGAGCGTGCGAATGTGCGCCCCGTCCACGTCGGCGTCCGTCATGACGATGATGCGCCCGTAGCGCAGGTTGGCGATGTCGAACTCGTCGCCGAACCCCGTTCCGATCGCCGTGATCATCGCCTGGATCTCCGCGTTCGAGAGCACCTTGTTGATGCGATTCTTCTCGGAGTTGATGATCTTGCCCCGCAGCGGCAGGATCGCCTGATACGTCCGGTCGCGCGCCTGCTTGGCCGAGCCGCCCGCGGAGTCGCCCTCGACGATGAAGAGCTCGGAGGCGTCTGCGTCCTTGATCGTGCAGTCCGCGAGCTTCCCGGGCAGCGCCGAGTTCTCGAGGGCGCTCTTCCGACGTGTCAGCTCACGAGCCTTTCGGGCCGCCTGCCGCGCGCGGGCGGCCGAGACCGCCTTGGTGATGATCTGGCGCGCCTCGGTCGGGCTCTCCTCCAGGAACTCGGCGAGTCTCTGGTTCACCGTCGTGCGCACGAGGCTCTCGACCGGCGGGTTGCCGAGCTTCGTCTTGGTCTGCCCTTCGAACTGCGGGTTGCGCAGCTTGACCGAGATGACCGCGGCCAGCCCCTCGCGCACGTCCTCGCCCTCGAGGTTGTCTTCCTTCTCCTTCAGCAACCCCTTCTCGCGGGCATAGCGATTGAGCGTGCCGGTCAATGCTGCGCGGAAGCCGGAGAGGTGAGTGCCGCCCTCCGTCGTGTTGATGTTGTTGGCGAACGAGAACACGGACTCCACGTAGGAGCTGTTCCACTGCATCGCGACCTCGACCTGGCCGTCCTCGCCCTCACCCTCGAAGTAGACGATGTGCTTGTGCACGGAGTCCTTCGGCTCGTTGACGTGCGCCACGAAGTCGCGGATTCCACCCTCGTAGTGGAACTCGACCGTCTCCCCCCGGGCGTGCTCGTCGGTGAAGACGATTCGCAGTCCCTTCGTGAGGAACGCGGTCTCCCGGAGGCGCTGGATCAGGATCTCGTCCTGCCAGTCGACCGTCTCGAAGATCTCGTGGTCGGGCATGAAGGTGATCGTGGTCCCCGTCTCTTTCGTGGGACCGATCGTCTTCATGTCGGTCGTCGGCTCCCCGCGCGCGAACTCCTGGCGGTAGGTCTTACCGTCCCGGCGCACTTCCGCGACGAGCCACTCGGAGAGCGCGTTCACGACCGACACGCCGACGCCGTGGAGGCCGCCCGAGACCTTGTAGCCCTCGCCTCCGAACTTCCCCCCGGCGTGCAGTTTCGTCAGGACGACCGTGAGCGCGGGGAGACCCTGCTCGGGAATCACGTCGACCGGGATCCCGGCGCCCTCGTCCCGCACCGTCACCGAGTTGTCCGGATGAATCGTCACCTGAACGCGTTCGTTCCGGCCCGCCAGGGCCTCGTCGACCGAGTTGTCGACCACCTCGAAGATGAGGTGGTGGAGCCCCCGCGAGCCCGTCGAGCCGATGTACATCCCGGGCCGCAGACGGACGGGCTCGAGGCCCTCCAAAACGGTGATGTCTTTTGCGGTATACGCTGCTTCAGCCATTAAAAAAGCCCTGCAAATAAGCCTTTTGCGGGCCTTAAGAAGTGTATCAGAAACCGCGGCTGGATTGAGCTCTCGCGAGGCTTGCGCGGGCGGCTCTTCTGACGAGCTCGCGGAGCTCGGGATCCTCGATCTCGGCAGCGGCCGAGTCTGCCTCCGCGGCCGCCTTCGGCGTGATCTCGGGAGCTGTCGAAGCCCGCTCTCGAGAGCGCTCCCCCGCAGCGCCTGGCTCGGGAATGGGGCCGACCCGAAAGCGTAGGCTGCGAGGCGCCGACTCTCCGAGCGCCGCGCTCAGGCGGGTCGCGATCTCGGGGGCGAGGCGGTCGAGCTCGAACGCCCAGGTGGCGGAGGAAGTGGCCACGTGCAGCGTGCCGTCGCGGCCCAGCCGCAGCGGCCACGCCTCGCGCGCGACTGCAGCGCCGACAGCGCTCGGCCAGACGGACGTGATCTCAGCGACGTGGAGCGCCCGTTCGGCTCCCGCCTGCGAGAGCCTCCGCTCCACCTCGTGTCCAATGCGCTCCATCACGCCACGCGTACCTCTCCCGGCCGGACGAGTAACGACTGTGCCGGCGACGACGGTAGCGCGGTTGCCGACGTCGTGGTGACGACCGTCTGCCCTCCAGCCGCGAAGAGCTCGCTCAACCCCAGGCGACGCTCCTCGTCGAGCTCCGAGAGGACGTCGTCGAGGAGGACGAGCGGCGTCGCCCCGGTCCTCTCGGCGAGGGTCCGCGCCTCGGCCAACACGAGCGCGAGAACTGCAATGCGCTGCTCGCCTTGGGAGCCGTAGCTTCGTAGCTCCCTCCCTCCCGCCTCGAGCCGGAGGTCGTGCAGATGCGGCCCCAGTCCCGTCGTTCCGCGCTCGAGGTCGAGCTCGAGCCGCTGCTCGAGATCCTCGCTCGTCGCCGGCTCGCCGTCGTAGGCCAGCGTCGCCTCGAAGAGGCCGAGCCGCTCTGAGCACTCGGCGAACGCTCGAGCGAGCAGCTCGACGGCCTCCCGCCGAGCCTCGGCGAGCGCCGTTCCAAGCCGGGCGGCACCCTCGGTCCAGGGAGCAACCGCATCTCGGGACGAGAGGCTGGCCTGCACGCGCCGCAGCGCGGCGTTCCGCTGCCCGATCACCGCCGCGTACTCCGCGGGGAGCTGAGCGCGGCTCGGAAAGATGCGGCCGAGACTTCTGTCCACGTACGCCCGCCGTGTCGCCGGGCCGCCCTTGACGACCGCCAGTCGGTCGGGCGTGAACACCAGCGTCTGCAGCTCGTGCCGGAGCTGCTCGGGCGCTTGCAACCAGCTGCCGTTCAACGTCGCTCGGCGTGAGCTCGCCGCATTGAGGACGACATCGGCCGAGAAAGGCGTCGACGCCCGCTTGCCGGAGACCCGCACTCGCCCGCTCTCCGTGCCGAAACGCACCATCTGTGCATCGGTGCGGGCCCGCGGCGAGAAGCCCTGGGTACCGACATGGAGGGCCTCGAGCAGGTTCGTCTTGCCGGCGCCGTTCGGGCCAGAGACGAGGACGACCCCGGGCTCCAGCTCGAGCTCGAGCCCGGCGTAGGAGCGGAAATCGCGAAGCGTCAGCTCGCGGACGGCGAGCCCGCCGGCGGCCGCGTCACCGGCGCTCAGCCCGCGAGCCGGATCGGCATGATGAGGTACCAGAAGCTCTCGTCTGGCGCCGCGATCAGCCCGGGCCTGAGTGGATTGATCAGGCGCAGCTGCACGGTGTCCCCCGCAACCGCCTCGAGCCCGTCTCGCAGGAAGTCCGGGTTGAAGCCGATCTCGATCGGCTCGCCTGCGTACTCGATCCCGAGCGACTCTCGCGCCTCCCCGACGTCCTGGGTCTGCGCTGAGACCGAGAGCTCGCCCTCGGCGAACCGGAGCCGGAGCGGAGAGTTGCGCTGCGCCATGACGGACGCGCGGCGAACGACCTCGAGGAGCGGCGCTCGCGGCGTCGTCACCTCCGCCTCGAAGCTCTCCGGGAGGAGCTGGTTGTAGTTCGGGAACTGGCCGTCGATGCGACGACTCGTGAGCCACACGTCGCCGACGCCCAAGAGCACATGGTTCTCGTGGACTCCGAGGCTCACGGTCTCCGCTCCGGCCGCGAGCCGCGCGAGCTCCTGCAGGGCCCGGGCCGGAATGATCGCGTCGAGCTCGGGCCCGGACTCACCGAGTGTCGTCTCCTTCACCGACAGGCGGTACGAGTCCGTGGCCGCCATGGTCAGCTTGTCGCCCTCGAACCGAACCAGGATCCCTGTGAGGACGGGACGCGACTCGTCTCGCGACGCGGCGCGCGCGACCTTGTCGATCGTCCCGAGGAGTGCGGGTGCGTCGATCGTGTGCAGCGACACGTCGAGTGACGGAAGTCGCGGAAAGTCCTCGGCGCTGAACACGTTCACCTTGGACGCATAGCTCCCCGAGATGACCTCGAGGACTCCGTCCCCCTCGTTGAAGGTCAGCGCGACGGACGGATCCGGGAGAAGGCGCACGAGATCCGCGAGCAGTCGTCCTGGCACGACCACCGCACCGTCCCCGGCGATCTCACCGCCGACCGACGCGCGCAACGAGACCTCCATGTCGGTGGCCGCGACCGTCAGCTTCCCGCCCTCTGCCTGCAGGTGGATCCCCGTCAGCACCTGAACCGCGCTGCGGCTCGAGAGCGCCCTGGCGACGATGCCGAGCGCGCTTGCGAGGTCGTCCCGGGCACAGGTCACCCGGAGCTCCGTCGCTGGAGCTAGGTCCGTCGCCGCGACGTCTGAAGGCGCTATGTCTATGTCCATTACTTAAGAGAAGAAGGTCGTAGTAACCATAGGAGTGTGCATGACGGGGAAGACAAGGGGAGTCTGCCTTACGAGCGGGGAAAACGCGTGTGGAACAACCCCTTGACGGCGGCCAACAGCTTCCACACCCGCGAACGCGGCGTCGGGAGATATCCCCACTTCTACCGGGCCTGCTTGATGCGGGCGGTGAGTTCTTGCACGAGGTTGTACACAGACCGGTCTTCCCGGATCAGCCGCGTGATCTTGGAGGTCGCATGGATCACGGTTGTGTGGTCGCGTCCCCCGAACTCCCTCCCGATCTTGGGCAGCGAGGAGTCGGTCAGCTCGCGAGACAGGTACATGGCCACCTGCCGCGGATACGCGACAGCCTGAGAGCGCCGCGGGCTCACGAGCTCGTCGAGCGTGACCCCGAACCGCTCGGAGACCGCCTCCTGGATCCGCGGGATGGTCACCTCGGGTGCAGCGTCGCCCTGCGGGAAGACGTCCTTCAACACGTGCTCAGCGAGATCGACGGTCATCGAGCGGTCGGTCAGCGACGAGAACGCGACCACGCGCGTCAGCGCGCCCTCGAGCTCCCTGATGTTCGAGGAGACTCGACCGGCGATGAAGGTCAGGACGTCGGGCTCGGTGATCGCGATGTGCTCGGTGTTGACCTTCTTGCGCAGGATGGCGATCCGGGTCTCGAGGTCGGGGGGCTGGATGTCGGTCAGGAGCCCCCACTCGAAGCGCGAGCGGAGCCGCTCCTCGAGCGTTGCGATCTCCCGCGGCGGGCGATCGGAGGAGATGATGATCTGCGCGCCGCCCTCGTACAGCGAGTTGAACGTGTGGAAGAACTCCTCCTGGATCCGCTCCTTGCCTTCGAAGAACTGGATGTCGTCGACGAGGAGCACGTCGAAGTTGCGGTACCGGCGCTTGAAGCCCTCGATTCGCTTGTCCCGCAGCGAGTCGATGAAGTCGTTCATGAACGTCTCGCTCGTCACGTAGCGCATCGTCAGCCGGCGCGAGTGCTGGCGGACGTAGTGGCCGATCGCCTGGAGCAGGTGAGTCTTCCCGAGCCCGGTGCCGCCGTAGATGAAGAGCGGGTTGTATGCCTGCGCCGGCGCCTCGGCGACTGCGAGCGCGGCCGCGTGCGCGAACCGATTCGAGGATCCGATCACGAAGAGATCGAAGGTGTACTTCGGATTGAGCTCGACCTCGGACGTGTCGCGGAAATGCAGCTCCGGCTCGCGTGCGCGAGGCTCCTCGGGAACCGGCCGGGCCGGGCTGGGCGCAAGTACCCGCTCGGCCACCGTGAACGCGACCGCGACGTCGTGGCCGAGCGTCTCGCGTGCCGCGCCGGAGACGAAGCCCTGAAAGTGGCTCTCGATCCAGTCCCGGGTGAAGTCGTTCGGAACCGAGATCTCGAGCCGCCCGTCGACGAGTGCCCGTGGCTCGGCGTACGAGAACCACGTGTCGTAAGTCGTTTCGCTGATCGTCTCCCGGAGCCGCCCGGCGATCACGTCCCAGAGACTGTCAGCAGTTGGTTCGGTCAGGCGCTCCACCCGTCCTCGGACTCGCTCGAGCTCGCAGGGAAGGGGCGAGCATAGCAACGTCGGCGAGCCGTCTCAATCCCTCTTCCAAAGGCCGCCTGTGAAGAAAAAGAGGGCGATTTGCAGGAACTTCCTGTGTTCCACAGCCTAATCCACAGCTGTGGAAGAAGCCGACTTCGTTCGCGAGCGGGGCAACGGGGAGGCGTGGTGAGCAGCGGTTTAGGCGATGAGCTGCCAAGGGCCGGGTGTGGAAAACTCTGCGGAGAAGTCCTTGTCTATACTGCGCCCTCGGCCCGCTTCGGGCCGCTTTCTTCGGGACTGTCTCTTCGGGACTGGGCACGACGTGAAACGCACCTACCAACCAAACGTGCGCCGTCGCAAGCGCCGACACGGGTTCCGCGCGCGGATGAGTACTCGCGCGGGCCGTGCGATCCTCAAGCGCCGGCGCGCCAGAGGGCGCAAGCGTCTCTCTGCCTGAGACGCGCGCCCAGTGCAACGCCGGCACCGGCTTTCACGCTCGCGGGACTTCGACACGGTCTACCGTCAGGGCACGTCCGTCTCGACCCGCTACCTGACCCTGCACTGGTTCCCGCGTGACGAAGACGCCGAGGGCGAACCACGCCTTGGGCTCGCCGTGCCACGTTCCGTGGGGTCTGCGGTCGTGCGCAACCGTGTGAAGCGTCTCCTCCGTGAGGCGTGGAGCAAACTGCTCCCCGACGTCCCGCTGGGAAAGGACTACGTGCTCGTCGCGCGTCCGGGTGTCGCGGAGCCAGCAACCGCTCGGGGGCGCGACTGGCTCGCCGGCGAGATCTCCGAGGCTCTCGACAAGGTGAGCTCGTGAAGTACGTGGGCATCGGCTTCGTGTACATCTGGCGCTACACCCTCGGGTTGCTCACGCCGGCAGGGACGTGCAAGTACCACCCGAGCTGCTCGCAGTACGCGCTCGACGCGCTCCGGGAGTTCGGCCTCGCGCGCGGGACGGTGCTCACGGGCTGGCGCCTCCTTCGCTGCAACCCGTGGAGCCACGGTGGCGTCGACTACGCCCACGACCAGACGCTCTTTCCGCTCCTCCATCGCTCTCGGGGGATCAAGACGTGATCGTCGCCGGCATCCTCACTCCGCTCGAGAACGTCATGACGCACGTCCTCGAGTGGCTGCACGTGACAGTCGGGCTGCCGTGGGCGTGGTCGATCGTCGTGCTGACCTTGATCGTTCGCATCCTGCTCGTCCCGGTCGCGGTGCGGCAGATCCACTCGATGCAGAGCCTGCAGATGCACGCGCCGGAGATGAAGGCGATCCAGCAGCGCTGGAAGGGCGACCGGCAGCGCCAGCAGGAAGAGCTCATGAAGTTCTACAAGGAAAACAAGATCAACCCGTACGCGTCCTGTCTCCCGCTCGTCTTCCAGATCCCGATCTTCATCGCGCTCTACTACACCCTCCGCCACTTCGACACGAAGATCCTCCCCAAGTATCCGCACTCGTCCGTCGACTGGCTCCACCTCGTCAACATCACCGAGCACACCGCGGTCGGCTGGGGACCGTTGCTGCTCGTCATCTACGTCGTGAGCCAGCTGACATCGTCCTACTTCATGTCGAACCAGATGCAGTCGAGCGCCCAGCGGGCGATGATCATGGTCCTCCCGATCGTGTTCGTTCCCATCTGGCTCAGATTCCCGTCCGGTCTCATGATCTACTGGGTGACGACCAACCTCTGGACGACCGGGCAGGGGCTCGTCTCGCGGAAACTCATTCCTCGCCCGACGCCGCCACCGAAACGGACGAGCCGAACGCCGCCGAAGGAGGCCGTCGCTTCGAATGAGCCGGCCGCAGCACCCTCGTCTTCGCGGCCGGTGCGCACCGGCCCCCCGAGGCGCGTGAAGAAGAAGCGCGGCGGCGGGAGACCGCGGCGATGAGCGAGAAGGCCGACGGGGTGCGGGCCGAGGCGACTGGGGAGACGGTCGGCGAGGCGAAGTGGGCCGCACTCCGCGAGCTCGAACAGCTCGTTCCGGGCCTCGATCGCGAGAGCGTGCGCTTCCAGGTTCTCTCCGAAGGCGAGCGCGGTCTCCTGGGTGTCGGCTACGTGCCAGCGCACGTGATCGCGCACGCGGCGGGCGGCACATCCGCGACGACGGACGAGAGCGAGGCAGCGAGCTCCGCCCGCGAGTTCGTCACACGCATCGCCGACGCCATCGGCGCCGATGTGACGGTTGCGGCTGTGGAACGCGAGGGCGTCGTCACGGTCACCTGTGCCGGAGTGGACCTCGGGCTGCTGATCGGCAAGCACGGTCAGACGATCGACGCGATTCAGTACCTCGCGAACGCGGTCTCGCGCACGGCGGGCGCCGAGCACGAGATCGTCGTCGATGCTGCGGGCTACCGCGCCCGAAGAACAGCGTCGCTCGCTGCCGTCGCGCGCCGTTCTGCCCGGCAGGCCGCGAGCACGGGAAGCCCCGTCGAGCTCGACCCGATGACGGCGGTGGAACGCAAGATCGTGCACGAGGCGCTGAAGGACGACCCCGAGGTCGAGACGCAGAGCGAGGGCAAGGAGCCGAACCGGTACGTGGTGGTCGTTCCGAGCCACGTTGCGGTCTGACGAGGACCTGCTCGAGCGCTGGCTCGCCGGCGTGCTCACAACTCCCGGGATGTCGGCACTTCGCGACCCGCTTGCAGCCAGGAGGGTCCTGCTGGACGACGCGCTCCGGGCGGTTCCGCTCGTAAGAGCCACGGCAGGTCGGATCGTCGACGTCGGCTCGGGCGGCGGCTCGCCTGGGCTCCCGCTGGCGGTGGCGCTGCCCGAGCGGAGCGTGACCCTGCTGGAGGCCAACCGTCGCAAGTGCGAGTTCCTGCGGCGGTTCGCGAGTGAGCTCCCGAATGTCGAGGTCGTCTGGGGCCGTGCCGAGGAGCAAGGCGTGGCGACGTTCGGAGTCGCGCTTGCGAAGGCCCTGGCGAAGCCTCCCGTCGCGGCAGAGCTGACGCTCCCGCTCGTGTGCGAGGGAGGAGTCGCTCTGGTCTGGTGCGGCCAGCACGTCGACCGGCTCGCTGTCGAGCGAGCGGCGACGCTCCTCTCGGCAGAGCTCGAGGCCGACGAAGACGGTCTGCTCGTTCTCCGAAAGCACGGGCCCACGCCGGCTCGGTTTCCGCGCAGGCCGGGTATGGCGAAGAAGCGACCGCTCGCCTGAGCCGCTGATGGGCGAAAACGACCTCGGCAACTGGGAGCCGCTCACCGTGCCCGAGGCCGCCGGCCTCTTCGCCGATTGCGCATGTCCCTGGTGGATCATGGGTGGCCTCGCGATCGAGGCGTTCGTCGGTGCGCAGGATCGGCGACAGCACGACGACATCGACGTCGGCTGCCTCGCCCGCGACCAGCTGCGCGTCGGGGCGAGTTTGCCGAGCTGGGACCTTCGATGCGCCGACCCTCCGGGTCGGCTTCGCCGCTGGCTCGACGGCGAGATCCTGGAGGAGCCGGTCCACGACGTGTGGGCGCGTGAGCGCCCCGATCGACCGTGGTGCCTTCAGATCGTCCTCAACCCGTCGGTCGGAGACGAGTGGATCTACCGCCGCGACCCCCGTATCCGCCGGCGGCTCGCCGATCTCGTCTGGGTCTCCGCGGGAGTCCCCTACCTCGTCCCGGAGGTGCAGCTCCTGTTCAAGTCGAAGACGGTGCGACCGAAGGACGAGCAGGACTTCGAGGACGGTCTGCCGCTACTCGATCTACGCCAGAGGGCCTGGCTCCGCGATGCGTTGCGGGCGGTCGATCCCTCGCACGCGTGGCTGGCCGCGCTCTGAGCCCGATGTCCGAAGCGACGGTGAGACTATGGCTGTGCCCGCCCGGGTGTACGCAGTTGCGAACCAGAAGGGCGGCGTCGGCAAGACGACGACCGCAGTGAATGTCGGCGCCTGCCTGGCCGAGGCGGGCGAGCGCGTGCTCCTCATCGATCTCGACCCCCAGGGAAACGCGACGTCAGGTCTCGGCGTGCGGGCGAACGGAGCGTCGACCCACGACCTTCTCGACGGCATCGCGCTCGCCTCGCTCGCGAAGCCTTCCGGCTTCCACAACCTGGACCTCGTCGCCGCGAAGACCGATCTCGCCGCGGCCGCCGTCGACCTCTCGACACGGGAGGGCGGAGAGCGCTATCTCGCAGAGGCGCTCGAGAGCTCGCTCGAGCCGTACTCGTTCGTGTTCCTCGACTGTCCGCCCTCGTTCGGGCCGCTCACCGTGAACGCGCTCGCAGCTGCGAGCCGGGCGCTCGTCCCCGTGCAGGCGGAGTACTTCGCGCTCGAAGGGCTCTCGCAGCTACTCGGGACGGTGAACCTCGTGCAGGCGCGGCTGAACCCGGACCTCGAGGTGGCGGGCATCCTCCTGACCATGGCGGACGGGCGCACGCGTCTGACCGCCGACGTCGAGTCCGAGCTCCGCGGGCACTTCGGCGAGCTCGTCTTCACCACGACGGTGCCCCGTTCGGTGCGCCTCGCCGAGGCGCCGAGTCACGGGCTCCCCGCGATCGCCTACGACCGCCGGTCCGCCGGTGCGCAGGCCTACTGGAAGGTGGCGATGGAACTTGTCGAGCGTTCCTAGAGAGCGGCGCGGCCTCGGCCGGGGGCTCGAGGTCCTGCTGGGAGAAGCCGGGCAGCCGGAGCTTCTGCACCTTCCGGTCGACTCGATCCATCCCAACCCACGACAGCCACGGAAACGCTTCGAGCCAGAGGCAGCGTCCGGTCTTGCGGCCTCGATCCGGCTGCAGGGCGTCCTCCAGCCGATCGTCGTCCGGCCGCGAGTCGAGGGCGGGTACGAGATCGTCGCCGGAGAGCGCCGCTGGCGTGCAGCCCGCACGGCCGGGTCCGCGACGCTGCCTGCGATCGTCAAGAAGGTGGGCGACCGCGACTCGCTGCTCCTGGGGCTTGTGGAGAACGTCGCGCGCGAGCAACTCTCGGCAGTCGAGGAGGCGCGAGCGTACGCCTCGCTCGTCGACGAATTCGAGCTCTCGCTCGGTGATGTTTCCGAGCGCGTCGGCCGCTCGAAGTCGGCGGTCTCGAACCGGCTCCGCTTGCTGGAGCTTCCCGAGGAGGTCTTGTGGATGCTCGCGCGGGGAGATCTCACCGAGGGCCATGCGCGCGCCGTCCTCTCCATTCCGGACGACGAGACGCGGAAGCGACTCGCGCGTAGGATCACGAGGGAGGGGATGACGGTACGAGCGACCGAGCGCGCGGCCCAGGACGGCGGTGCGCGACGCCGACCCCGCCGCACGCAGCGCTACGACCCCGTGCTCGTCGAGAGGGTCACCGAGGCGGCCGAGAAGCTCACCGGCTTCCCCGCGAAGGTCAAGGACGGCGAGCTCCGGATCGGGTTCGAGGACGAGACCCAGCTCGCCGAGCTCACGGAAGCCCTTGAGGCCGCCGCGGCCGGCTGAGTTCTGCGACGAGGTGGGCGATCCTGGACTCGAACCAGGGGCCTCCGCCTTATCAGAGCGGCGCTCTAACCGACTGAGCTAATCGCCCGGGCGCCGGCAACTGTACCCGACGACTTGCATCGGGAGCTCGGCCACCTTGGCCGGCGTCGCGAGGCGCCGGGACTTGCGAGACGGACGCCCGCCGCGTTCGTAGCTCTAAGATGGGCGAGGGCCAGGCGATGCAGGAGATGACTCTCTACGGCGTCAGCTTCGAGCCGATCGGCAAGCAGCCGATCGTGCTGCTGAAGACGACGGACGACGACAAGTTCCTTCCGATCTGGATCGGCCACCCCGAGGCGGCCGCGATCCTGACGAAGCTCCAGGGCGCGACCCCGCCGCGGCCTATGACGCACGACCTGCTGAGCGAGGTGATCGGGGAGCTTCAGGGCGAGATCGTGCGAGTCGAGGTGACAGAGCTCCGCGACAACACCTTCCACGCGCGGATCATGATCGTCCAGGACGGGCGCGAGCTCGAGATCGACTCCCGGCCTTCGGACGCAATCGCGCTCGCCGTCCGCTGCGACGCGAAGATCTTCGCCGCCGAGGACGTGATCGAGGAGTCGGGGATCGAGTTCCAGGCCGACGAGGAGGTCCAGCCCGGCCTCGTCACCGCCTCGAGCCTTGCAGACCTCGACCCCGAGGAGTTTCGGCGCTTCCTCGAGAACGTGACGGTCGAGGAGTTCGCGTCGAGCCTCGAGCTGGGCGACGAGGACGACGCAGAGGCGGACGAAGAAGAGGACGAGCCCGAGTAGCCGAGCTGTTGGGCGAAACCCTGTTAGTGCGCGACGAGCACCGACGCGAGGAGCGCGACCCCGTTGAAGGTGCCGTGTAGAAGCATTCCCGGGTAGACGCTCGAAGTCCGGACCCGGACCCAGCCGACCGCGATACCGAAAATGACCAACACCGGCAGGTCGATCAGCAGGCCGTGGGCCAGCCCGAACAGGACGCCGGTGCCGACGATGGCGAGCCAGCGTCCATAGGGAGCGAGCAGCGTGATGCCCAGCCCTCGATAGGTCAGCTCCTCGACCACGGGGCCGACGACAGCGACGGCCACGAAGAACGCGACGAACGCGGCGGCGTGCGCCGGCTCCCACCTGTCCGGAACGAGCCCCTGCTCGTGCGAGCCGCCGCGGAGGAAGGGTGAGAGGATGCCTGCGGCCCCCCATATCGTGAGGAGGGCGAGAGCCGTGTACCCGAGCGCGCGAGGCCAGGATTCCGGCCTGTGGAGCGCGAACGTCTCGCGCGTCGGCAGCCCACGGGCGATGAGGAGCAGGATGCCGAGGATGAGGCTGTACTGGATCACCGCGCCTATCGACGAGGAGTAGCGGTACGCGACGTCCTTGGGCGCCGGGCCGCCCGCGAAGCGGTCCGCGTAGCCGAGTGCTGCGAACGCCAACGCGAAGGCGAGCCAGGCTGCGAGTCGCCAGGGACGAGACGGAGAACGCGGGATCTCGCTGACCATCCCGCGGCATTCCAGCACGGGGGGGAGCCCTCGCACGCTGAGGAGCCCGGCGACCACTGTCGAACCGATCCATATGGGGGCTAGCATCCGTCCATGAGCCCGAGGCCGATGCGCGCGTCCGTCGACCCCGAGCTCCTGCTCGCACGACATCGAAGGCAACGCGCGCTGCGCCGCCGCCGCCGGCGAAGCGCCCTCGCCCTCGGCATCGCCACGATCGCAGGCCTCTCGGTGCTCGTGGCTCTTGGCGGGGGAGCAGCGGTCTTCGCCTACGGCTCGTCCTGCAACCTGAGCTCGCTGCACGAGATCAGGATCGGACAGAACTCCTTCGTCTACGCAGCGAACGGAGCCCTTCTGGGATCGATCCCCGCCGAGCGCAACCGCCAGGAGGTCAAAGCGAGAGCGATGTCGCCGTGGATCCGCAAGGCGACGGTCGCCATCGAGGACCGCCGCTTCTACGAGCACGGCGGCATCGACCCCGAGGGCATCGCGCGTGCCGCGGTCGCCGACGTCCGGGCGAGGAGGGTCGTCGAGGGCGGCTCGACGATCACACAGCAGCTCGTCCGAAACCTCTACATCTCGAACCAGCGGACGGTGCAGCGCAAGCTCAAGGAAGCGTGCCTCGCCACGAAGCTCGACCGGAAGTGGTCGAAGCAGCGGATCCTGACGACCTACCTCAACCAGGTGTACTACGGAAATCACGCGTACGGCATCGAGGCCGCGGCGCGCACGTACTTCTCGAAGCCCTCGCGCGATCTGACCCTCGACCAGGCGGCGATGCTGGCGGGCCTGACCCAGGCGCCCTCGGTGTACGACCCGTTCGTCGCACGGGGGCCCGTGCTCGCCCGGCGGAACGAGGTGCTCGTGGCGATGCTCCAGACCGACGCGATCACTCCGGCGGAGTACCGGAAGGCGGCTGCGGCACGGATCCGGCTCCACCGCGGCGAGCTCTACAGCGAGATTCGCGAGCCGTACTTCTTCGGCTACGTGCGGGACAAGCTCATCGAGAAGTACGGAGCGGCGCAGGTTCGATCCGGTGGGCTCTCCGTCTACACGACGATTCGCCCGCGCTACCAGCGGCTGGCAGAGCAGGCGATCAAGGAGACCCTGAACCTACCGACCGACCCGGCGGCGGCGGTCATCTCGATCAGTCCGCGAACGGGTGCCATCCGGGCGATGACGGCGGTCATCCCGAACCGGCCCAAGAACGAGTTCAACCTCCTCTCACAGGCTCGCCGGCAGCCCGGCTCCACGTTCAAGACCTTCGTGCTCAGCGCCGCGATCGAGGAGGGGATCAATCCCGACTCGACGTACTACGTCTCGGCGCCCTTCACCTACCGGCCGTCTCCCGTCGGGAACTGCGACGACGGTACCTGGTGGTGCGTACACACATACGACAACACCTACTCTGGCTGGACGTCGATCCGGACGGCGACCATCCACTCCGACAACTCGGTCTACGCGCAGCTCACGCTGGACGTGACGCCCGAGCGCGTGGCGCAGGTCGCACGCCGGATGGGCGTGCGGTCGCCCTTGCAGGTCAACGGCCAGTACGTCCCCTCGATGGGCCTCGGCTCCGTCGCCCTCTCGCCGCTCGATCTCGCGTCCGGCTACGCGACGCTTGCCGCAGGCGGCGTCTATGCAGAGCCGATGGCGATCCGCAAGGTCGTGCTCCCGAACGGGAAGGTGGATACCCAGGCAGGATGGGGGAAGCCGAAGAGGCAGCGGGCGATCTCCGAGGGTGTCGCCGCGGTGGTGACGAGCATCCTCGAGCAAAACATCCAGTACGGGACGGGGGTGGGAGCCCGCATCGACCGGCCCGCTGCGGGCAAGACCGGTACGAACGAGAAGCACGAGGACGCCTGGTTCGCGGGCTACACGCCCGACCTCGCAACGACCGTGTGGGTGGGATACACGCGCGCCGAGATTCCGATGGAGAACGTGCACGGG
>VAWZ01000034.1:0-15354 GCA_005888365.1 Actinomycetota bacterium
CGTTCCTTCAGATTCGGCTGGCTGCTGCCGATACCGGCTGGCAGTGGACCTCGAGAACACGCTGATCACGTGGCTGCCGATCGTCTTCTTCGGGATCCTGATCGTCCTCCTCCTCTACACGATGCGCCTCATGCCGCGGGCGAAAGCGACTCCCGTCGTGAAGGGGTCGCAGGTGGAGGTTTCCTGGACCGACGTCGCCGGTCTCGACGAGGCGAAGGAGGAGCTGCAGGAGGTCGTCGACTTCCTCCGCAACCGCGGGCGCTTCCAGCGGCTCGGCGCTCGCACCCCGCGAGGCATTCTGCTCCACGGCCCGCCGGGGACCGGCAAGACCCTGCTCGCGAAGGCGGTGGCGAGCGCGTCGGGCGCAAACTTCTACTCCGCCAGCGCTTCCTCCTTCGTCGAGATGTTCGCGGGGCTCGGCGCGGCGCGCATCCGCAAGCTCTTCGAGGAGGCGCGAAAGAACGCGCCCTCGATCGTCTTCATCGACGAGCTCGACGCCGTTGGCGCGTCGCGCATCGGAGGGGGCATTCACCGTGAGCACGACCAGACGCTGAATCAGCTGCTGGTCGAGCTCGACGGCTTCGGTGCGCGGGACGAGGTCGTCGTCATGGCGGCGTCGAACCGCCTGCAGGATCTCGATGCCGCGCTGCTCCGGCCGGGCCGTTTCGACCGCCAGGTACACGTCGCTGCGCCCGACGTCGCAGGGCGGCAGGCGATCCTCTTCGTCCATACGAGGGACAAGCCGCTCGCCGCCGACGTCGACCTCGCACGGCTCGCGAGGCAGACCGCGGGACTGACCGGGGCCGATCTCGCGAATCTCTGCAACGAGGCGGCGATCTTCGCCGGCCGCTCTGCCGCGCAGTACATCCGGCAGGCGGACTTCGAGGCCGCGATGGAGCGAATCGTGGCGGGTCTGCGGCAGCGGCGCGTCGTCTCCGAGAAGGAGAAGCGCATCCTCGCCTACCACGAGGGCGGGCACGCGGTCATGTCGCACCTCGTCGGGGAGCTCTTCCCTGCGCAGAAAGCGACGATCGTCTCCCGCGGCCAAGCGCTCGGCTACACACTCAACATGCCGAGCGAGGATCGCTACCTGCACACGCGCGAGGAGTTCGTCGACCTGATGATGGTGTTCCTCGCCGGCCGCGCGGCCGAGCAGACCGTGTTCGGACGTGTCACGAACGGGGCCGCGAACGACCTCCAGCGCGTGACCGAGATCGCGCGCTCGATGGTGTTCGAGTACGGCATGTCCGAGGTGGCTCCCGCCCGGACGATGCGAGCGGACAACTACGCGCTCTCCGAGGAGACGAAACGGCTTCGGGATTCCGAGCAGGCGCGCCTGACCGACTACGCCTACGACGAGGCGCAGCGCCTGCTCGCGAAGCATCGCGCTGCGCTCGACCGCGTCGCAGAAGCGCTCCTCGAGAAGGAGACCCTCGACCGCAGCGAGCTCGAGGCGCTGCTCTCCGACGTCAAGCCCGAGTCGAGATCGTCCGAGACCGTCGGCACCGTGCGCGCGCTTCCTCTGCGGGACTAACCGGACGAGTAGCATCGCGCGGGTGAGCCTCCGCGGGATCCATCACGTCGGCGTCGCAATCGCCGACCTGGACGAGGCGATCGCGACCTACGAGCGCCTCTTCGGAGCGATCGTCGAGCACCGGGGGCTGATCGAGGGTCAGGGCGTCGAGGCTGCGTATCTTCGAATCGGCGCAGGTCGCGTCGAGCTGCTCGCGGCTACGGGCGAGGACTCACCGGTCGGCCGCTTTCTTGCGCGGCGCGGCCCCGGTATGCATCACCTGGCCTTCGAGACCGAGGACGTGGATCGCGAGCTCCGCGTGCTCGCCGCGGCCGGCGCCCAGCTCATCGACGAGACGCCGAGACCCGGGCTCGAGGGGTTCCAGACCGCGTTCGTTCACCCAGACGCCGCGTACGGCGTTCTCACGGAGGTGGTGTCCGGTGGCTGAAGACAACTACGTGCGGATCGAGGTCGGGCTCGACGGCGGCCAGGTCCTCAGCGTTCTCGTGACAGCGGAGAGCGCGGCGGATCTCGAGCATGCGCTCAATGCGAGCGCCAACTCCACGATTGCGCTCGAATCCCAGGACGGCGCCTTGCACGTCGTCGTCCCGCGGGTCCTGTACGTGAAGCGCTTCGCGCGTGAAGGCCGCGTCGGCTTCGGCCACTAGCGCGCTTGCCTCTTCAGGTCGGGATCGTCGGCCTCCCGAACTCGGGCAAGACGACGCTCTTCAACGCGCTGACGCACGCGGGCGCGAGCGTTACCGCTTATGCCTCGGTGACGGAGAAGCCGAATGTCGGCGTCGCCGCTGTCCCCGACGCGCGCCTCGACCAGGTCGCGCATGTCATCGGCTCGCACAAGGTGACGCCTGCCGCGATTCGCGTCGTCGACGTGCCGGGGCGGGGGGGCGCGCTGCTCGGCGGGCTTCGCCAATCGGACGCGTTGCTCGCGGTCGCGGACGGCTTCTCGGCCGACGCCGATCCACCCCGCGACCTCGAGGCGATCCAGCTCGAGCTCCTCCTGGCCGACCGTGATCACGTCGAGCGCCGGCTCGAGAAGGTCCGCAAGGAATCGAAGTCCGGCGAGCTGTCCAAACGACAGGAGGTCTCTCGCCTGGAGGAGCTGCTCACGCATCTCGAATCCGGAGGCACGCTCGCGGAGTGGCGGGGCGAGCTGCCCGCCGAGCTCGAGCCGCTCACCGCGAAACCTCTGATTCCCGTCGTCAACGGCCTCTCGGGGATCGACCTGCAGCTGGAGCTCGAGCTCGCCGAGCTTCCGCCGGACGAGGCTGCCGAGTACCGCGAGGGACCGTCCGCTCTCGACCAGATCGTGCAGAGCCTGAAGGACGCGCTCGGACTGATCGTGTTCTTCACCGCAGGTGAGAACGAGGCCCGCTCATGGACGCTTCGCAACGGGCAGACCGCGCTCGAGGCCGCTGAGAACGTCCACACGGACATCGCCCGCGGCTTCATCCGCTGCGAGGTCATCCGCTGGGACGACCTCGTCGCGTCGGGCTCGCACGCCGAGGCTGCCCGCAGAGGCCTGCAGCGCCTCGAGGGGAAGGGCTACGTCGTCGAGGACGGTGACGTCTTGAACGTGCGCTTCAACGTCTGAGATCCGCTCAGCCGACCGCCACGAGCGCCGTGCCGGCGAGCGTGACCCCGCCTCCGATACGCCGGGCTGCGCTCAGTCGCTCACCGAGGACGAACCGCGCGAGAACGGGTAGAGCGCGCTGAGGACGGCGACCACCCCGGCCGCGCCCTTCGTCGTGGCAAAGGCCACAGAGACGTTCGCCCCCGTGTCGAAGACGCCGACCCCGACGAGCATCGGCCATAGACGGGCGGGCGGCCGGAGCGCCGCCGAGGTCAACGCGACCGCGACCAGAGCGACGAGGACGGAGGTCGAGCGCGCCGCGACGACAGCCCACGGCGCGCTCTCGTCGGAGCCGGCATCGAGCCCGACGATGAAGCCGCCGAAGCCGAGGGCGGCGACGACGGACAGACCGGCTCCGGCTGCCAGTCGCCGGCCTCCGAGCGTCGCCGGCTCACGTGACAGAGTCACGACTCCCGCGAGGACGAGCGCGACGCCGAGCCATTGCAGAGAGCCGGGAGTGATCCCGTGCGCGGCGTCGACGGTCAGGGGCACGAGGGGCGCCGCCGCGGAGATCGGCGCCACGATGCCCATCACACCCACGGCAAATCCGCGGTACAGAGCGGCCAGCCCGACGACACCCGAGATGCCGGCCGCTGCAGCAGGCAAAAGCTCGGGAATTCCCGGAAAGGCGTCTCGGGCGACGACCACCCAGAGCGCGACACCCGCGAGGCCGATCGCCTGCGAGAGGACGAGGACGGTCAGGACGCCGACTCTCCGCGTCGCAAGCCCCCCGAGGAAGTCGCCGGTTCCCCAGGAAAGCGCGGCGCCAAGCGCCAGCAGCGACGCCACGCAGCGCTACGAGTCGCCGACCGGGCGCGTGGCCGCTTGGGCGTCGAGCTGATTCGCGTGATACAGCACGGCCGCCTCGGCCGTACGAGCCGCCTGGCGATCGTGGTGGCAGGCAATCGCGTGCAGGAGCTCGGCCTGCACCTCGAGGTCGAGGCCCTCTGTCCGGTCCTCGATCAGCCGCAGCCCGAGATGGACGTGTCCGAGGAGGCGACCCTCCTCGGTCTGCGGAAACGCGGGACCTGGGCGAAGCTCGCGCGTGCGGCCGACGTCGTGCAGGAGCGCAGCAGCGAGCAGCAGGTCCGAGCGTAGGCGCGGATGGAGCTGGGCTGTTTCCCGGCAGAGAGTCGCGACACCGACCGTGTGCTCGAGGAGCCCGCCAGCGTAGCCGTGATGACCATCTGCGCCCGCGGCCGGGAGCGAGCGGAACGCGGTGCGGATCCGGGTGTCGCGGACGAATCCGTCGATCAGGCGCGCGAGCCCCGGGTGTGCGATCTCGGCGGCGAGGAACTCGAAGAAGCCGTCGAGCTCGTCGGCATCGCGCTTCAGCGTGGGCGTCAGCGCCTCCGGGTCGGCGTCCTCGGCCGTCTCGAGCGCCCGTACCTGCACCTGCAACCGGTTGCCGAAGCGCTCGACTCGCCCGAGCACCCGGACTGCGTCGCCCTGGTCGAAGCGGCGGTCGAGGAGCTCGACATCGCTCCAGACGCGCGCCTCGATGCGACCGCTCGCATCGGCGAGCTCGAGGGAGAGGAAGGCAGCGCCCGTGCGAGTGCGACGACGCTCCTTGCGCGTGACCGCGAACACGCCCTCGACCACCCTGTCCTCCTCGAGCTCGGCGATCGTGGTCACGGCCCGGAGTCTAAGAACTCCCTCCGGAAAGAGCAGGCCACGCCGCGATGCGGCGCTGAGCGAGGCGATGCTGCGTCCCTCGGCCCTACTCCGGGAAGTGCTCCGCACTTCCTGGGGAGCCCCGAGAAGGTCGCGCCCATATTTCGTGAGATATGGGCGCTCCCTGGTCCTTCCCTCGCGCCGCCCAGCATCCGCCTCGCGTCGGGCGGTCCTCCCGGAGGAAGTTCACGAACGAGGGCCGTTGGTACGCTCGCCGCGATGGCCGACGTGCAGCCGTTCCGCGCCGTCCGCTACTCCGGCGCGGCCGGTCCGCTCGCGGATCTCGTGGCACCTCCGTACGACACGGTCTCGCGCGAGGAGCGATCGCGGCTCTTCTCGCGGAGCCCGTACAACGTCGCTCGCCTGACTCTTCCCGACTCTGCCGAGGAGGCAGCGAGCCTCTACCGGACCTGGCTCGGCGAAGGGATCCTCGTGCGCGAGCCGGAGCCCGGCGCGTGGCTCGTCGCCGAGGAGTTCGTCGGTCCCGACGGTCTCGCACGCGAGCGCCACGGTGTGATCGTCTCGCTCGCCGTCCAGCCGTACTCCGACGGGGCCGTCATTCCGCACGAGCGGACGCATCCGCGGATCAAGGAGGACCGGCTCCGGCTGCTCCAGGCGACCCGCGTTCAGCTCGAGCCCATCTTCCTCCTCTCGGATACGAGCCTCGAGCTCCCCGTGCCGGAGCGCGTCCCGGACCTGCGCGCGAACGGAGCGCAGCTCTGGCGCCTCCCTGAGCCCGATCCGCGTGTGCTCAGGGCGGACTTGGAGCTGCTGATCGCCGACGGCCACCATCGCTACGAGAGCGCGGTCGAGTTCGCGTCGACGGCCGGACCCGCCGCGGCACGGATGATGGCTCTGCTCGTCTCGACCGAGGATCCGGGACTCCAGGTCTTCCCCACGCATCGGGTGTTCAGGGGAAGGCCCGATCTTGCCGAGCTGCGGGAAGGCGAGACCTGTGCCGGGCTCGACGAGGCGCTCGCCAAGCTGGCTGACGAGCCGCACTCGTACGCGGCCGGGGTGGCGTACCGGCGTGGTCGCGTCGAGCTCGTGCGCGGCGAAGACGCCGAGCTCGACGTCGAGCTCGTCGACCGCCACGGCCTCGAGGGGATCGACTACACGCCGGTCGCCGCTGAGGCGGTCGCCGCGGTCGACCGCGGGGAGGCGGACGTCGCGTTCCTCGTCCGCGCGCCGCGCATCGGCGACGTGTTCGCGTCCGCGCGCCGCGGTGAGCGCATGCCCCCGAAGAGCACGTACTTCTTCCCCAAGCCGCTCTCGGGCCTCCTCTTCCATCCGCTGGACTCGTGAACCCCTGGCTCGAGACGTGTCGCGCCTGCGCGGCGGACATCGAGCGCGTGCTGAGCGGGCTTCCCACCCGCGTCGAGCGTGAGCCCGTCCTTCGTGTCGGCAAGGGTGGCGACGACACGACCGCGATCGACGAGGCAGCCGAGCAGGCCGTGGTGGCGCGACTGGAGGAGACCGGTGAGAGCTTCGTCCTCGTCTCCGAGGAGCTGGGCCGGCGCGAGATCGGCAGCGGCGGACCCGTGCACGTCGTCGTCGATCCGATCGACGGCTCGGTGAACGCGAAGCGCGGGATCCCGTTCTTCTCCTTCTCGCTCGCGGTCGCCGAAGGGCCGGCGATGGCAGACGTCGTGTTCGGATACGTCTACGACTTCGGAACGGGAGAGGAGTGGACGGCCGAGCGTGGACGGGGTGCGTTTCTCGCCGATGCGCGTCTCGGTGCGGTGCGTCCCAAGGAGACGGTCGAGATCCTCTCTTTCGAAGGCACGACCACGGCGGTCATCGCCGAGAAGATTAAGGATATCGTCGGTATCGCCGGCCGCGTGCGGGTCATGGGGTCACTAGCCCTGTCCCTGTGTCACCTTGCCGCCGGGCGTGTGGACGCCGTCTGCTCGCTCAGGGGAGCCCGCTCGGTGGACATCGCCGCCGCACAGCTCCTCGTCCGCGAGTGCGGCCTCGCCGTCGAGCTCGTCGAGGATCCACCCTTCGAGGCCGCGCCGCTCGATCTCGTCGCGCGCTCGCGGGTGATCGCCGCAGGGACGCCCGACCTCGTCTCGTCGCTGGCGGCGGCGCTGGGCTAGCGGTGCTCGGGTACGCTCGCCACATGCGACCCGACCGCGACGCGATCCTGAAGGCGCTCGAGCAGGTCATCGATCCCGAGCTCAAGCGCCCCGTCACCGAGCTCGACATGGTCCGCGACGTCCTCGTCGGGGAAGACGGTCGGGTCTCGGTCACCATCGCGCTCACTGTCGTCGGCTGTCCACTCCGCAGCGCATTCGAGGAGCAGGTGACCCGTTTTGTCGGCGCGGTCGAGGGCGTGACCGCGGTTCGCCTCGGCTTCGACGTGATGAGCCCTGAGGAGAAGGCCGCGCTCGTCTCGCGGCTCCGCGGCGGGCGGGAGGAGAAGGCGATCTCGCTCTCTCCCACCACGAGGGTCGTCGTCGTCGCTTCGGGCAAGGGCGGGGTCGGGAAGTCGACACTCACGGCGAATCTCGCCTTCGCGCTCTCCGAGCTCGGCGAGCGGGTCGGCGTCCTCGACGGCGATGTCTACGGCCACTCGATCCCGCACATGCTCGGCATCCACCAGAAGCCGATCGCAGTCGACCAGATGATCGTGCCGCCCGTGCGCGGCGATCTGAAGCTGATGTCCATCGGCTTCTTCCTCGACGACAACGCACCGATCATGTGGCGCGGCCCGATGCTGCACAAGGCGCTCGAGCAGTTCCTCTCCGACGTGCATTGGGGCGAGCTCGACACACTCGTCGTCGACATGCCGCCCGGCACCGGCGATGTCCCGATGTCGCTCGGGCAGCTCCTACCGCGGGCCGAGGCGTTGGTGGTGACGACGCCCCAGCCGGCGGCCCAGCAGGTCGCCGTGCGCGCGGCGCAGATGGCGGTGAAGACGGGCATGCGCGTCATCGGCGCCGTCGAGAACATGTCCTATCTCGTCGGTACGGGCCAGGAAATCTTCGGGGCGGGTGGAGGCCAGAGGCTCGCGCAGGAGATCGGTGTCCCGCTGCTCGGGAAGATTCCGCTCGACCCGGTTCTGCGGGAGAGCGCAGACGAGGGTCTCTCCGTCTTCGAGTCGGCGCCCGACTCGGAGTCGGCGCGGGCGCTCGCCGCGCTCGCCGAGGTCGTTGCCGCCTCGCGCGCCGGGACCATCCGCAAGCCCCTCGCGGTTCTCGGCTAAGACAGCCGATCCGACCGAGGTTCGTAGACTCGGCGGGTGACGCCCGGCGAAGCGAGAACGCGCCTGCAGGGGCTCGGGCTCGGCGGCGACGCCGTCGATGCGCTCATGGCCCACTTCGAGGACGCCGAGCGGCGCGGGAAGCAGGGTCACGGTTTCCAGCGCGTCGCTTGGCTCGAAACGGTCGGGTTCGAGCCGAGCGCCCGTCCGGAGCGCCTCGTTGCCGAGGAGGGATTCGAGCGCTGGGCCGGTCGAGGCGCACTCGGCTACCTCGTGCTCGAGGCGATCGTCCGCGCCACCCTCGCGAGTCCTCCTCGGCACGCGCGGGTCGTCGTGGCCGAACGCTGCTTCCCGTCGGGCGTTCTCGGCTACTGGGTACGACGCTTGGCCGAGGGCGGCCTCGTCGCAGCCTTGACGGCGACCTCGCCGCGCCGCCTGCCACACCCCGCGGGCGGGCCGCCCCTCACGGGTACGAATCCGCTCGCGATCGCGATTCCCTCGACCACCGGACAGCCCGTTGTCACCGACGTCTCGATGGGCGCCGTGACGCACGGGGACGTGCTCGAAGGGCGTGCGCGACCTGAGGAGCTCGTTCCGTTTGGCGGCGAGCAGGCGCACAAGGCGTTCGCGCTCGCCGTCGGCCTGCAGCTGCTCGTCGAGGCGCTCGTCGGACCCGAGCCGGGCGTGGTTCTCGTCGTCGCGCGACCGGAGCACGATCCGGTGCCTGTCCTCCGCGAGCTCGCGGAGGGGCGTCGGCTACCTGGTGCCGACCGGCCGTGACAGCTTGCAGAGAAGTGCGAGCCCTGGAGCCCTCCGCCTTTCGGGGGCAGGCGGTTAGGCGGAGCGGTTGCGGAGCTCGACCAGCACGACTGGATCGATCGCGTTCATCCCGTCGACGCGCTCTTCGAGGTTCGCCTCCCCAGCCCAGTCTTCGAGGCGGTCGAAGCCGAGGACGGCGAGGCGGTCCTCGATCTCCTTCCGCAGTCCGTCGTCCACCTCGATCCATTTCGGGCGCGGCGTCTTTCCGTAGAGCCGCTCGTGGATGCTGAAGAGGCGTCGCAGCTCTTCGAGCGGGCGTGGGTGGTCGTCGACACGCAGGTCGACGGCGACGTCTGACAACCCGGCATAGCCCTGCTCAGACCCGACGATCAGCAGCGACGATGACTGCTGTCCTCGGCGGTCGCCACCCGCGGCCTGGGCTGCGTCGAGGCAGTCGAGGAGGCGCTTGGCCAGCGGCTTCCGCGCCGTCGACTCGAATGTCTCTGCCAACGCATCGACCGTTTCCCCCGCCACGAGGATGTTCCCCTGCGCTGCGTACCCTTCGCCGGCCCGCCCACCTGCCCACTCCTGGCACTCGTTGCCCGTATACGTGGCGGCGCGTCCCGCGGCGTCGACCAACCCGAGCTGGCGCTCTGCTCGACCGTCGTCTGTGCTCGTCAGGCGTGTGACGACGTCCTCGACCGGAGTCCCTTCACGGAGAAGGGCGAGCCCGTCAGGGCCATAGCGAGGATTCGCCCAGGCCTGGGTCGCGATTGCGCCCACGAACGGCTCGGCCCAGGGAACGACGGATCCCACGGCGAGGAACTTCGACTGGACGGCGACACCCCACTGCGCCGCTTCTAGGTCGCATGCGCAGATCGAGTACGTGGCGACTATGCGGAAACTGACACCAAGAGAGCGAAAACCCCGATGGTTACGTGGGGCGGTGTCAGACACCGTGTCTAGCCGTACGTCATTTCGGCGAGGTCGAGGGCGAGCAGCGCCTCGTCGCTGACGAGCGCGCAGGCCACCTCCCCGCGGGAGAGCGCCGCGAGCACCTCCTGCGGCGTGGACGCGCGAACGATGACCGGCGTTCCGCGCTCGTGCGCCGCGTGGATCGCGTCGAGATCCGAGACGTCGTCGAGCACGAGCGCCCCCTCGAGGTCGATGGTTCCCTCGAGCGCGATCTCCGGCACCTTGCGGCCCGTCGCTCCGAACCAGCGCTCGCGCACGCCCGTCAGAGCTCGATCGTCTCGCCCGGCTCGGGCGCGAGCACCTCGACTTCAGGCGCGAGCCGGCGGAGCTCGTCAGGCGTCCCGGTGAGGAGCGGGAACGTCCCGTAGTGGCTCGGCACGCAGCGGGGGACGCCCAGGAGCTCGAGGGCGACCGCCGCCTCCTGCGGGCCCATGGTGTAGTGGTCGCCGATCGGGAGAACAGCGACATCGGGCGAGTAGATGCGGCCGATGAGGGACATGTCGCCGAAGACGTTCGTGTCCCCCGAGAAGTACAGCTTGAACCCGTCCTCGAGCTCGAGCACGACTCCGCACGGCTCTCCCGCGTACGAGCCGTCGGGCGCGCTCGAGGAGTGGTTCGCGTCGGTGAGCGTCACCTTCACGCCCTCGACCGCAACGGTGCCGCCTTTGTTCGGGGAATGGGCCTGCCCGTCGTCGGCGACGCCGTTGCGCGTGAGCCAGCCCCTGAGCTCGACCTGCGCGACAACGGGGCAGCCGAGCTCGTTGTGGATGGCGATCGTGTCGCCGACGTGGTCGCCGTGACCGTGCGTCACGACGATCAGGTCGCATCGCTCCGGAGTCTTCTCGGACTCCGGAGTACGGGGGTTGCCGCTCAGGAAGGGGTCGACGTAGATCCGCTTGCCGCCCGGGGAATCGAGGCGAAACGAGGCGTGTCCGAGCCAGGTGAGTGCCGTAGCCATGGCGTGAATCTAGAGGAGCGGCACGCCTCGCGGCGAACCCGTGCGACGTGAGCGGCGCCTTCTTTCTTGCCGTCGGTCTCGTCTCGTCCGCGATCGGCGCTGCTGTCGCAGGTGTTCCGTGGGTCGCCGTCGCTGCTGCCGCCGCCGCTGTCCCGTATGTCGCGATCGCAGTCGTGCGCGTGCTCGAAGGAGCGCGCGCGAGACAAAACCCACTGGCTTCCGCTAACACGCTGATGGAAACCGGGCGCCGCAGCCGCAAAGCGGCTGCGCTTTAGGGGTCTTCGCGCGACCGGAATCTGCGCGAGCGGATTCCGGTCTTGCGCAGTATCAGAAGGGCAGGGACGCGACCGCGTCCGAGGCGACGTCGAGGATCGGCTGCACGATGAAGAACGAGCCGACCGTGACGACCGCTGCGGCTCCGACGGATAGCGCAAGCGCCGGATCGCGTGGAGGCGCTCCGCCGACCGCGACGAGGCGCGTCGACGCGGCCGTCCGCATGTACATCCAGCGGACGACGTTCAGGTAGTAGGCGAGCGAGACCATCGTCGCCGCGACTCCGAAGAGGACGAGCCACCACTGCCCGGCGTCGTACGCGGCGGAGAAGACGAAGAACTTCCCGAAGAGCCCTCCCGTCAGCGGGAAGCCGGCGAAGCCGAGCATGAAGAGCCACATCGCCGATCCGTAGAGCGGACGTTCCCAGCCGAAGCCAGCGAGCGACTCGAGCGTCACGGGCGCGGCGAGCTCCCGCTCCCTTGCCGCCACGACTGCGAACGCTCCGACGGACATCGCGGAGTACGGGACGAGGTAGTAGAGCAACGCCTCGGCGCCGCGCGAGGTCGCAGTCTCGACCGCGATCAGCATGAAGCCGGCGTGCGAGATCGAGGAGTAGGCGAGAAGTCGCTTGACGTCTCGTTGCGCGAGCGCGGCCAGGTTTCCCCAGGCGAGCGAGATGCAGGCGATGACCGCGAGCGCGATCGTCCAGATGTCGCTCTCGCTCGAGAAGGCGGTGTTGACGAGGCGGAGCAGGACCACGAACGCCGCCGTCTTCGTCGCGGCCGACATGAACGCCGTCACCGAGGTCGGCGCGCCCTGGTACACGTCAGGCGTCCACATGTGGAAGGGCGCCGCCGAGATCTTGAACATGAGCCCGGCGAGGATCATCGCCAGGCCCGCGACGAGGAACGCGTCGCTCGACGCGTTCGCCGCCGCGATCTCCGAGAAGCCGAGCTTGCCGGTCGCCCCGTAGACGAGCGCCGAGCCGAAGAGCAGCACCGCCGAGCCGAAGCCTCCCACGATCACGTACTTCAGGCCGGCCTCGAGCGAGGTCGCCCGGTCGGTGTCGATGGCGACGAGGACATAGAGGCAGAGCGAGAACCACTCGAGCCCCAGGAACAGCGTCATCAGGTTCGCCGCGCTCACGAAGAAGGCCATGCCTGCGACCGCAGCGGTCACGAGTGCGTAGTACTCGGCCGCTCCACCGCGTCGCCGCTCGCCCCAGGAGACGAAGACGATCACGGCGCCGGTCGCGGCGAGGATGAGCTGCGTGAGTGCGGCGAGCCGGTCGCGGCTCATCGAGTCGGCGATGAGCGTCTCGGCGGTCGGCGAGTGGTCGAAGACGGCGATCGCGAGCCCTGCCGCGACGGCGAAGCCGCCAAAGGCGATCGTGGCCGCGAAGGCTCGCCGGAGCCATTCCGGAAGGAGAGCCGCGACGAAGAGGCAGAGACCGGACGCGGCCAGCAGGGCGAGCGAAGGCGAAAGCGCGAGCCAGTCCACGTGCGGCGTCTGGATGGCGGCGATCATCGGAGCCCCTGACCGAGGACCTTCGCGGCAGCGTCGCCGGCGAACGCGCTCTGGCTGACGAGCGCGGGCCAGAATGAGAGCACGAGGAGACAGGAGACGAGTGGGAGCACGAGCGCCAGCTCCCCGAGGCGGAGGTCGAGCGCTTCCTCGCGCACCGCCGAGCCCGGCCGCACGTGCAGCACCGCGGAGATCAGCCGCAGCACGTACATCGCCGCGAGGACGACCCCGAGCGCCACGACGACGGCGTAGCCCCAGCCCTGTCCGTAGACCCCGGCCATGATCAGAAACTCCCCGGCGAAGGTGGCGGAGCCGGGAACCGCGAGCGCGACCATTCCCGCGACGAGCAGCACCGTCGCGAGGACGGGCCGGCCGCGCGCCATGCCGCCGAGCGCCCCGATGTCACCGGTCCCGCTACGGCGCTCGACCATCCCCACGAGCAGGAACATGCTCGCCGAGATGAGCGCGTGGTTCACCGACTGGAGCACGGCGCCGTCGAGACCGAGGTCGTTGGCGGCGAAGATCCCGAGCGTGATCAGGCCCATCTGGGCGAGCGACGAGTAGGCGACGATTCCGCGCAGGTCCCAGGTGCGGAAGGCGAGCACCGATCCGTAGACGAGCGCCGCGCCGGAGAGGACGAGGATCAGCCCCCTGAGGTCGTGCACGGGCTCGGGGAACTTCGGGAGCGCGATGCGCAGGAAGCCGAAGACCGCGGTCTTCGAGACGATCCCGGAGAGGACGGCCGTGACCTCGATCGGCGCCTCGCGATACGCGAGCGGGAGCCAGCCGTGGAACGGGAACAGGGGTGCCTTGATCGCGAAAGCGACGGCGAACCCGAGGAAGATCCAGGTGTTGTCACTCGTCCCCGAGTCGACCAGGCTGAACGTGCCCTGCGTCACGCCGAAGGCGACGACCGCGGCGAGCATGAGCAGCGACCCGACCATCGTGTAGACGACGAAGGTCAGGGTGGCCGTGGCCCTGTTCTCGCCGCCCCAGACGCCGACGAGGACGTAGAGCGGGATCAGCATGGCCTCGAAGGAGACATAGAAGAGGAGCAGGTCCTGCGACGCGAAAGTGGCGACGACGGCCCCCGTCAGCCCCAGCATCAGGGCGTGGTAGGCGCGCGGCCGGTCGCGCCCCACCCAGAGCGCGTAGCCGATCGCCGCGGCCGATACGACCACCGTCACACCCGTCAGCCAGACGGAGAAGCCGTAGAAGCCGACCGAGTAGGAGATGCCGAGGCTCTTCACCCACTCGGTCGAGGTCGCAAGCTGCAGCCCGCCGGCGTCGAAGTCGTAGCGGCCGGCCGCGACGATCCAGAGCGCGACCTCCATCAGCGCGATCAGGAACGAGAGACCGGCGGTGCTCGTCCGAGGGAGCGGCAGGATCGCGACGACGAGCGCACCCGCGAAAGGGAGGACGATCAGCGCGGTCGTCAGCACTCAGCGCACCGCCACGAAGACGACGACGAGGACGGCGACCGCGAACGCGATGGCCAGGGCGTAGGTGCGCAGGAGCCCCGACTGCACCCGCGCGAGCCCTTCTCCGACCTGGATCGTCTCCGACCCGATCTCGTCGATCGAACCCTCGACGACGGGCTCCTCGACCCACCGGCGAAGCGCGTTCGCGAAGGCCACCGCAGGCCGGAAGAAGAGCGCCTCGTAGAGCTCGTCGAAATAGAGCTTGTGCTCGAGCACACGCCACGCACCGGCTTGTCGGACGAGCTGCCGGTCGGTCTGGAACGCCTGGCGGGCGAACGACCATCCGAGCAGGCCCAGTGAGACGGCGATGACGCTCGTGAGGTAGTCCTCGCCGGTGTTGGGAGTGACGAGCGGCTCGGCGCTCTGGGAGATCCACGTGTAGAAGGGCTCCCACACGCCCGGGATGACGAGTAGCCCGCCGATCGCTGACAACACCGAGAGGACCGCCACCGGGACGAGCATCGAAAGCGGCCCCTCGCCATGCTCGCCCGGGTGCGCCGCTTCGGAAACGTGAGCCGGCTCCGATTCTGCTCGCGGTTCCCGGAAGATCGCGTAGTAGAGGCGGAACGCATAGGCGCCGGTGAGCAGCGTCCCGGTGAGGCCAGCGAGGTAGAGCGTCCAGCCGAGCCCGCCGCCGAGATCGAGCGCCGAGGCGAGGATGGCGTCCTTCGACCAGAAGCCGGCGAGCGGAGGAATCCCGACGAGCGCGAGTGTCCCGACGAGGAAGGCGAGGCGCGTGCGGGGCAGGACCTGCTTGAGGCCGCCCATCTTGCGCATGTCCTGCTCGCCGTCGAGGTGATGGATCACGACGCCCGCCGCCATGAAGAGCAGCGCCTTGAAGAAGGCGTGCGTCAGCAGGTGGAACATCGCCGCGCCGTACGCCCCGATTCCGGCGCCGAGGAACATGTAGCCGATCTGCGACATCGTCGAGTAAGCGATGACGCGCTTGATGTCCCACTGGACGAGAGCGACGAGCCCCGCGACGAGGAGCGTGATCGCACCGAGCACCGCGGCGAGGTGCTGCACGTGGACCGCCTGCTCGAAGATCGGGTGCGCCCGGACGAGGAGGTAGACACCCGCGGTGACCATGGTCGCCGCGTGAATCAGGGCCGAGACCGGTGTCGGCCCTTCCATGGCATCCGGAAGCCAGGTGTGGAGCGGAAGTTGCGCGGACTTCGCCACTGCGCCGCCGAGCAGGCCGAGCGCGATCAGGTTGACCATCGTCGAGGACAGCGTGTCCGTCTGAGCGAAGACGGTCGTGAAGTCGAGCGCTCCCACCTGCCAGACGAGAAGCACCGCGGCGAGCGCGAACGTCGCGTCGCCGATGGCGTTCATGATGAA
>VAWZ01000034.1:15374-29305 GCA_005888365.1 Actinomycetota bacterium
GATCAGCAGATAGGACGCGAGTCCCACGAGGCCCCAGCCCACGAGGAGCAGGAGGAAGTTCGCGGACTCGACGAGCAGGAGCATCGCGAAGACGAAGAGCGACATGTACGCGAAGTAGCGACGCTCCTCGTCGTCGCCGGCCATGTAGCCCATCGAGTACCAGACGATGAGCCCCCCGACTCCGGAGACGATCAGCATCATCACGAGCGAGAGCGGATCGACGAGGATCTGGACGGAGACCTTGAAGCTCCCGCCGGTGAGCCAGGTGTACGCGGTCGAGACGTGAGAGCGGTCGCTCGGGCTCTCGCTCCAGACGAGGAAGAAGGTGACAAGCGCTCCGCCGAAGGCGACGAACGTCGTCAGCGTCGAGATCCAGCCGGCGACGCGACGCGAGATCGCCTGCCCGCCGAGCGCGATGAGGACGCAGCCGACGAGCGGTGCAGCCAGGCAGATCCAGGCTCCCGCCGCTACCGTCATCCCTTGAGAGCGCTCGCACGGTCGACGTCGAGCGCAAGGCCGCGGCGCGCCATCGCGACGATGAGGCCGAGGCCGACAGCGACCTCCCCGGCGGCAACGGCCATCACCGCGAGCGCGAAGATCTGGCCGTCGAGGCCGCCGACCTGGCGCGAGAACGCGACGAGGGTCAGGTTCCCGGCGTTGAGCATGATCTCGAGCGAGAGCAGGACGATCAGGGGGCTCCGCCGCATCATCACGCCCATCGCGCCCGTCGCGAAGAGGATCCCCGCGACGATGAGGTACCAGCCGATCCCCGGCCCGTCCACTACGTGCGCTCCTCCGGATGCGCCGTCCCGAGCACGACCCCGCCGACCGCCGCGACCAGCAGCACGATCGAGGTGATCTCGAACGCGAGGAGGTGATCGGTGAGGAAGAGCTCGCCGATCGCGGCCGGGCTGCCGAACGAGCTCGAGACCTTCGCCGGCTCCGAGAGGTCGTCTCCCCACGCGAGCCCGAGGACGACGACGACCTCGGTGAGCAGCGCAGCGGCGGCGATCACCGCTGCGGAACGGAGAAGGGGCGGTCCGCCCGCCCACGGCGCGTCGGCGCGCCCGCCCAGGTATGCGATGACGAAGAGGAACATGACCATCACCGCGCCGGCGTAGACGAGCACCTGTGCCGCAGCCAGGAACTCGGCCGCGAGCAGGAGGTAGAGGACGGCGAGCGACGCGAGGTTTCCGATCAGCGCGAGCGCGGCGACGAACGGGTTCGTGAGGCTGACCACGGCCACTCCGCTCGCGAGGCACCCGCCGGCGGCGGCGAACCACACGATCCAGACGAGGACGTTCCCCATGTGCCTCTACGAGCTCGTCTTGTAGGCGGGCTCGGGCGTGTCGAAGCGGGCAGGGTCGGCGACCGGGACGCGCTTGATCGGCTCCGCGAGGAGCATGTCCTTCGTGTAGATGAGGTCGTCGCGCGAGTACTCGGAGATCTCGAACTCGTTGCCGAGCGTGATCGCGTCGAACGGGCAGGCGAGCTCGCAGTAGCCGCAGAAGATGCAACGCGACATGTTGATCTCGTAGATGCGCGCATAACGCTCGCCCGGCGACACGCGGTTGTCCGCGGTGTTCTCCTCTGCGACGACGCGAATGCAGTCCGCCGGGCACGCGGCTGCGCAGAGCGAGCAGCCTACGCACTTCTCGAGCCCGTTCTCGTGCCGCCACAGCCGATGGCGCCCGCGGAAGCGCGGATAGACCGGCCGCTTGTACTCCGGGTACTGCTGCGTGATCGGCCTGCGGAAGATCTGCCGGAAGGTGACGGCGAAACCCTTGAACGAATCGAGCGGTTGCGGGCTCACTGGCCGGCCTCCGGACTGTGAGCGTGGAGGGGTGTGGGTAACCGGGAGGTTCCCCACGCTCTCGAGAAGAAGGGGACACGTGGGGGAAACATGGTTTCACCCACGACCGCGAGCCGGAGGCGAGCGGTGCTCACAGCCACACCACCAGGACCGCGGTGACGAGGGCGTTCACCGTCGCGACGGGCAGGAGGACCTTCCACCCGAAGCGCATGAGCTGGTCGTAGCGCAGCCGCGGCAGCGTCGTCCGTATCCAGATGAAGACGTACAGGAGGATGAGGAGCTTGAGGATGAACCAGAGCGGCGCGATCCAGCTCGGCCCGTCCCACCCGAAGCCGTGCCAACCCGCGAGGAAGAGCGTCACGCAAAGGCCCGAGAGAGTGATCAGGTTGATGTACTCGGACATCGTGAAGAGCCCGAAGCGCATGCCCCCGTACTCCGTGTGATAGCCCGCGACGAGCTCCTGCTCGGCCTCGGGGAGATCGAAGGGTGCGCGCGCAGTCTCCGCCGTGCCGGCGAAGAGGAAGACGAGGAGCCCGACGAACTGCGGCGCGGCGTACCAGACGGTGTCGTGCTGCGCCGCGACGATGTCGGTGAGCGCGAGGGACTTGGCCATGATCACGACGCCGAGCACCGAGAGGGCCAGTGCGACCTCGTACGACACGAGCTGCGCACAGGTCCGCATCGAGCCGAGGAGCGCGTACTTCGAGTCGGAGGCCCAGCCTCCCACGATGAAGCCGTAGACCCCGACCGAGCCGATCGCGAACACGAGGATGAGCGAGATCGGCAGGTCTGCGACCTGGCCCGGGATGAAGACGCCGGCGACCGTCCAGCCAGGTCCGAAGGGGATGACCGAGAACGTCGAGAGCGCGGTGAACGCGGCGAGGAAAGGCGCGAGCAGGTAGAGCCAGTCGACGGCGGCGGCGGGGTAGAAGCTCTAGCAGCTTGAGGAGGTCGGCGATCGGCTGCAGAAGCCCCTTCGGCCCCGCCCGGTTCGGGCCGTAGCGGAGCTGCATCCTTCCCATCACCTTCCGCTCGGCGAGCGTCAGGTAGGCGAACGTCACCAGGACGAGGTTGATGACGACGAAAGCCTGGATCAGGCTCACCCACCAGTCGGGGGTCACGCCTTCACCACCTCGACCGACGGATGGAGATCGGCGGCGTGCTCCTCTGCGATCCGCGCGACTCCTTCGACGAGCTTGCGATTCACGCGCGCCCGGAGCTCGACCGACGTGCCGTTCGAGCGCACGAGAACACGGTCTCCGGTCGCAATCCGGCGGCGCTCGGCGTCTCTCCGAGCCAGCTCCACCTCGAACGGCGGCCGCTGGAACTCGAGCTCCCGGATGCGCTCGACAGCTGGACCGGAGAAGAGCGGCCGGTAGCGCTGCAGATGGAGCGCACCGACGAAGTGCTCCTCCGCGGCCGGAGGCGCCGCAGTCGCCGACGCGGTTCCGGGAGCTGGCGCTTCGAACGGCTTCCGACCCGGAAGGGGTGCGCGATCGCCGATGTCGTCGAGCCCGAGGTCGCGGAAGACGTGCTCGGCGAGATCCGCGAAGACCCTGGAGGCATGCGCGGGAATATCGACCCCGAGTCGGTCGCCGAGCTTGCTGATCCACGCGAGCTCGTCGGGGCAGGGTGGTGGCACCGCGCGCCGGAGGCGCTGGACGCGTCCCTCGAGGTTCATGCTCGTGCCGTCTCGTTCCAGGCAGGCCGTGGCGGGGAGAACGAGGTCGGCCCAGCCGGCGACGAGCTGGTGGAACATCGTGATCGCGATCACGCGCTCGGAATCCTCCGCAAGCGCGCGCACAGACGGGTCGGCGGCGGCCTCGTCGCCGGAGACGACCAGGACCTTGATCGGCTGCGGATTGGCCTCGTCCTTGTCGCCGGCGGCGGACCACGCCAAGGCGACGCCGCGGCCGTTTGGGGTCGCCGGCAGGTGGAACGCTCCGCAGCCGGGCTTCTCCTCGAAGCCGAGCGCATGGGCGAGCTCCGCCACGCGGGCCCCTCCGCCTCCGCCCGGCCCGGACCATACGAGCACGACGCGCTCGGCGGCGCGCAGGCGGCGGCCGAGCGGGTTCCGTTGCTGGGCGAGGCTCTGGCACAGGCGTGCAGCTTCTCCGGGGGGTGTCTGCACGGAGCCGCTCGGCGAGCACACGACGAGCTCGGCTCCGCGCCGGCGCGCCTCCTTCAGCCAGAGGTCGACGATCGGAGCCCGCTCGACGACCGGATCGTCGCCCACGACGACCACGAGCTCGGCCTCGGCGATCGCGGAGAGCGGCAGACGAAAGGCTCCGAGCGTGTCCGACGTCGCCTCGGGCAGCACGGCCGAGTTGGCTCCCAGCCCCGCGCGCAGGAGGCGCCCGAGCCCGTAGGCGATCTCCATCGTCTCCGAGCCGGAGAGCGCGGTGACGACGGCCCCCTCCGCTTCGCGCAGCATCTCTTCGGCGGAATCGAGTGCTTCGTCCCAGGACACCTCGCTGAGCCCCCGCGGAATCCGCCTGAGGGGAGCCGTGATCCGGTCGTTTGCCCGCAGATGGGGATACGTGAACCGGCCTTTGTCGCAGAGCCAACCGCGGTCGACCTCGGGATGGTTGCGGGACAGGATCCGTCTGACCTTTCCCTCGCGGATCGTCGCCGAGACGTTGCAGCCGACCGGGCAGGCGGTGCAGACGGTCGGGACGTTCTGAATGTCCCAGGGCCGCGCGTCGAAGCGGTAGAGGCTGGAGGTGAGCGCGCCCACGGGACAGAGCTCGACGACGTTGCCGGAGAACGGCGAGCGGTACGGCTCGTCCTCGAACGTCGCGATCTCGGTGCGCGCACCCCGATTCCTCGCGACCAGCTGCCCGTCCTCGGCGACCTCGTCCGAGAACCGGGTGCAGCGGTAGCAGAGGATGCAGCGCTCGCGATCGAGCGCGATGAGCGGCGAGACGGGGATCGGCTTGTCGAAGGTCAGCTTCGGGAACGCCATCCGCGTGTTCCCGGGCCCGTAGCGGAACGTGAGGTCCTGCAGCGGGCACTCCCCGCCCTTGTCGCAGACAGGACAGTCGAGGGGATGGTTGACGAGGATGAACTCGAGCGTCGCCTGCTGTCCTTCGGCGGCCTTGGCCGAGGTCGCTGCGCTGCGGACGACCATTCCCTCGCCGGCCGTGAGCGTGCAGCCCGCCTGTAGCTTGGGAGCGCCCTCGATCTCGACGAGGCACATGCGGCAGGCGCCGACCGGCGGCCCGAGGCGTGGCTCGTAGCAGAAGACCGGAATCTCCACGCGAGCGACTTGCGCGGCCTCGACGAGGCCGGTGCCCTTCGGCACCGAAACCTGGCGGTCGTCGATCGTCAGTGTGACGAGCTCAGACGACATGGGCAACCTCGGCATGTCCAGCGTGCTGGGAGACCGGCGCGAAGATGCCCTCGATCGGCGAGATGCCGGCGAGCGGGCACCCGGCCCCGCCCAGGTGCGCCTCGAACTCGCTCCGGTACTTGCGCAGGTAGCTGGACACCGGGTACACGGCGAAGTCGCCGAGCGCGCAGAGCGACTTGCCGAGCATCTTGTCGCACACGTCGTCCAGCAGGTCGAGGTCTCGTCGCTCCGCCTCGCCCACCTCGATCTTCGTCAGCAGCTGTACGAGCCAGCGGGTCCCCACTCGGCACGGCGTGCACTTTCCGCACGACTCGTGCATGTAGAACTGCGCCGCACGCAGCGCCAGCTGCACCATGCAGACGCGGTCGTCGATCACCATGATCGCGGCCGAGCCGAAGAACGAGCCGGCCGCCTGGATGGAGTCGTAGTCCATCGGCGTGTCGATCTCGTCCGGCGTCAGCACGGGGACCGAGGATCCGCCGGGGATGATCGCCTTCAGCTCGCGACCGTCGGCGACCCCACCTCCGAGGTCGTAGATCAACTCGCGAAGCGTCGTGCCGAGCGGCCGCTCGTAGTTCCCAGGCCGCGCGACGTTGCCGGACAGCGAGAAGACCGCTGTCCCGGGCGCGGAGGGAACGCCGATCTTCGCGAACTCCCCGGCGCCGAGCTCCAGGATCTTGGGGACGAGCGCGATTGTGCTCACGTTGTTGATCTGGGTCGGCGCGCCGTAGAGCCCGTCGACCGGCGGGAATGGCGGTCGCGGTCGAGGCTGGCCGCGGCTTCCCTCGAGCGACTCGAGCAGCCCGGTCTCCTCGCCGCAGATGTATGCGCCCGCGCCGCGGTGGATCACGATCGTGACGTCGCCGAGCAGGGCGGCCGTGCGCGCCTCCTCGAGCGCTGCGACCAGCACGTCGTATTCGTGCAGATACTCGCCGCGGATGTAGATGAACACGTCCGTCGACTCGATGCCGTGCGCAGTGATGAGGCAGCCCTCGAGCAGGCGATGCGGTGTCAGACCCATGACGTCGCGGTCCTTGAAGGCGCCGGGCTCCGATTCGTCCGCGTTGACGACGAGGTAGGTCGGCTTCCCGGTGTTCTTCGCGAGCAGCGACGCCTTGCGTCCCATCGGGAACCCTGCGCCTCCGCGCCCGCGCAGCGTCGCGCCGGTGATCTCGCCCATCACCGCCTGCGGCTCCATCGCGCGCGCCTTCTCGAGCGCGGCGTAGCCACCGACCTCCCGGTACTCGGAGAGCCGCCGAAGGTCGTGGTCCTCGGTGCCTGCGAGGAAGAGCTCAGTCGAAGGCACGAAGCTCCTCGACGATCGCCGACACGTCCTTCGCCTGGACCGGCTCGCGATATGCGCCGTCGACGATGACCACCGGCGCGTGCCCGCAACCACCCGCACACTCGATCGCGCGGAGGGTCACGACGCCGTCCTCCGTCGTCCCCCCCGGACGAACGCCCAGCTCGCCGGCGAAGCCGTCCAGCACCGACTGCGCGCCCGCGAGAGCGCAGGAGAGGTTCGTGCAGACCTCGACCAGGTGCCGGCCCACGGGCTCGAGATTGAGCATGTCGTAGAAGGAGGCGATGGAGACGACGTAGGCGGGCGTCTCGTCGAGCGCGTCGGCGACCTCCCGCAACGCCTCGGAGGGAAGCCAGCCGCCGTGCTCCTCCTGCGCGAGACGGAGCGCAGGGAGGACCGCGGAGCGGCTCTGCGGGTACTGCTTCCGGAGCTTCTGCACCCGGTTGTAGAACGGCGTGCTCATGGGCTGATCTCACGCCCATGAGCGGGTGGAGGGGTGTGGGGAACCGGGAGGTTCCCCACGCTTTCAAGAAGAAGGGGGTCGCATGGGGGAAACATGGTTTCCCCCATGAACGCGAGCTGAAGGCGAGTGTTGCTCATCAGCGGTCGGCGTCTCCCATCACGGGGTCGAGCGACCCCGCGACGGCGATGAGGTCGGCGACGAGGCAGTCCTGGACGACCGTCGCCGTCGCCTGCAGCGCTGCGAAGCTCGGAGCACGGAAGTGAACGCGCCACGGCCTGGGCCCACCGTCGGAGACGAGGTAGCAGCCCGCCTCGCCGCGCGGCGACTCGATGACGACGTAGACCTCGCCCTCGGGCACCGTGTAGCCCTCGGTCACGATCTTGAAGTGGTGGATGAGCGACTCCATCGAGGTCTGCAGCTCGTGCCGTGGAGGCAACACAACCTTGCGGTCGTCCGCGATCCATGCCTCTCCCTCGGTCTCCTCGAGCCGGTCGAGGCACTGTTCGACGATGCGGACGGACTGCCGCATCTCGTCCATGTGGACCTTGTACCGGTCGTACACGTCCCCGTTGAAATAGACGGGAACGTCGAAGTCGACCTGGTCGTAGAAGAGGTACGGCGTCACCTTCCGCAGGTCCCAGTCGACGCCCGAGGCTCGCAGCATCGGCCCCGACTGTCCGAGCGCGAGGGCGTCCTCGGCAGAGAGGAGCCCGATCCCCTTCGTGCGCTCGAGCCAGATTGCGTTGCGATCGAGGATCGCCTCGTACTCGTCCACCGACTTCGGCATCTGCCGGCAGAACTTCCGCGCCTCGGGTACGAAGCCCGGCGGGAGGTCCTCGGCGAGCCCGCCGACCTGGAAGTAGCGCGTGTGCATCCTCGTCCCGCCGGCCATCTCGAAGAGGTCGAGGATCGTGTCGCGATCGTCGAACGTGTACCAGAGAAGCGAGATCGCGCCGAGCTCGAGGGCCGAGGTCCCGAGCCAGATGAGGTGCGAATGGATGCGGGTGAGCTCGGTGAGCGCCATCCGGGCCCAGGTCGCCCGTCTCGGCACCTCCATCCCGAGCAGCTTCTCGATCGCCAGCACGTACACGAGCTCGTTCGCCTGGAAGGCGACGTAGTCGATGCGCGGTGCGTACGTCACCGACTTCCACCACGACTTCGCCTCCATGTTCTTCTCGAAGCCCGTGTGCAGGTAGCCGATGACCGCGCGAATGCCGACGACCGTCTCGCCGTCCAGGTCCACGACAAGGCGCAGCACACCGTGCGTCGAGGGGTGGTTCGGCCCGAAGTTGACGGTGAGGACGTCATCGAACGCGTGCTTCTCGGGGTCGACGTCGAGGATCGTGGGGACGCGCTTGGGGATACGCGAGCCCGCGTAGATCCGTTTCGGCGCGAGCGCCACTACCTCAGTCCTCGTCCGAGAAGCGCACCGGCTCCCCTCCGAGCGGATAGTCCTTTCGCAGCGGGTGGCCCTCCCAGTCCTCCGGCATGAGGATGCGCACGAGGTTCGGGTGCCCCTCGAACGGGACCCCCATCATGTCGAAGGCCTCACGCTCGAACCAGTCGGCGGCCGGCCAGACGGGAATGACGCTTGCGACCGGCTCCCCGTCGTCGAGCCACACCTGGACCCGTACCCGCGCGGGTTCGTCGGCGACCCTGAGCAGGTGGTACGAGACGGAGAAGCGCGTCGGCTTGTGATCCGGAACCCGCGCGAGGCCCTGTGTGCTTGGCTCGTTCAGGTCTCGCCCGGTTGCGGTTCCGACGTAGCCTGCGACCTCCTGCTCTCCCCAGCCGAGGTAGTCGGCCGGCGCGATGTCGCTCAGGAAGTTGAAGCCCTCCTCGTCGCGGAGGTAGCGGCAGGCCTCGACGAGGCGCGAGGGATCGACGACGAGCGTCGTCTCTCCGAGCGCTTCCTTCGTCTCGATCAGTCCGGGGACCCCGGGGTACGAGGTCACTGCGCGACCCCTCGGATCTCGTAGGCGGGGGGAACGCCGGCGCGGATCTTCTCGTGCAACCGGACGACTCCCTCGATGAGCGCCTCGGGGCGCGGCGGGCAGCCCGGAACGTGCACGTCGACCGGGACGATCTTGTCCACGCCCTGGAGGATCGTGTAGTTGTTGAACATCCCGCCGGAGCTCGCGCAAGCGCCCATCGCGATTACCCACTTGGGCTCCAGCATCTGGTCGTAGACCTGCCGGATCGGCGGCGCCATCTTGTGCGTCACCCGGCCCGAGACGATGAGGAGATCCGCCTGCCGCGGCGAGGAGCTGAACCGTTCCATCCCGAAACGCGCGATGTCGTAGCGCGACGAGACGACCGCGATCATCTCCATCGCGCAGCAGGCAAGCCCGAACGTGTCCGGCCATACCGAGCTCGACTGCGCCCAGAGGACCGCCTTCTCGACCGTGGTCAGGAGAAGCGCGTCCTCGATCTCCTCGACCTCGCGCTCGAAGACGCCCGGGCCTCGCTCGGGCCAGAGCACGCGCTCGGACTGGAGGCCCGCCTTGGCGAGCGGCCGCTCGCTAACGAGCGGGAGGTTGCGAGTCAGTGCCAGTCGAGCGCTCCCTTGCGCCAGATGTAGACGTACGCGACGCCGAGGACAGCGACGAACCCGAGCAGCTCGACGAGGCCGAACCACCCGAGGGCGTCGAGCTGGACCGCGAGCGGATAGAGGAAGACGATCTCGATGTCGAAGAGGATGAAGAGGATCGCGGTGAGGTAGAAGCTGACCGTGAAGCGACGCTCGCGGCTCGGCGCGCCCTCGGAAACGCCCGACTCGAAGGGGAGCGACTTCTGCCGGGTGCCGGCGATCGGGCGCCTCGGAAGCACGAACGACATGAGGATCATCGATGCTGGAATCGCCGCCGCGAAGAGCGCGTAGAAGAGGAACGGCAACCAGTTCTGGAGCACTCGGTCGTACCCCCGCGAGGGACCTCGATCTCGTCTCGCGCGAAACCTAGCACTCTCTTCTCCGGGCGCACGAAGGTACGGGCGAGCCCGCGTGAAATGAGCGATACGAGTGTCACAAAGTCGGACTCTGGAATCGCCGGAGCCGTCCGCTACCATGCGTGCGTGGCAACAGTCGAGCACCCGACCGAGACGCAGGAATCTGTTCCGCTGGTCTCGCTCACACCCGTAGCCGCCGAGAAGATCAGGCAGCTCATGGCCGAGGAGCCGGACGGCGAGTCCCTCGTGCTGCGCGTGGCGATCCAGGGCGGCGGTTGCTCGGGGTTCCAGTACGGGCTCGGCTTCGACTCCGGGTCGGCCGAGGGCGACATCGAGCTTCACCTCGATGGCGTGCTGGTGGTGGTCGACCCCTTCAGCGCTCCGTACCTCCAGGGATCGACGGTCGACTTCCTGAACACGATCAACGAGTCGGGGTTCAAGGTCGAGAACCCGAACGCCGTCGCCTCCTGCGGCTGCGGTCATTCGTTCACCGTCGCAGAAGGCGAAGAGTCGGGCGACGAGGCGGCGGCCGGCTGCGGGTCGGGCTGCTCCCACTGAGCAGGGTCCCCGGTCTACTCTTGAGATAGTCCGGCGAGTCTCGTAGGCTCGTGGCGTCAGCTACCGGGAGGAACAGTGAAGACGCTCTATCGCTGGTGGGCCTCGCTTCTGCTCGTCATGATCATCGTCCAAGTTGGCTTCGCGGGCTACGGCGCTTTCTACGCAGCGCACAAAATCGACGACAACACGCCGAAGGCGATCACGGAGCACGGGTTCGATCACGGCTTCGGCCTGCACGCCGCATTCGGTTATTTCGTCGTGCTCGCGGGACTCATCTTCCTCGTCATCGGCGTGATTGCCGGCATCGGCAGGTGGCGACTCGGGCGGCACGGCGTACTCGCGTTGCTCCTCATCCTGCAAGTGCTGCTCGCCTGGATCGGATTCGGCGTCCCTGCGGTGGGCTTCTTCCATCCCGTCAACGCGCTCGTGATCTTCGCTCTGACCCGATCCGTCGCGTACTCCACGTGGCGGGAGGCGAAATTGGCCCAGGGCGGCCGGCGACCAGCCTGCCGCACCCGAGTAGGATCGCCGCCCGTGAGCGAGCACGGCGCCGGCAGGCCTCTTCGCGTCGCCGTCGTCGGCTCCGGCCCAGCTGCGTTCTACGCCGCCGGCCACCTCCTCGCCGCGGGCGCGCTGGCAGAGGTGGACATGCTCGAGCGTCTTCCCACGCCGTGGGGACTGGTCCGTCTGGGGGTCGCTCCCGACCACCCGAACATCAAGGCCGTCTCACGGGCGTTCGAGAAGATCGCCGCCCGTCCCGGCTTCCGCTTCCTCGGAAACGTCGAGGTCGGACGGGACGTGTCTCACGAGGAGCTGCTCGAGCTGTACGACGCGGTGATCTACGCCGTCGGTGCGCAGACCGATCGTCGTCTCGGCATCCCGGGCGAGGATCTTCCGGGCTCGTGGGCGGCGACCGAGTTCGTGGCCTGGTACAACGGCCATCCCGACTACGCGGATCGCGTCTTCGACCTGTCCGGAGAGCGAGCCGTCGTCATCGGCAACGGCAACGTCGCGCTCGACGTCGCACGGATGCTGGCCCTGACACGGGACGAGCTCGCGCCCACGGACACGACCGACCCGGCGATCGAGGCCATCGCCGACGCCGGAATCCGCGAGATCGTCGTCCTCGGGCGACGCGGGCCGGTTCAGGCGTCCTGGACGCCCCCGGAGCTGCAGGAGATGGGCGAGCTCGCAGGCGCGGACATCCTCGTCGATCCGAGCGAGCTCGAGCTCGATCCGGCGAGCGAAGCGGAGCTCGCGGCCGCGACTCCGATCGTCCGCCGGAACCTGGACGTCCTGCGCGAGTTCGCGGCAAGGAAGCCGGCCGGAATGGCGCGCGCCGTTCACCTGCGCTTTCGCGTCTCCCCCGTCAGGATCCTCGGAGACGAGCGCGTCGAGGCTGTCGAGGTCGTGCGCAACCGCCTGCAGGCGGACGCCGCCGGCCGCGTGCGTGCGGTTCCGACCGGCGAGAGCGAGGTCGTCCGTTGTGGAGCCGTCTTCCGAAGCGTCGGGTACCACGGCATCGCGCTCCCGGGTGTCCCTTTCGACGAGAGGGCGGGGACGATGCCGAATGCTGGAGGTCGGGTGGTGGACGAGAACGGCGTGGCCATCCCCGGGCTCTACTGCGCCGGCTGGATCAAGCGTGGCCCGACCGGGGTCATCGGAACGAACAAGAAGGACGCGACAGAGACCGCCGACCTCCTGCTCGCGGACGCTGCCGAGGGTCTCCTTCGTCGCTCAGCGGAGCACTCGGGGCGTCTCGACGAGCTGCTCGCCCAGCGGGGCGCCGACATCGTGATGTACGCCGGTTGGGAGGCGATCGACGCGCTCGAGCGCGATCGTGGCGCAGGCAAGGGTCGCCCGCGCATCAAGCTCTGCACGTGGGACGAGCTGCTCGAGGCGGCGGGAGGCGCGAAGGTCTGACTCGTGGTGCCGGACGAGCGGGCGCACCATGGGTGTCTGCCAGGCGGCGTCTGCCAGGCGGTGTCAGACACCGCACGTGTGCGCCAAAACGATGCCAACGTGTCCACAGGCAAACAGCCCGCACAGCGGAGGAAAGACTCGATCGAGATCGCTCCTACAGACGTGCGTCTTCGGCGGTGTCTGACACCGGGCTACACGGGGCTAGACTCGACGTCGTGAGCGAGACCGCCGAGCGACGCGAGCTCTGGGGGGACGAGACGGACAAGGCGATCGAGAACTTCCGGGTCTCGGGCGAGCCGATTCCCACTTCCGTCGCACGCTGGCTCGGCCGGATCAAGGCCGCTGCGGCGCGCGTGAACGCGGAGCTCGGGCTCCTCGAGCTGGACAAAGCGGAGCGGATTGCATCGGCCGGAGACGCGATCGCACGCGGCGAGCACGACGACCAGTTCCCGATCGACGTCTTCCAAACGGGATCCGGGACGAGCTCGAACATGAACGCGAACGAGGTGATCGCCTCGCTTGCAGGCGACGGCGTCCACCCGAACGACGACGTCAACATGGGCCAGTCGTCGAACGACGTCTTCCCGTCTGCGGTGCATCTCGCCGCGCTCGACGAGATCGTCCACGAGCTTCTGCCCGCACTCGACCGGCTCGCAGTCGCTTTGGAGCGCAAGGCTCAGGAGTTCGACAACGTGCTCAAGTCGGGGCGGACGCACATGATGGACGCGGTCCCCGTGACCCTCGGCCAGGAGTTCGGGGGGTATGCGGCACAGGTGCGACAGGGCAGCGCACGCCTGGAGGACGTCCTCCCGCGGCTGGGCCAGATTCCGCTCGGCGGCACGGCGGTGGGCACCGGCCTGAATACGCATCCCGAGTTCGCCGAGCGGGTGCGGAGGATCCTCGCATCCGAGGGGCTCGAGATCTCTGCCCCTGCTGATCCGTTCGAGTCGCAGGCGGCGCGGGACAGTCTCGTCGAGGCCTCGGGCGCCCTCAAGGTGGTGGCCGTCTCGCTGACGAAGGTCGCGAACGACCTGCGGCTCATGGGGTCCGGTCCGCGCGCGGGCCTGTCCGAGATCTTCCTCCCGGAGCTGCAGAAGGGAAGCTCGATCATGCCCGGGAAGGTGAACCCCGTCATCCCGGAGGTCGTGACCCAGGTCGCCGCGCAGGTGATCGGGAACGACGCCGCGATCACGGTCGGGGGCATGAGCGGCCAGTTCGAGCTCAACGTCTACGTCCCGCTGATCGCACGGAACCTGCTGCAGTCGATCCGCCTGCTCGCCAGCGCGAGCCGCCTGCTCGCGGAACGGTGCGTCGACGGGATCGAGGCAAACCGCGAGCAGTGTGAGCGCTACGCGGAGCTCACCCTCTCCGCCGCGACCGCGCTGAACCCGTACATCGGGTACGACAAGGCGACGGAGATCGTCAAGGAAGCCGCCGCCTCCGGCCGCTCGCTGCGCGAGGTGGCTCGCGACGCGGGCGTCGAGGAATCCGTGCTCGACAGGGCGCTCGACTACCGGAGCATGGCCAAACCTCACAGCTAGCAGGGTTTGCAGTTCCCGCTTGCGTGCCCGGA
>VAWZ01000035.1 GCA_005888365.1 Actinomycetota bacterium
AGTTCTACGAGCGGGTCTTCGGGATGACGAACATCGTCCACTTCGGCGACGACCAGATCCAGACGGAGTACTCGGCGCTCATGTCGAAGGTGATGGCGGACGGGAGCGGGAAGATCAAGTTTCCGATCAACGAGCCGGCCGAGGGGAAGCGGAAGAGCCAGATCGAGGAGTACCTCGAGTTCAACCACGGGCCGGGGGTGCAGCACATCGCCATGCAGAGCGAGGACATCGTCCGCACGGTGGAGGCGATGACCGAGCGAGGCGTCGCCTTCCTGGACACGCCGGACGCGTACTACGAAGAGGTGGAGGGACGCGTCGGCGAGATCTCGGAGGACTACGACGACCTGAAGCGTCTCCGCATCCTCGCCGACCGGGACGAGGACGGTTATCTGCTGCAGATCTTCACCAAGACCGCGCAGGACCGGCCCACGGTCTTCTTCGAGGTCATCGAGCGCCATGGCGCGACCACGTCGGCGAGGGCAACTTCAAGGCCCTGTTCGAGTCGATCGAGCGCGAGCAGGCGCTGCGCGGGAACCTCTAGCTGGCTGCTGCCAGCAAAGCTTCGCCCTCGCGGACGTAGCGCGTGGCGCCCACCGAGCGCCAGAAGGCGAGGGCCTTTCGCAGCTGCTCGTCGGCGTCTGCCCTGCGCTCCGCGAGAACCAGGTGCCCGGCCGCTCGGAGACGCGCCCGCGCTTCGTAGACGAGATCTCCGATCTCGAAGAAGACGTCGGCGGCCATGGCGAAATCACGGTCGAGGAGCGCGCGTGCCGCATCGTGCCACTTCGTCACGAGCAGGGTTCGCTCGAGCCGCTCCCGGAGCTCGGCCTCGCACTCGAGCTCTGCCCCGATCCAGGAGAGCTCGACGAGCGCAAAGCCCGGTGGTGCCAGTGCGAGAGTCTCGCCTGCAAGGTCCGTCGCCTCGGTGACGCGTCCGAGCTCGAAGTAGAGAAATGCAGCGCTCTGAAGCGATGGAACCAGGGCCTGGGGATCTCCGGCTCTCCGAGCGGCCGGCAGCATCTTGCGCAGGTCCTCCAACGCGCCCTCGACATCGTCTCGAGCCAGCCGGCTTTGCGCTCGGGCCCCGCGAACGCCGCTCTCCATGTAGTGCGATTCCCCCGCATCGCACACTGCCAGAAACTCGTCAGCGCGGCGAGTTCCCTCCTCCCATTTCCCCTGTGCGAAGAGCTGCTGTACCTGGACGAGCCGCGAGTACGTCGCGAGCGAGGCGTTTCCCAGTCGCTCGCCGACTGCTACGGCCTCGCCGATCAACCTGCACGAGCGTCGAAAGTCTCCGAGCATCCACATGAACGCACCCAGGTTGTTGTACCCACGCGCGGCCTCGGGAGACCGTGCCGCGACTGCGATCTCGATGCTCCGCTCGGTGTCGTCGATACCCGCGAGGTCACCGAGGTTGAACTTGGCGATCCCGATGTTGTCGAGCGCATGCGCACGAAGCTCGTCCAGCCCGAGGGCCTCGGCCATAGCGAGCGCTTCCTCGCCGACCTGGATCGCCTCCTCGTTCTGCTCTGCGAGCGCACGGTAGCGCGAGACCTGGCTCAGCACGTGTGCCTTTTCCGGGGAGGGCGGGAGCGTGTGGACGAGCGCCCGTGATCTTTCGAGGTGCTCGAGAGAACGGTCGCGATCGCCGCGGTGCCACCAGTACTCGGCGAGCAGCGAGTCCGTCTCGGCGGCGTGCTCGGAATCCCCGACGGCCAGGAGCGTCGCGCGCGCGTCCTCGAGCGCGACCTCGCGCTCGGCGTCTCCTGCAAGGTGGAGCGATCGCGCCCGTCGGAACTGAACGCTTGCTCGGTCGGCGTCGTCCGGGAAGCCAAGGGCGAGCGCTTGCTCGTAGAACCTCGCCGCCGCTGCGTGCGAGTTCAATGAGGACGCTCGCTCCCCCGCCTCTCTCAGTGCCCGCCGTGCCGCGTCGGAGATGTCGTCGATCGACGCTCCCGCCGCGCGCGACAATTCGAGAGCGCGAAGGTAGTGGTGGGCGACGGTCTCGGCGTGATCCTCAGGCCTCCCGAGCGACTCGATCCAGCGCGCGGCGACACGGTGCTTGTCGGCTCGGACTGCGCGTGGAATCTGGCCGTAGGTGACGTCCCGAACGAGGAGGTGCCGGAACGCGTACTCCACCTCTCCGGCGACGGAAGAGCGTCGCTCGCGCCGGAGAAACTCCTTGCGCTCGAGCACGTGTAGGCGCTCCTCGGCCAACCGGCGTTCGACGTCCCCAAGCTCGGAGGCGGCGCCGAGCCAGAACACCTTCCCGAGCACGGCCGCCGCCTGCAAGAGTGACTTCTCCTCGGGCGCCAGGCCGTCGAGGCGGGCCGCGATCAAGCCCTGAACCGTCTCCGGAAGGGGGAGCTCACCGTCCTCGCGCTCGTCGAGCATGCGGACGAACTCCTCCGCGTAAAGCGGATTCCCGCCTGCCCGCTCGAGCAAGATCCTTTGCACCGCCACCTCGAGTACGGGCCGCCGGAGCAGGGTGTGGACGAGCTGCGCCGTCTCGTCGTCCGTGAGCGCCGTGAGCGCAAGTGAGAGCGCGCCTGGCTTGCCGCCGCCCCATCCAGGCCTCCGCGAGAGGAGCTCGGGTCGGGCGGTCCCGACCACGAGGATCGGAACGCCGCTCGCCCAGTCGAGGAGATAGTCCACGAAGTCGAGCAGTGCGTCGTCCGCCCAGTGCAGATCCTCGAAGACGAGCACGAGCGGGCGCTCCTCGGCGACTGCCTCGAAGAAGCGGCGCCAGGCGGCAAAGGCCTCGTCTCGTCGATCCGACCCGGACTCGATACCTGCTTCGAGTCCGACGAGGGGGCGGAGGTGATTTTCGAGCCACGGGCGATCGGCGGGATCAGAGACGAGCGACGCGATGCTCTCGCGAAGCTTGGCCGCGGTCTGCTCTGCCGCGTCGGTCTCGAGGACTCCCGCCTGCGCCTTCACCATCTCGCTGAGCGCCCACAAGCTCACCCCTTCCCCATAGGGCAGTGAGCGGCCCTGCCGCCAGAACGTGAGCTCCGGCTCCTCGTCGACCCGCTGGAAGAGCTCCCAGACGAGCCTGCTCTTTCCGATGCCCGGGACGCCGACGAGCGTGACGAGCTGAGGCTCGCGCTCCCGGCGGGCACGGTTGAGCGCCGCGAGCAGGGCGTCGAGCTCGTCCTCGCGGCCGACGAGCGGCGCAGCGCCGAGCTGCCGGACGTCGACGCCGAAGCGAGCCTTCGCGTCTACCGCTACCCAGACTGCGATCGGCTCGGTCTTTCCCTTCGCCTCGACCGGCGCGGCGTCGCGGTACTCGATGACGCGCTCGGTTGCACGGTGCGTTGACTCATCGACGAGGATGCCGTTGACGGGGGCAGCCGTCTGCAGGCGGGCGGCAGTGTTGACGATGTCTCCCGAAGCCATCCCCTCGCCTTCCTCCGGCCGGGCGCCCAGAGCGACGAGCGCCTCGCCGGTGGTGATCCCGATGCGGACGTCGAGCTCCTCCTCGTCGGCGAGCGCGTCGCGGATGGCGAGCGCAGCCCGCACGGCTCGCTCGGGGTCGTCCTCGTGGGCGGTCGGGGCGCCGAAGACCGCCATGACCGCGTCGCCGATGAACTTCTCCACCGTGCCGCCGTGGCGCTCGAGGTCGGAGCGAACGCGCGCATGGTAGGGCTGGAGGAGCCTGCGCACGTCCTCCGGGTCCATCTTCTCTGCCCGTGCGGTGAAGCCGACGAGGTCGCAGAAGAGGCACGTCACGACCTTCCGCTCCTCCTTCGCCGGCACGGTCTCGAGTGGCGTCGCGCAGGCCGAGCAGTAGCGCGCGTCGTCCGCGTTCTCGCGTCCGCAGCTCGGGCAGATCCTCACCGGGGGGAGGATAGGGTGGACCCGTCCTCGACAGAAGGGCCGTCTAGCCTTTGCCCATGTCGCCGCAACGGCGAACGGCGCTCGTCTCGGTCGGGGCCGCCTGCCTCCTGATCGCGATCAAGCTCGCCGCCGGGCTCGGCAGCGGAAGCCTCGCCCTCGTCGCGGAGGCTGCGCACTCGGGAACCGATCTCGCCGCGGCGCTCCTCACCTTCTTCGCGGTGTCGGTGGCGGTCCGACCGGCCGACCGCGGGCATCCGTTCGGGCATGCAAAGGCGCAGAACCTCGCTGCCCTCGGCGAGGCGGGGTTCCTGATCGGCGTCAGCGTCTTCATCGCGGCCGCCGCGGTTGCGCGGCTCGTGGGCGTCGTCTCGTTCTCGGTCGACCCGACCGTCTGGACGTTCGGGGCAGTCGCCCTCGTCGTCGCGATCGACTCCTCGCGCTTGCTCGTCTCGCTGCGGGCGGGGCAGCGCTACCGGAGCGACGCGCTCATCGCCAGCGCGCTCCACTTCAGCAGCGATCTCGCCGGGACGATCGCCGTCCTCGCCGGGCTGGTCGCGGCCGACCTCGGCTCTCCGAAGGGCGACGCGATCGCAGCCCTCTTCGTCGCGGTGCTCGTCGTCGTCGCCGCCGTCCGGCTCTTGCGCCGGAACGTGAACGTCCTCATGGACGAGGCGCCGGTCGACGCCGAGCGCGCCGCACGCAAGGCGATCGCCGCGCTCAACCCGCCTGTCGAGCTGCGCAGGCTCCGCGTCCGGCGCTCCGGTGGCTCGCACTTCGCGGACGTGGTGATCGGCATCGCGCCGGGGGCTGCCGTGGGGCAGGGGCACGCGGCCGCAGACCGCGTCGAGGATGCGGTCCAGGATGCGCTTCCGGGCGCGGATGTGGTGGTGCACGTGGAGCCGCGCGGCGTCGGTGCAGGGATTCGCGAGCGTGCGCTCGCGGCGGCGCTCGGCGTCTCGCACGTGCGGGAGATCCACGACCTCCGGGTGCTCGAGGTGGAGGGAGGCCTGGAGATCTCGCTGCACCTCAAGCTACCGGGCGACCTGAGCCTCGAGCGCGCACACGCAGTCGCGGAGCAGATCGAGCGCGCGATCGGCGACGCGGTGCCGGAGGTGAGCGCGGTGCGTACGCATCTCGAGCCGTTGGCGGAGACCGCGGCGGGCGAGGCAGCGGAGGTGGACGAGGGCGCGGTCGAGACGGCGGTGCGCGAGGAGACCGGGGCGGCCCCGCGTGAGCTCCGTTTCGTGCGGACGGACGACGGGATCGTCGCTTTCCTCACGGTCGGGCTCGGCGCACGTGAGTCCCTTGCGGAGGCACACGACCGCGCGAGCGCGCTCGAGGAGCGGGTGCGAAGCGCGGTGCCGGGCATCGCCGACGTCGTCGTCCACACCGAGCCGTGACGGGACGGCTCGGTCAGCGGCCCGGGCGCACGCCGACCCGTCCCTGGAACGTTCCCGACATCCGAATCGGCTTCCCGTCCGAGAACTCGCTCCCGATCGTGCCGGAAAGCCCGAGCGCGAGCATGCCTCCGCGACGGCAGGTCGCCTGCCGGAGCGTGATCCGGCCGCGGGATCCCTCGGTCCCCTCCGACGCCTCGTTCCGCGTCTTGGCGTCGAAGACGAATACCTCGATCCCGTGCCGGCGCATCCACGTGAAGGCGACCGAGCGACCCGGCCGTACGTCTCGTCGGGCGACACTGAGCTGCCAGCGTGACTGGTTGATTCGTCCGAGGGTCAGGACGTGGAGCCCCTCCGTGTCGCACCACGCTCTGACCGCGCCGGGGACGAGGATCGCGGAGCCGTCCGAGCGGACGAAGCGGGGGCTGCTCGCGGCGCCCGCGGCCACGGCGGAGACGAGCAGCAAGGCGACGACCGCGAGCGTACGCATGAGTCTGATTATGGGAATTGGATGAAGCTCTGCATGTTTCGTCCCGTGGCGGAGCCGATGGAGCGCGGCTGGGTCGGCCGTCTCGACGGCGACCACGTCGTCCAGCTCGCGGCCCAGAAGCTCGAGTCCTACTTCACGGGCGGGGGCACCGCACGCGAGCACGCTGTCTACCCGCTCTCCGTGGTCAGGCTGCTGGCACCGGTCCTGCATCCTCCGTCGATCCGGGTGTTCGACGACGAGACCTCGTTCGAGTTCGCGAACCCCGCGGCTGTGGTCGGCCCGGGCGCAGCGATCGCGTCCGACCGCCCGCTCGAGCTTCTGCCGCGGCTTGCCGCAGTGGTCGGGCTCGACGGCGCGCTCGGGGGATTCACGGCCTTCGCCGAATGGCGCCGCCCCGGAGCTCCGGTGCCGAAGGATCGCGACTTCGCGCTCTCCCTCGGACCGGTCGTCGTCACGCCGGACGCGCTGGCGGCCGAGCTGACCTCGGTGGTGCATGTGGACGGCGACGAGCGTCTACAGGGCCGTCTCGACGGCTTCGCCTGGAGCGCGGCCCGGGATCTCGCGGCCCGCGGAACGGTGCTCCGGCCGGGCGACCTCCTTGCGGGCCCGGCGGCGGGACGAGTCGACGCGATCCCGCCCGAAACGCTCGTCGAGCTGGACGTCACCGGAATCGGAACGCTGTCGGGCCGGACTCGCCAAACGACCGCGAGAGGAACGTGATGTCGGCCCAGGTCGTCGTCGACTGGGACGGAACTGCCACCGAGACGGACGGGCTGCACCTGGTGTTGCTCGAGTTCGGGGACGAGCGGATCTACGAGGATCACGAGGCTCGGCTCGGCCGCGACCTGACCCTCCGCGAGGTGATCGCGGGCGAGTTTCGATCCGTCCGGGCTCCGATCGCGGAAGTCGTCGCGTGGGTGCGGGAGAACGTTCGGCTGCGCCGCGGCTTCGTCGAGTTCGCGCGCCGCTACCGGCCGCTCGTCGTCTCGAGCGGCTTCCACGAGCTGATCGAGCCGGTGCTCGAGCGAGAGGGTCTCGAACTGCACGTGACCGCGAACCGCGTCGACCCCAGGCCCGACGGCTGGCGAGTCCTCTTCCGGGAGGTGCCGGTGTGTCCGGTGTGCGAGGAGCCGTGCAAGCGTTCGGACCTCGCAGGCCTCGACGAGATCGTGTTCGTGGGCGACGGATTCTCTGACCGGTGCGTCGCGCTCGCCGCTTCGCGTGTCTTCGCCCGTGACGGCCTGGCGACGTACCTCGCGTCGAAAGGCGTTCCCTACGAAGCGTTCGCGGACTTCTACGACGTCCAGCGTGCCCTCGACGCAGTCGACTCCGTCCTCGGCTCGAGGGACCACTCGAGGCCGTAGCTCGCCGCGGGTAGCTTGTGCGCCCGCCGTGCACCTGCCCATCCCGCAGCCCTATGACTTCACGCTCTCGACCGTGCGCTTCCGCGAGTACGGATCGGATGGGGCGACGGTCTGGCACGACGGCGGGCTCCAGCGCGTCATCGCCGGCCGCGAGGTGCGGATCGAGCCTGTGGGCGGCGGAGTGCGCCTCGACCCGGGAAGCGTCGAGGCCGCTGCGGAGGTCTCCTTTCTTCTTGGGCTTCCGTTCGATCTCGACGCGTTTCGCGCCTGGGCGGAACACGAGGCGGTTCTCGCCGATGTCGTGGCGAGGGTGCCCGGCTTCCGGCCGACGCTCACGCCGAACCGCTTCGAGGCGCTCGTGATCGCGATCACGGCGCAGCAGGTCTCGCTGCAGGCGGCTGCGGCGATTCGCGCCCGGTTCGTTGCGCGGTACGGGGCCCGGCACGAGGTCGCCTGCGAGTTCCCGGCCCGCGAGCGCGTCGCCGACGCGACCGTCTCCGAGCTCCGTTCCCTCGGATTCTCGGAGCGCAAGGCCGAGTACGTGCTCGGGCTGGCACGCTCCGAGCTCGACCTCGAGCGCCTGGGAACGCTCCCGGACGCCGACGTCGTCGAGACCCTCGTGGCCGTCCGCGGCCTCGGTCGCTGGACCGCGGACTGGTTTCTCGCTCGTGCGCTCGCTCGTCCCGCGGCGTGGCCCGCGGGCGACCTCGGCGTACGCAAGGCGGTCGGCGCGTTCTACGCTGACGGCCGCTCGCTCTCGATCGAGGAGGTACGCACGATGGGAGAACGCTTCACGCCGTTCCAGAACCTGACCGCCCAGCATCTGTTGGTCGGGCTGCGGATGGCCGGATGACCAACGCTCGCCTTCGGCTCGCGTTCACGGGTGAAACCATGTTTCCCCACGCATTTCCGCGACCGGGATTCGCGCGAGCGAATTCCGGTCTTGCGCAAACCAAGTGCGACCCCCTCCTTTCAGAAAGCGTGGGGAACCTCCCGGTTCCCCACATCCCTCCACACGTTCATGGGCCAGAGGATCCTGGCCCATGAACGTTCGCCGCGCCGGACCCGACGATTTCGACGCGGTCGCCGCGCTCTGGCGCGAGTTCGCGGAGGAGGTCCCGCCGCCCGAGTTCGAGGCTCTCGACGTGGAGAAGGAGCTCGGGGAGATCGCCGAGATCCTCGCCTCCGAGATCGCGGTCCTCGCCGAGGACGACTCCGGAGGCCTGGTTGGCTTCGCCCTCGGTCGTCGCCGCTCCGAGCGCTACGGGACGCTCACCGATCTCTACGTGTCCCGCGCCGCACGCCGCAACGGGATCGCGACCGACCTTGTGCGAGAGGTCGTCAAAGAGTTCGCGGCCCTCGGGGTCGAGCAGCTCGATCTCGACGTCCAGACGTCGAATGCGGTCGCGCGCTCCGTGTATGCGCGCTGGGGCCTCCGCGACGAGGTCGTCGTGATGACCGGCTCGATCGCCGAGCTCGAGCACCGGCTCGGGGCCCGCGAGACCTCGTCGTTCGGCTCGATTCACGTCCAGTCCGACGACGTGACCTCCGTCGAGCAGGCAGTGCGCCAGTTCGTTCCCCAGCTCCCTGGTGCTTCGCGGGGCTCGGTCGTCGCTCCTCCGCGCAACGGCTGGATCGGGGTCTACGACGACGTCTGCGACCGAGAGCCCGAGATGCTGCGCCGTCTCGCGCGCGAGCTCTCAGACCGCAGAGGTGCGGTCGTCGTCGTGCTCGGGGTGGAGGAGGAGGCGGTGCTCAGGATGATCCTGTTCGAGGACGGGCGCATCGTGGACGAGTACCTCTCCGTTCCCGAGTACTTCGGCCCGCTCCCGCCGGGCGACGTCGTCGGCCTGGCGGCGAACCCCCGGGTCGTCTCGAGGCTGACCGGTGCCGAGCCCGAGGCCGTTCGCCGGGTCGCCCGGACTGCGCCGGCGCCCGGAGACCTGCCGCCCGCACGCGAGCTGCTCGACGCCTTCGCTCGTGTGCTCGGAGTCGAAGGCGCGACCCATGGATGGGCCGACGCGCCCGAGATCGAAGGCGCCATTCGAATCGATCGCGCGTGAGGGTCTTGCTCCTCCACGCATGGCCCGCGAACGAGACCATGTGGGAGCCGCAGGTCACGGCGCTCGGTGGCGCGGGTTTCGAGACGGTGGCACCGCGTCTCTACGGCCGCGGGCCTTCGATAGAGGCGTGGGCGACCCAGCTGCTCGGCGAGATCGACGGGCCGTTCGTGGCGGTCGGAGCCTCGCTCGGCGGCTACACGGCGCTCGCGCTCGCGCGCCGCGCTCCCGAACGAGTTGTCGGGCTCGTCCTCGTGGGCTCGCCCATAGGGGCCGACTCTCCGGATCGCCGCGCATACAGAGACGAGCTGATCGCCGGGCTGCGGACGACCGGCATCCCGGCGGACATCGAGACGGACGTCGACGCCGAAGAGCTCGCGGTCGCCCAGGAAGCGATGCGCGACCGGTCGGACAATACGGGCGTCGTCGCCTCGTTCGGGGGCCCGTTGCTCGTCTGCGTCGGTGACGGGGACGAGCTGCTCCCGGTCGAGGAGGCGCGAGCGATCGCAAGTCAGGCGCTGCGCGGCTCGCTGCGCGTGATTCCCGGAGGCGGGCACCTGGTCAGCCTCGATCGGCCGAGCGAGTTCACCCAGGTCGTGCTTGAGTTCCTGGCGCAATGGACGTGACACTCGACGAGCTCCGGCGCCGCCTCGGCGAAGACGGGCTGACCGTCCTCGACGTGAGAACCGTGCTCGAGTACGACGGATCGGCGCCATCGTCGTGCGACCCGCGGCACGGGCACATCCGCGGCGCGCGCAACCTCCCGCTCGAGCAGCTGCTCGAGTGCCGGAGCGGCAAGGAGGTACGAGAGCTCGTGGCCCTTCCCGAGGGCACGGAGATCGTCGCGTACTGCCACGTGGGGCAGCGCTCAGGATTTGCTACGCAGGTCCTGCGCGGCGCCGGCTACGAGGCGCGCAACTACGCCGGCTCCTGGCACGAGTGGTCGCGCGATCCGTCGCTCCCGAGCGACTAGTGCGCAAGATCGGAATCGCGCTTCAGTGCGAAGAGCAGAATCTGCGAGCGCAGGTTCTGCTCGCGCGAACATCTGCAGGCGCCCGCTACGCAGGCGCGAGCGCGCGGATTCCAATCGCGCAAAGATTCCCTGCAGCGCGGCCGCGGGGCGGCCGCGCTGCCTCCGATTTCACCGCAAGCGTCTAGGTCGCCTCGACGAGGTCGACGAACGCGCCGCAGAGCCGGCGTCCGAGCTCGTTCCACGCGTCGATGCGAAGCCCGGTCTCCGCGCGGAGTGCTTCGGGGTCGGGCACGTCGCCCGGGTCCTCGTCGAGCCAGCCCTCGATCATCGACTGCGTGGCCTCGGCGTGGAACTGGATGCCCCAAGCCCGGCCGAGCCGGAAGGCCTGGGTGCAAACGTCGCTTCGTGCCAACTCGAGCGCTCCTTCCGGGATCCCGAAGGTGTAGTGGTGCCACTGGAAGGCTGCGGTGCGCGGCGGCAGCGTTCCCACGATGGGATCGTCGCGACCGGACCGGGTGAGCTCGACCTCGAGCCAGCCCACCTCGGATGCGTCCGCTGGTCCGACGGCGGCTCCCGCCGCCCGCGCGAGGAGCTGCGCCCCGAGACAGACACCGAGCGCCGGGATCCCCTCGGCGAGCACGTCGCGCAGGAACCTCGCTTCGGACTCGAGCCAGGAGAACTGCTCGTCCTGGTCCGGGTGCATCGAGCCGCCGAACACGAGCACCGCGCCGTAGCGCACGGGCGCACGCGGAGCGCCGCCCAGCGGGACGACCCAGCGCTCCAGCTCGTGGCCGGCAGCCTCGAGCACCTCGTCGAAGACGCCGCCTGGCACGCTCGGGCCGTGGGTCACGGAAAGCACGCGCACTCAGCCGACTCTATTCGGCAGCGCGGCGCCAAACGCTGCGAAGCAGCGGTCTTCGGGGATCTTCGCGCGACCGGAATCCGCACATCGCGCGGATTCCGGACTCGACGCATTAGAAGAGTGTCGGCGCCAGTGCCGGCGGCTCGATGCCTCCGCTCGCCGGGATTCCGGCCTCGTCGAGCAGCCCGCGCAGGATCGCCGCGCTTCTCGGCGCGAAGTCGTCGCGGTTGTTGTTGAACATCGCATAGACCTCGTCGGCCTCGTCGGAGAGCTGCGCCATGCGCTCGACCCACTCGGCGAGCTCCTCCGCCGAGTACATCCAGTTGAAGCGCTCGGACGACTTCTCGGCCTTGATGTTCCAGGTCTTGACGTTGCGGCCGTGGAAGCGGACGTACGCGACCGCGTGCGTGGCGGCGGTGAAGGTCGCGAGCACGTTCGATGCCCGCGTCGGCGGCGCGTCGACGGACACGACGGCGAGCCCCTCCCGCTCGAGGAACTCGAGGGTGTCGTCGCGCTCGACCCCGGTCAGCCACGACCGGTGCCGAAACTCGATGAGCGGGACGAGCGGATCGAGCAGCGGGCGAACCTGCGAGAGCTCGTCCTTCGCCTCCGGCGACTTCTTGAAGCTCGGGTGGTACTGGAGGAGGATCCCCTTGAGCTTCCCGGAGAGCTCGAGCGGCTCGAGCGAAGTGCGGAACTCCCCGAAGGCCTCCTCCTGCTCCGCGTCCTCGTGATGCGTCATCGTGCGGTGCGCCTTCACGTGGAAGACGAACTCGGGCGGCGTTCGCTGCGCCCAGCGGCCCGTCACTGCCGGGTCGGGCAGGTGGTAGAAGGGCGAGTCGACCTCGACCGTGTCGAAGCGCTCGCCGTAGTAGCCGAGCCGGGCTGCGGGAGTCGAGACTCCGCGCGGGTACCAGTGCTTGAGGAGGCCCTCGTCGGCGAAGCTGCAGATCCCGATCCGGACCGTGGCGGCCACCGGGCCACCCTAGAGAAACGGGCGCCCTGCAGGCGCCCGTTTCCTGAGCGAAGCCTCTTGCTGCTACTTCTTCTTGACCGTCTTGCTCTGGACGACGAATCCGTCCGTCGTCGGGTTCACACAGGGGTAGGGCAGCGCCGCGGCGAGCGCGCTGCACAGCGGAGGTGCGGACGCGGAGGTCGCGACCGCTGTGACCTTGAAGAACGTCCCGCGCTTTGCCTTGAAGCTGTAGGCGCCGTTCGCCTTGACCTTGACCGAGCCGAGCTTCTTGAGCGCGGACGGCTTCGCTCCACCGCGGATGGTCACGGTCGCCCCGCCGCGTCCCTGCCCGGCCTGCGTGACCTTGCCCGCGACGATTGCGCCCAGCCGTCCGCTCTTCTTGGCCGCGACCGAGACCGCGCCCGGAGCGACAGCCGCGGGGGCGGCGACCGTGCCCGCGGCGTTCACCGTGCCGACGCCCGGGTTGTACGGCGTCCAGAAGGAGATCCAGGCACCCACGGGAACGGCGCTGAAGACGCCGTTGACCGTCAACGTCGCGCTGTAGAGCTTCGCACCGAACACCGCACGCCCCGGCGTACTCCGGCGGAGGCAGGCAGACCTGGATGGAGGCTGGCCCGAGAGCGGTCTGCGCACCGGTCGTCGCGACCACGAACGCCGGCACGTTCACCGACTGGCCGGCTGCCGTCAGCGCCAGGAGCCACGTCGCAAGAGGTGTCGCGCCCTGCGTGCACGCAGCCTGCACCGCGGCCGGAACGGCGCCTGGGGGTGCCACGAGGAGCTGCCCCTGGAAGGGCAGGTCGGCGCCGCCCAGGTCGAGCGCCTTCACAAGCGCGCTGACCGTCCCCAACGACGTGCCCGGAGCCTGATTCGTCGTCAGCTGCGTTCCGGTCGGTGCGTAGATCCGAACGCTCGCGGTCGCATCGTCATCCGGGCTGAGGGAAGCCTTGATCACGGATGTGGTACCGGCCTGCGTCA
>VAWZ01000036.1 GCA_005888365.1 Actinomycetota bacterium
CGTCGAGCCGCCGCTTTGCGAGCCGCGAGCACCGCGAGCTGCGCCGCGAGCTGCTGATCCCGCCCCTCCCGGAACTCGGACTCGTCGCCGCCGGGGGGCCGAACGACCCGACGCCGGAGCTGGAGATCGAAGACGGCGTCGTCACGCGGCTCGACGGCAAGGCTGCGTCCGAGTTCGACGTCATCGACCGCTTCGTCGTCGCGCACGGCCTCGACCTGGCGGTCGCGGAAGAGGAAATGCGCCGCGACGACGTGCAACTCGCTCGGATGCTGGTCGACGTCGACGTGCCGCGCGACGAGCTCGTCCGCATCGCGCGAGGACTGACTCCGGCCAAGCTCGCGCGGGTCATCGGGCTCCTCGACCCGGTCGAGCTCATGTTCGCGCTCAAGAAGCTCCGCGCGCGCCGGGCTCCCGCGAACCAGGCACACGTGACCAACCTGAAGGAGAGCCCGGCGCTGCTCGCGGCGGACGGCGCCGAGGCGGCGCGCCGGGGCTTTGCGGAGATCGAGACGACGGTCGGGGTGGCCCGCTATGCGCCGCTCAACGCCCTCGCGCTCCTCGTCGGCTCGCAGACGGGCCGGCCCGGCGTGATGACGCAATGCGCGGTCGAGGAGCGGAGGAACCTCGAGCTCGCGATCCGGGGGCTCGTGACCTACGCGGAGACGCTCTCCGTGTACGGGACGGAGGCGGTGTTCGTCGACGGGGACGACACGCCCTGGTCGAAGGCCTTCCTGGGCGCCGCCTACGCGTCGCGCGGGGTAAAGGTCCGGTTCACCTCGGGGACGGGCTCCGAGGCGCTGATGGGACACGCGCAGGGTCTGTCGATGCTCTACCTCGAGGCCCGCTGCCTCGCAGTCGTGCGGGCGGCGGGATCACAGGGCGTGCAGAACGGCTCGATCTCATGCGTTGCGCTCGTGCTCTCCGTCCCCGGAGGGACGCGCGCGATCCTGGGCGAGAACGTCCTCGCGGCCTGGCTGGATCTCGAGGTCGCTTCAGGCAACGACGCGATCGCCTCGCACTCCGAGATCCGCAAGACGGCGAAGCTGATGGGCCAGTTCCTGCCGGGGACGGACTTCGTCACCTCGGGCTACTCGGTGATGCCGCGCAGGGACAACACCTTCGGCGGGGGCAACTTCGACGCCGACGACCTCGACGAGTGGCTCACGATCCAGCGCGACTGGCAGGTGGACGCGGGGATCGAGCCGGTACCCGAGGACGAGGTGCTGCGGGTGAGGGAGCGCGCCGCGCGTGCGGTGCAGGCGGTCTTCGACGAGCTCGGGCTGCCGCCGATCGGCGACGCCGAGGTCGAGGCCGCGGCGTCGGGCTATGACTCGAACGACATGCCGGATCGGGATCGCGCCGCCGACGTCGAGGCCGCCGACGAGCTCCTCGCGCGCGGCGTCTCGGGGCTCGACGTCGGGCTCGCGCTCGACCGGCGCGGGTTCGGCGACGTCGCGCGGGCGATCTTCGGGATGCAGCGCCAGCGGGTCTCGGCCGACTACCTGCAGACCTCAGCCGTGATCGACGAGGACGGGCTCGTCCACTCCGCGGTGAGCGACCCGAACCTGTATCTCGGTCCGGGAACCGGCTACCGCCTCGAGGGCGAGCGGTGGGAGCTCCTCCGGGAGCTGCCGCACGTCGCCGACCCGGCCGAGCTCGGGCACGATGAGGACCGCGGCGCGCCCCTCGTCTCGGTGCTCGGCGAGGCGGGCAAGAGCGACGACCCGGGCGAGGTCGTCGTCGCGGTCGGCCCCGCGTTCGCGGGAGCGCTGCGCGAGACGATCGGCGGCCTTCGCCACGGCGACGTGCTGGAGGCGATCAGCTCCGGCATTCGCGAGCGCGGGGGATCCCCCCGGCTCGTTCGCGTCCGCAACGTCGCGGACGTGGCTTTCATCGGCCACGAGGGCGCGCGTCTCTCGGGCTCCGGAGTCGCCCTCGGCATGCAGTCGAAAGGCACCGTCGTGATCCACCGCGCAGACCTCGAGCCGCTCGACAACCTCGAGCTCTTCGGCATGTCGCCGCTCTACACGCTCGAGTCGTACCGCGCGATGGGGCGAAACGCCGCAGGCTACGCGCTGGGCGAGCGAGTCGGGCCGGTCCCGACCGAGCTCGACAACTTCGCGCGCGCGAAGCTGATCGTGCAGACGACGCTTCTCCACGCGCGGGAGATACGCGCGATCGAGCCCGGCGCCGCCCCGCTCGAGCTCGAGCTCGTCGCCGCTCACGTCGCCTCGTAGGAGGACGTGGCGAAACAGGCTCTCTGCCCTCAATACTCCGTGAGTATCGGGGCTGCCTGCGTCCTTGCCTCGCGACCGGCGGACCCACTGCGATGAGGCCCGTTCCGCCAAGCCCTCCTGCCGCCACGAGCCGGCGGCGCCCGTGACTCGTACACTCGCCTGCCATGACCGCGTGCCCGGCGTGCTCGAGCGAGAATCCCGACGGCGCCCTCTTCTGCTCGCGCTGTGGGCGCTCGCTCGCAGCAGGCCCCGAGACGTGTCCCGCCTGTGGTGCAGAGCTACCGGCGGACGCGAAGTTCTGTCCGCGGTGCGGTACCCCGCTCGAACACAAGGACGAGGCGGAACGGAAGCTCGTCACCGTGCTCTTCGCGGATCTCACCGGGTCGACGCCGCTCGGAGAACAGCTCGACCCCGAGGACCTGAAGGACGTCCTCGAGGCGTTCGCGGACGCGATGCGCGACGAGATCGAAGCCGAAGGCGGAACGGTCGAGAAGTTCATCGGCGACGCGGTGATGGCGGCTTTCGGCGTCCCCGTCTCGCACGAGGACGACGCGACCCGTGCGCTGCGGGCCGCACTCCGAATGCGTCGGCGGCTCGAGCAACTGAACGCGGAGCTCGGACCCCGTCACGGACTCGCCCTCGCGATGCGGATCGGAGTCAACACGGGTGAGGTCCTCGCGGCGCGAGACGCGCGGCCGGAGGTGGGGATGGTCACCGGCGACGCCGTGAACGCGGCCGCTCGGCTCGAGCAGAGCGCAGAGCCCGGCCAGGTCCTCGTCTCCGAGAGGACCGCCCGCTCCGCGCGTGGTTTTCAGTTTCACGAGCTCGGACCAATGGCGGTGAAGGGCAAGAGCCAGCCGATCGCGACCCTCGAGCTCGTCGGCGAGGAGCCCGATGCACGTCCAGGACAGCCGGAGCGCGGGATCCCCGGCCTGCATGCCCCCATGGTCGGCCGCGACCACGAGCTCGACCTCCTGCGCTCGATCTACAGCCGGCTGGCCGCCTCCGGCCGCGCCCAGCTCGTCACGGTGTACGGGGATCCGGGCATCGGGAAGAGCAGGCTGACGACCGAGTTCCTGGCCTGGGCTCGGGCCCAGTCGCCGTCGCCCGCGGTGCTGAAGGGGCGGTGCCTCCCGTACGGAGAAGGTGTCACCTACTGGCCGCTGGCGGAAATCCTGAAAGCCGAGACCGGCGTGCTCGACTCCGATCCTCCGGACGTCGCGCTCTCGAAGATCACACGTCTCGCCGAGGACATCCTCGCGGCGACGCCGGACCCGACGCGCGCCGCGGCGGCGCTTGCCTTCACGTTCGGACTGGAAGACGCGCACTTCGGCTTCGCCGAGCTGCCGCCGCGCCAGGTCCGTCTGGAGACGCACGAGGCGTGGCGGGCTTTCTTCACGGGTCTCGCTGCGAAGGGCCCGGCGATCGCGGTGGTCGAGGACATCCACTGGGCCGACGACGCCCTGCTCGACCTGCTCGAGGAGCTTGCGGACAGAACCGCCGGGCCGTTGCTCTTCCTGTGCCCGGCGAGGCCCGAGCTCGCGCAACGGCACGCCGCCTGGGGCGGCGGCAAGCGCAACTTCTCGTCGATCTTCCTCGAGCCGCTCGCGCACGACGATGCCGCCCGGCTCATCGAGTTCCTGCTCACCGTCGAGGAGCTCCCCGGCTCGATTCGCGAGGCCATGCTCGAGCGGGCCGAGGGCAACCCGTTCTTCCTCGAGGAGATCGTTCGCCACCTGATCGACGAAGGACGCATCGTCCGCACCGCCGACCGGTGGCGGGCGACCGACGACATCGAGGAGATCGTCATCCCGGACACGGTCCAGGGCGTGCTGGCGGCCCGCATCGACCTCCTGCCACCCGAGGAGAGACGCGCCCTCCGGTCGGCTGCCGTAGTCGGCCGCGTGTTCTGGAAAGGGCCGGTCGAGGCGTTGCTGAACGGCGAGAGCGAGAGACTCGACGACCTCCTCGGGCGACTGGAGGACCGCGAGCTCGTGCTCTCGCAGGTCGGATCCACAGTCGCCGGCGAGCGTGAGTTCGTCTTCAAGCACGTCCTGACACGCGACGTCGCCTACGGGACGCTCTCGCGCCGCGACCGCGCGAGCGCGCATGCGGCAGTCGCGAGCTGGATCGAGTCGGCGGCGGGCGAGCGGCACCGCGAGTTCGCCGACCTGCTCGCCCATCACTACCGGGAGGCCTACGACGGAGTGCTCGCCGATCCTGGCGCTTCGGGCGAGCGCTTGGAAGCGCTCCGGCGAAAGACCTTGCACTCGTTGCTCGCGGCCTCCACGGAGGCACGCTCCAAGATGCTCCTACAGAAGGCGGACGCGCTCGCGGACGCGGCGCTCTCGATCGCGGTGGACTCGCACGAGCGCTCGCTCGCCCTCGAGGCGCTCGGCCTGTGCGCGCTCTGGGACTACCGCGGCGACGATGCCTGGCGGAATCTCGCGAGAGCCGTCGACGAGCGCCTCGCGGCGGGCGTCGAGGACTCCGAGAGCCTCGCGATGCTCTGCGCGCGAGCTGTCGAGCCGCCGACTCGCTGGCCCGCCTCGATGTCCGACTCTCCTGCGGAGGTGGATGTGTCCCGTTATGTCAACGTCGGGTTTGCCAATGCGAAGCCCGAAGGAGAGGCTCGGGTCCGCCTGCTCATCGCTCGATCGCTGTGGCCCTTCGCGTTCCGGCGAGAGGGGTTCACAGCTGACGAGGCGGATGAGGCGCGAGAGGTCGGGGAGGAGGCCGTCGAGCTCGCGCTCCAGCTCGACCGGCCGGACCTGGCGAGCGCAGCCCTCGACGGCATCGGCGGCACGGAGGTGATTCGCGGCTACCACGGGCGGTACTTGCCGGCGCTTGAACGACGGCTCGAGATCGTCGAGCGCCTGATCGACCCGTGGGAAGTGGGCGACGCGCTCCAAACGGCCGCGGACACCGCCCTCTTTGTGGGTCGGTACCGCGACGCGCTTCGGTGGGCGGACGAGGGTTTCGTACGGTCTCGTACGGGTCCCGATGTCTGGAGAGCCTGCCTTGCATGGCGGGCGGTGGCTCGGTTCCAGCTAGGAGACTGGGACGGCATGCTCGATGACCTCCGCCTCCTCGAGGAGGCGCTGGCGAGCACGCGTTTCGGGTCGGCGGCGTACTTCCACGTCGTGGCGCGGAGCACGGGGGCGTTCCTCTATGAGCTGCGTGGGGAGCAGGCGGCATCCGACCGTCTCGCGGCGCAGGTTGTCGACGACACGCCCGGGACCTCAACGACTCGGAAGTTGCCTTGGCTGGCCAGGATTGCGGCTCACCGAGGCTCGCGCAAGGAAGCATTCGACTGGCTCGAAAACGAGACGGTTGCGAGAGACCTGGCCAAATCACAGCTGCTCGCGGCACGATGCGACATCGTCGCTGAGTTCGGTCTCTGGGACCTCGCGCACGACACCGTCTCAGAAGCCCGCGGATTCGCCGAACACGCACTCGTGGAGGTTCTACCGCTGCACGCCGACCGGCTCGAGGGCCGGGCGGCTCTTGCACGCGGCGATGCGGAGCTCGCCCGGCAGTCGCTGACACGAGCCCGCGACGGATTCGGAGCGCTGGAAGCGCGCTGGGAGCAGGCGCTGGCGTCCCTCTTGCTCGCCGAGGCACTCCGGGCCGGCGATGCCGAGGACGAGGCCCGTGCGACCGCGGAAGCGGCGCTCAGCGTCTTCGACGAGCTGAGATCGGTGCGCGAGCTCGACCGTGCTCGCGCGTTCCTTTCGCCGACGGGTAGGGGCTAGCCGCTCGGCTTCCCACCCTGGCCCCAGTGCGTCGGCGAGACCCCCTGCACGACGACCTGGATGTGCTCCTTCGCGGCGCCACTCGACTCGTGCAGCGCGTTCGTCAGCGCCTCGATCATCTTCGGCACCGACTCCTCCGTCACGCGATGGTCGAAGAGCTTCACGTCGATGAACGGCATCGGACCTCCTCCTTGTCGCGGGACCTCGATCCTACGACCAGCTACGCCGGCGCGGGTGGCATCTGGTCGACGGGCCAGGGCTTCCCGCCGAGGCCCCAGTTCTTCGGCGAATGGCCTTCGACGATGACCCAGGTGTGGTCGCGGAGGCCTGGGTGCGTGGCCTCGCACAGGGCGTCTGTGAGCTTCTCGATGAGCGCGGCGCTCGTCTCTTCGCTCAGTCGGTAATCGAACAGCTCGACTCTGATCAGCGGCATCGTGCCTCCTTTCGCGGTGGCGCGAGGTTACGGTAGGCGGGTGCCGACGCGCATCCAGCACTGCGGGCTCCTGGTGGGCGACCTCGGGCGCTCGCGCCGGTTCTACGGCGAAGCTCTGGGGCTCGAAGAGGTTCCTCGTCCTCCGAACTTCACTTTCGCCGGGGCCTGGTTCCGCTTCGGCGAATCCGAGATCCACCTGCTTCTCGAGAGGGACACGACCGGCCGCGCGGGAGGGTTCGATCCCGGGTCGAGCGTCGCCCAGGGGCTCGCAACCCACCTGGCGCTCGAGGTCGACGATCTGAGCGTGGCCTGTGCTCGTCTCGAGGAGAACGGCGTCGCGATCGCCGGCGGGCCGATGCCGCGAGGCGACGGTGTCGACCAGGTCTTCTTCCGCGACCCGGACGGCTACGTGCTCGAGCTCTTCGAGCACACGGGCGAGGACCAAGGCGACGCGCCCGAACGCGCGCCGGTCCGCTAGCTCACGCGGCCGCCCTCGAGCGGCAGGCCGGCGTCCCGCCAGTCGCGCTTGCCGCCCGCGAAGTGACGGACGTTCCGGTACCCGAGCTCGACGAGGCGGGAAGCGACTTCCACCGAGCTCGAGCAGTCGGGGCCGGCGCAGTAGACGACGATCTCCGCGTTGCGGTCGGGGATCCTTCTCGGCGCGAGGTTGTCGACGGCCTGCGGCGTGATGTTGATCGCGCCCGGGAGATGGGCGCCCGAGTAGGCGATCGCAGCCAGGGCGTCGACGAGCACGAGTCGGTCTCCGCTCTGGAGCTTCTCCCACAGGCTCGCGCAGTCGATCTCGACGAGGGTTGCGTCCACGAGCATGAAGTCTGCCTGGCCTCCCGCACCGCGAGCGTGAGGCATACGAGCCGTCTCCTCGGCTGGCTGCAGCGGATCGCTACCGTGGGCGCATCGCCGACCTGACCTTCATCGACGCGATTCTCGGACCATCCCGGCCTGACGACGGGTCCGCACCGTTGCCGGACGACGAAGCCCTCGACGCGTACTCGCGCGTCGTCAGCACCGTCGCCGACAGGGTCGCGCCGTCCGTCGCGAACCTCCGGGTATCGCGCCGAACGCGCGGTGGGCGCTTCGTCGACGGCGGAGGCAGCGGATTCGTGATTACGCCCGACGGGTTCATGCTCACGTCCGCTCACGTTGCCGAGAGCTCTCGCAGGACGATCCAGGCGTCGTTCGTCGACGGCCGCGAGGAGTCGGCGGAGCTCGTGGGGGCCGATCCTCTCTCGGATCTCGCAGTCCTGCGCGCACACGCCGACAACCTCGTGCCCGCCGAGCTCGGCGATGCAGATCGGCTTCGCGTCGGGCAGCTCGTGGTCGCGATCGGCAATCCCTACGGGTTCTCGAGCTCGGTCACCGCGGGCGTCGTCTCCGCGCTCGGGCGCTCGCTCCCCACCCGTGCCGGCCGGGTGGTCGACAACGTGATCCAGACCGACGCGGCCCTCAATCCGGGCAACTCTGGAGGCGCGCTCGCGGACGGAAACGGCCGGATCGTCGGCATCAACACCGCCGTGGCCGGCGTCGGGCTCGGCCTCGCCGTTCCGATCAACGACGCGACCCGCCGGATAATCGGAGCGCTCATGCGCGACGGCCGTTTCCGGCGGGCGTACATCGGGATCGCCGGTGGGCCGAGACCGTTACCGCCGCGTATCGCGGCGCGCCTGAAGCAGCGGGGCGGCGTCGAGGTGGTCGACGTCGGGGCTGAGACTCCGGCTGCGAAGGCGGGTCTTCGTGCCGAGGATCTGGTCATCGCCCTCGGCGGAGCCCCGGTGAACGGGGTTGGAGATCTCCAGCGCCTGATGACGGAGGACCTGATCGGAGCGGCCGTGGACGTCGTCGTCGTCCGGGAGGGCCGTGAGCTGACACTGCGCCTCGTCCCGGACGAGCTCGTGGCGTAGGTACTCCGGGCAATGGCCCACGTCCATCCCGCGCGGCACCTCTTGCGCGCGAGAGACCTCATTGACGCTCGCTACCGCGATCAGCTCGACGTGCGCACGCTTGCCCGCGCGGCGCGACTGTCGCCCGCGCACTTCAGCCGCGAGTTCCACCGTGCCTTCGGCGCGGCTCCGCATCAGTACCTCCTGATCCGCCGGCTCGAGCGAGCCGCCTTGCTCCTGCGCACGACCGATCGCACAGTCGCCGAGATCTGTCTTACGGTGGGGCTGCGGAGCGTCGGCTCGTTCACGACGAGCTTCGGCCGCACGTTCGGCATGTCGCCAACGGCCTACCGCGCGGCCCACCCGCCGGCAGCCAGACGCGCGCGTGTCCCCACGTGTGTCCTCCTCGCGTGGGCTCGACCGCGAACAGCACGTTTCGAGAAGACAACCAGTTAGCGCCTGGATAGCGTGGCCTTCGTTCACGGACGAAGGAGGAAGACCATGCTGAAGCAGCTCACGAACGTCCAGGTGTGGGTCCACGACCAAGACGAGGCCCTCGCCTTCTACACCGAGAAGCTGGGACTCGAGCTTCGCGACGACGTCACCGTGCCCGAGATGGGGAACTTCCGCTGGCTCACGGTCGGTGTCGTCGGGCAGCCGGACGTCGCCATCGCGCTGATGGCCGTTCCCGGGCCGCCCGTATTCGACGCCGAGACGCAAGAGCAGATCAAGGCGCTCGTAGCCAAGGGCGCCTCGGGCGGCCTCTTCTTCGCCGCAAGCGACGTTCAGGCGACGTACGAGGAGCTGAAGAGCCGCGGCGTCGAGTTCCAGCAGGAGCCGACACAGCAACCCTACGGGATCGACGCCGGCTTCCGCGATCCCTCCGGGAACCAGATGCGCGTGGCGCAGCTTTCCGAGCCCGCTTAGGACGGCCGTTGTCCCAAAGCCTGGCTCCGTGTGCGGAGCCAGGCTTGGCCCGGTTGGCACACGAGCAGGGCCTCTCAAATCTGGCCGAGCCCGACTCTCGGTTGGCGCTCAGCGCTCGACGTGGAGCGAGTCGCCCTGCTCGCCGAGCACGAGGTCGCGCTCGGGGTTCGGAACGTGGTCGCGCGGGACCGGCGCGAGCGCCTCGACGAAGGTCATCCCTCCTTCTGAATGGAGCTCGTGCTCGACGCCGCGGTTGACGACCACGACATCGCCGGCGCCCAACCGCTTCGTCTCGTCTCCCACGGTCATCGTCACGTCGCCCTCGACGATCCACATGAGCTGCTCCGACTCCGGATGTGCGTGACGTGCGACCGTGGTCCCCGCCGAGTACACGACATGGCACATGAGCGCCTGCTCTCCGCCGATTGCGTGGAGCGTCACACCGGGGAACAGCGTGTGGCGTTCGACGCCGTTCCACGTCCTGAATGCGGAGTTCACTCGACGACGAGCTTCACAGGCGCCTCCGGGTGCGCGACTCTCGCGAGCGAGAGCTCCTCGTCGAAGGCGACGACCTTTCCATGCTTCGTCGGCTGATCGCGGCCGGCCGACCTCTTCTCGAGGGCACGCAGCACCCGCTCGGGCGTGATCGGAAGCTCGGTGATCCAGACGCCGATCGCGTCGTGCACGGCGGCTGCGATCGCGGGCGGCTGCGGATTGTTCGCCATCTCGCCGATGCCCTTCGCCCCGTACGGTCCGTCCGTGGAGGGGTTCTCGATCAGCACGGTCTCGATCTCGGGCATGTTCTCCATGCCGGGCGCGAGGTACGCGCCGAACTGTCTCCCGCGATGCTCGGTGTCCGGGTAGTACGGGTAGCAGGTCTCGAGCACGCCGAGCCCGAGTCCCATCATCGCCCCGCCCTCGATCTGCCCCTCAACGAGCGTCGGGTTGATCGCGCGGCCGACGTCGAAGCACTGTACGAGCCGGAGCACGGTCACCTCGCCGGTCTCGTCGTCCACCTCGACCTCCGCCGCACAGGCCGCGTACGAGATCGCGGAGTGGGGCGCGAGGTCGACCTGCCCGGTCCCGGCGTCGACGATCGCCGCGTAGGGTTTGAGCTGGGCGCCGGTGCCGGTGATGAGCTCGCCGTGCCCGAACGTCGCCGCGCCCGCGACGTCTGCGACCGACATCTTCTTCTGCGGCGCGCCCTTCGCGATCACGTCACCGTCGACGATCTCGAGGTCGGCGGCGTCGATCTCCATCTCCTTGGCCGCCACGTCGAGGATCTTCTCCCGCACCTGCTTGGCCGCCTTCAGCACCGCGTTCCCGGCGACGAACGTCGCGCGCGAGGCGAAGGTTCCCGTGCACACGGGGGACGAGTCGGTATTCGAGTTGTCGAAGGTGATCCAGTCGAAAGGGACGCCGATCGCCTCGGCGACGATCTGCGACTGGATCGTCTTCGCGCCGTTTCCGATGTCGGCCGTCCCCGAGAAGACGTCCACGCGCCCGTCGGGCTTGACCTTGATCCAGGCCTGCGAGGGATCGCCGTTCTGGTTCATCCCGGTCGGGTACTCGATTGCAGCCGTGCCGCTGCCTCGGTGCTTGGCCATGACTAGTGCTCCTCCGGATTGGCGATCTGGGCCACGAGATGCTCTGGGAGCCACTCGCCGTTGCGCGGCTCGTTCGTCATGGCCCGGTAGTCGGACTTGAGCTCGTGTCCGATCGCGGTCGCGATCGCCTGGATGGTCGGGACGGTCGAGGGATCGGTGTAGACGACGCCGTTCGGCGAGGTGTCGCCGATCCGGTTCGCGTTCTTGAGACGGGCCTCGAACGGGTCGATGCCGAGCACCTCCGCTACGCGGTTCATGTGCGTCTCGACCGCGAAGGAGACCGAGGTGACGCCGAAGCCCCGCATCGCGGTCGTCGGCACGCGGTTCGTGAACACCACGTACCCGTCGAAGGCGAGGTTGGGGATCGTGTACGCCCCCGTGTGGTGGAAGCTGTGCTTCGTCAGCCCGTAGGGGGAGAAGCGAGCGTAGGCGCCGGAGTCGTGGAGCGTGAGCATCCTCCGACCGAGGATCCAGCCGTCCTTCGTCACGGCGTCCGCGATCTCCATGTGCCAGGGCGCGCGCGTCGAGGAGCAGAGAAACTCCTCCTCCCGCGTCCAGCGCCACTTGACAGGCTTGCCCGACTTGAGGACGAGGAGCGAGGTCATCGTCTCGGTCGCTGTGTCGACCTTTCCACCGAAGCCGCCTCCTGTCGTTCCGCCGACGAACTTCAGCTTGTTCAGCGGCACTCCGAGATGGGCC
>VAWZ01000150.1 GCA_005888365.1 Actinomycetota bacterium
ATCCAACTGGTTGCCGGACCGTGCACGACCTTGGCCCGCAGGCCCGCGAACCTCGTGTTCGGCATCGGGTTCTCTCCCGTGTCCGTGATGTTCTTCGCCTCCTGGAAGTCGGAGGCGACGATCTGGAAGAAGCCGCTGCCCGGCTGGATCGGAGGGTCCTCGCGCGGGTAGGGGAAGACCGCGATGCCCGTCCTCGGATCGAAGGAGGTCGCGCCGATCTGGAGCTTGTTGTTGTTCGCGAGGAGGAGCAGCGAGAGCGGGTCGACGCCCGACTTCGCGTCCGTGATGCGCGCGACGATGGTCGGATGCCCGGCGGACAGTCGTTGTGTGAGGGGCTGCACGTTCGGCGGAGTCACGTCGTTGATCCACGAATGCAGGACGTAGGGCCCCGCAAGCGAGCGGCCGGTGAACGGATCCTTCCCCGAGTCGACGACGACGTAGTAGCGCCCTGCAGGCGGATACTCGACTCCCGCCGCGCCCACATTGAAGATGAAGTCCGGCATCAGCTCGTTCGCGTTCGCCGGCATGCCTGCGTAGCCGAGCACGTCGTTCTCGTCGAGCGAGCCCAGCAACCACGGGTGGATGACGCCGGGCGAGCTGAGCAGAGAGTCGGAGGACGCGTTGATCTTCGGCCCCGGGCTCGTGACCGCCGCGCCGGCGTTGACGGCGCCGGTCGGAATGTCCATCGAGTACACCTTCTCTGACCCGGTGTCCTGAACGGTCGTATCGACCCCGAAGAGGCCCGTGATGCCGAATGGCGCCGTGGGCCAGCGGTAGACGTCTGCGCGGTCGGGGCCGGTGCGCGTATCGCCGGTCTGGTTCGTCTTGATGGGCGTCACCGATGCGTTGGCGAGCCCGGAGCGGGTGACGGAGAAGGCGTAGGGAATCCGCCGGGTCACCTCGCCGCGACGGAGGAGGAGGAAGCCGTAGTCGTCGCCCGCGACGGCGTCTCCGCTCGTCCGCGCGACCGCCTGCAAGACCACGGTGCCGCCGGCGGGCAGCGTGAAAGGGGCGGCCTCGACGGTTGCGCCTGGGCTCGTCGACTGCGGCTCGAGCTCGACCTGCCAGGCGCCCGCGCCGTCTCCGGCGTCGCTCAGGGCGACCTGGATCGTCTTGCTCGTCGCGCCCTTCGTCGCGTCCAGGTAGCCGAAGGAGAGCGACTGCGGGTCGGTGAAGATCAGCGGATGGTCCGCGGAGCCGATCCTTGCCAGACCCGCCCCTTCGACCAGCACAGGTGCCTCCTTCGTCAGAGCCGTGTCGTCGAACGCGGGGCCTGCCGTGGACATGAGTGCCGACTTCACCTGGCTCGGCGTCCAGCTTCGGTGCCGCTGGAGGAGCAGGGCGACGAGCCCGGAGATGTGGGGCGCCGAAAAGCTCGTCCCGTCGAGGAAGGCGTAGTCGTCGCCTGCGAACTCGGGCAGCGTCGAGGAGAGGATCTGCGCGCCGGGTGCCGAGATATCCGGCTTGAGCTGATGCCCGAAGGGCGTGAGCCCGCCGGCCGAGAAGCTCGTCGGAACGCCGGCCCAGGACGTGCCCACCTCGAAGTCCTGCTTCACCGGCCGGGCGATCCGGATCGTGGCCACTCCACCGTTCTCCGCCATCGCCTGGCGCACGTGGGCGCCGTCGAGATCCGAGATCATCCCGCCTTCGAGGCCGGACGTGAGGACGCTTCCGGGATCGCCGGCATGGTCGTCGACCACGTTCATCCCGATCGCGCCTGCGGCGGATGCTCGAGCCGACTTGGAGTCGAACGTGCAGCCCCCACGCGTGACCAGAGCGATGCTCCCGTTCAGCGAGCCCTGCGGGAGCGTGGTCGAGCGTGGATCGTTGGGATTGCCGGAGGTGGCGCAGAGGAGTCGGCTGACGGGCTTCCCGTCTGTCCCGACGACCTTGCCGACGTCGACGACGCGCTGGTCTTTCGTCTCCCATGACGCCGGCACCCCCGACGAGCCCGGGACGAAGACGATCTGCTTGAGCTCGGGCTTGCTCGGAGCGACGACGGTGAGGACGCCGTTGAAGACGTGGGCGTTCGTCGTCGCGCCGACGCTGATCGCGTCGGGCGCCGTACCGGGTGAGCCGACTGTGCCGAGGCCGAAGAAGTCGCGGTCGTTCCCGGCCGAGATGACCGGGACGACTCCCGCCTTCGCGACGTTGGCGACGGCGTCGATCAAGGCGTCGCGGCGCGGATCCGTCTGGGGGCCGCCTCCCGAGAAGTTGATGACGTCCATCCCGTCCTGCACCGCGGCCTCGAAGGCCGCGACGATCTCGGGCGTATTGCCGGAGCAGCAGCCGCCGAGAGGGTTCGGCGTGTTGAAGACCCGGTAGTTGGCGAGCCACGCACGGGGTGCGACTCCGCTCAAACCCGAGACCGCGGGGTGGCATCCCCCGTTGGCGAGGCTGCAAGAGCCGATCCTCCCAGCGGGGACGTCGGTGCCCGCCACGCCGCCGATGATCCCGCTCACGAAGGTCCCGTGAAACGACTGGTCCCGGTCGAGCGGCGTGTTGTTCGCCCGCGGCGGGGCGAAGCTGCGTGCGACGATCACCTTCGGCGAGGTGAACCCCGCGACTCCTTTCGGGAACCCCGGAGGGAACGAGAAACCAGTCGGGTTCAGGAACGGATGCTCGTTGTCGACGCCGTCGTCGACGACCGCGACCTTGACCCCCGCGCCGTTGGCGCCCGTCTGCGCCTGGAAGGCCGGAACGCCGATGACCGAGGTGCTCCGGTTCAGGTTGAACGTGTAGCGAAGGCTGGGATAGACCTTTGCCGCGAAGCTCTCGTTCATGAGTTTCGTGAGCTTCGAATAGGGGAGGGTGACCGTGATCCCGTCGAGCACGAGGCGGAACCGTCGCGAGACGACGGCCTGCGGAATCGTCCTCTGCAGGGTCGCGATCGCCTGCTCCTGCGCTGCATCCTCCCTCGCGAGGTAGGCCTGCGAGGAGCTGCTGGCGACGTCGAGCTTGCGGCGGGGCGCGAAGCCGAAGAGACCCGGGCTCGCCATGTGCGCCGCGAGTGGCGGGAGCGAGAGCCCGACGATCACGCGCACCTTGCCGTTTTGGCCTCGCGGGATGACGACAGGGCCGCTGCGGAGTCCGGGAGCCGAAAGCTTGCGGACAGCTTGCTGGATCGGGCCGAGGTCAGCCGAGGCCGTACCCGTGAAGGCGACGACGAAGAGATCCCCAGGGAGACGTTCCTGCTGACCCTTTTCCCCTCGAACACAATCGCGATCGAGCCGACGAACCTCTTCCCCCTCGCGAAGCCCGGGATGATCCACGTGCACATCGCCTGGGTCCCGACGAAGCGCGGCGTCTGCGAGGAGATCGACTTGTCGCCCGCGCGAGCGGCGCAGGTGATCTGCCCGCCTTTGAGGCGAGCGCCGGTGTCGGAGCGAGCCGCGGTGAGCCTCACGCTGAACGGCTTCCCCGCGGCCGGCTTCTGCGGCGTCGTCGCCACCTTCTGGACGACCAGCTTCGGGAGGGCCATCTTCACGTCGAACGCGTAGAGCCCGCCGCCGGCCGGGTGCGCGGTGTCGTCGTGCGCGTTCGCGAAGTCGAGGGCCCCCGTGTCCGGGTCGACGGCGACGCCCGAGGTCGCGGCGGCGAAGAAGCGGAACCCGCGGGTGTTCCCAAGGTCGGCCGCCGAGATATGAATCGTCAGGCCGCGGCGGTATGCGAACGAGAGAGAGGCGGCGGACGGGTCCCCGCCCCGCCGCGTGAAGTTCGTCCCGTCCCACTTGAAGAGGTTGACCTCGCCTCCGGCGAGCTCGATCACGTAATCGACCCCCGCGAGATTCTGCGACCCCGTCGTCGTTCGCCTGTCTGCGTCGACGAAGACGTCGAAGAGCATGTCTTGACCGAGCTGCGGCCGGTTCGCGACGTTGATGCGGAACGTGATCACGCCCGGATCGTTGTTCGAGACCGCGATCGAAGTGATGTCGGGCGCGAGCTGGTCAGTGCCCTTCGGAACCTTGAACGTCACGGAGTTGGCGGAGGGCGCGACCGACGAGGTCGTGATCCGACCCGCCCCGGCTGACGCCGTCATCGCGAGAAGGAAGGCGACGACTATCGAGAAGAGCGGGCCCGGAAACTTCGGCGGGCGCACGACCACGAGGCTACGGACCGCTTCACCCGCCGTCAAGGCGTACGAGCGTCTCAAAGAATGACCAGCCATGTCGATATGCGGCGCTGGAGACCCCGAGGCCACGTCCTCGGTCGCGCCCAGATCGCTGCTGATATGGGCGCTCGTTTCTCGCTCCGGCGGCGGCGAAGTCGCCGCCTCCGCTATCGGAGGCGGCTCCGTCGAGCCTACGTCCGCCGCGTCCTTGCCTCGCGCCCTCCAGCATCCGCCTCTCGACGGGCGATCACTCTGTGAGGCGCTCTTCCGTTGACCCGGCGGAACGCCGGCGACGATGATGTTCTCTGTGAGCGACCGCCCAGTGATCCTCCTCCTCGACTCTGACCGGGAGGCCCTCGCCCGGA
>VAWZ01000151.1 GCA_005888365.1 Actinomycetota bacterium
GCTCCGCGACCCTCACGACCAGCGCTTCAGGCATCTCGTGAGCCGGTTGCAAGCTGAGATGCCGGTAGATCGCGGCCTCCAGCTCGGCTTTGTCGGGCGCATTGGGCATCTAACGCACTTGGTTTCCGAAGACGAATCCTATTACGCGACCCGCGCCTGCTCGCGCGGTGGGCCGGTCTACCTGAGCGTGCGAGCGGAGCAGAAGGCATAGGCAGGGTAGACGCCCGAGACTTCTCTCGGAGGGTCTCATGTGTCTCGGTGCCTTTGCGACTGCTGGAGGCGTTCCGCCAACAACTGACTCGGGCACGCGAGGAGGTCTACTCGATGCGGAAGATGCTCTTGCTCGCAGTCCTCGTCGTCGCGGTCGTGCTGTTGCTCGCCACGGCGGCTATTTCAGCGACCGGCAACGCGAACACAACTTCCGCGGAGCAGACGAAGACGGTCGTGATCTCGACCAGGAAATTGCCCAAGCTGGGCACGGTGCTCGTCAACAGCAAGGGCCGCACGCTCTACATGTTCGTCCCGGACAAGCGTAAGAGAGTCACCTGCGTGAAAAGTTGCGCGGTCATCTGGCCGCCCGTGAAGCTGCCGAAAGGAGCGAAGCCCATCGCCACAGGGAAGGTGAAGCCGTCGCTGCTTGGTAGCGACGCCGATCCGGCAGTCGGTCGGGTCGTCACCTACAGCGGCTGCACGCTATACACGTACATCACCGACACAGCCCCAGGCCAAGCCAAAGGCCAGGCACTGAACCTGAACGGCGGCCTCTGGTACGTGCTCGCCTCCTCCGGCAAAGTGATCCGCACGAAACCCTGACTCCTTGCGCGTCCGCTTGCTCCACTTCTGGAAAGCGATCGAGGGCGTCTCGGAGGTCAAACCCTCAGTGAACACGTCCGCTTGAGACAACGGCAAGCGTCGCGAGGGACTGGGTCCCGCGGAACGTAGACTGGCAGCGACTGACCTCCCGGGCTTCGACGACGGGGGCGGCCTGACGCCTGGAATCCCGTCTCGAGGAGGAAGCCGGTGGCTGCACGAGCGAAGCGGGGCAAAAACCGGGATGCACCGTCCTCGTCGGCGGGTCCCCGGAAGGACCGGAAGGTCTTGGATCGGCGCCGGAGGTCCTGCTTCTTCTGCAGGGAAAAGATCGCGGCAGCTGATTACAAGAACATCACGCAGCTCCGCCGCTTTATCTCCGAGCGGGGCAAGATTAAGGGCCGTGGCAACACGGGCACCTGTCGGAAACACCAGAAGCAGGTGGCGGTCTCGATCAAACGAGCGCGCGAGATGGCGCTTCTGCCCTATGTCGGTGATTCCCATGAGCCGCAGACGCGACCTCGTCGCTACGCCGAGTAGATCCCGTAGGAGATTTGGCGAAACGTCCGTGAAAATGCGGTGCCGGTCCGGTCTCGGCGGCGCAGTCAAGACATGCAAGAGGTCGGTCTCTCGACGAGCCGCCTTCACGACTTGACCATTCCTGGAAATCATTCCCTCTCCGGCCTCAGCAACACGATCGGGATCGGTCGGGCAGTACGCCTCTGGTAACGGGCGTACCCCGGGTTGGTCTCCGTCACGAGCGGCCACAGCCGGTCGTGCTCCTCGGCAGTCGCCGCCCTCGCCGTGACCCTCGAAGTCGTCCCACGAATCAGCACGCTCGCCCGGGGATCGCGCTGAAGGTTGAGCCACCACGCGGGCGGAAGGTCGGAGCCGCCGAAGGAGCCGATCACGACGAGGTCGCCGCCGTCCCGGAAGTACGTGAGCGTGGCCGTCCGCGGCCTGCCGGACCCTCGCCCGGTCGTCTTCAGGAGCAACACCGGCATCCCGGCCACGCGGCCGAGGAGGCGGCCGCCGCTCGTGCGGTAGACGCCGCCGTGGGTGCGCGACATGACACGGATCAGGAAGCGCCGCACTCGTTCGCGGGTATCGGTCTTCTCGGCCACGCCACCATCATCCGTCCGTGCCGCGTTGCGTGGCCGGGCGGTCGAAGGGCTCCGCTTCTCCGTTCGCGGGGGAGTGCCGCTAGACGGCTCCCAGCGCGGCCGTGATGCTCTCGATCGCCACCCTCTCCTCATCCTGGACTCCACCTTGGCCTCCGCGACCGCCGTCGCGACGCCGAGCACGAGACCGCGATGGGCCTCGCGCTCGTTCTCCAAAACCTAGCCGGCAAGGTGCTGAACCTATCGTCGATCACCAAGACGACGGTGAGCGCGCTCCGGAGCAAAACCGTGCTGCGCGGCCTCGAGCGGCTCGCGCGGAGCGGGGTGGAGTCGATCTTCTACGAGGTCAAGGCACGGCTCGTCTCGGCGAAGCTCGAGGAAGACGATGACATCCACCTCGTCATCAAGGGCATGACGACGTCGGGAATGATGGTCGAGTTCCGGACCGTCGCCTGCTCGAGCACAGCCGCAAGGGGAGCGAAGACGCGCATGACTCCGACGGGGGACGTCCTGGGCAATTCGGCTCAGCGCGACGAACTCGCGCTAACCCGCCTCCTGACAGAAAGAGAATTTCCGATTTGACCCTGAGTCGGGTAGTCCTGGGCGATTGGGTTGAGGCGGTACACGTGACCTGCGGTACACGTGACCTGAGGTGAGGTTCGTGTCCGTCACGTTGTGTAGTCGATCCTGTACTTCCATGCGACATTTGGTGGGCATTTCGGGAAGTAACCAACGCGCTGACCGCACAAGGCGCTAACACCCATTGCAAACACCGGATGCTTCCATGCCGCCCCAGGAAGACAAATCGATGAATCTCCACCCACGCTTTCCTGCGCGCCAACGCCCAGCCATGATCGCGCTCTGACTAGTCGCCCCTGGGGTCAGGATCTGAAGGCTTTCGACCTGGGAACACGCGCAGGTCGGGATCCTCGAGCATTTCACGCATGTCGCGACACCGTTCGTACCAACCTCTGAATTGTCGTTCGGCGAAGCGCGCGAAGCCGACGACTTCATCCGCAAGAGCAGCCTCGTCAGGACGGGCGGGTACGAGCTCTTGGTAACGCTCAAGACGCTTGATTAGAGCCTCATTGGCACGGTGGGCATCTTGGGACAGGCGGGTGAGCTCAGGATCGGTCACAACGCCAATTGAACCTGTACTGCGCTCCTCCGCCGGAGCGCTTTCCTCTGCCTGCCCGCCGGCATCACCTTCGTCTGCCTTGATGGACACGACGAGTCCGCGACCCTGACGGAAGAGCTAAATGACGCGTGCCGGGACGCACCCAAGACGGGCGTGGGTCGGAATCCCTTGACTAGTGGTAGCGCCGCACGGCCTTTCCCCGTCGGTCAGGCTTTCGCGCGCGCGCTCTTGCGCCGCTCGAT
>VAWZ01000152.1 GCA_005888365.1 Actinomycetota bacterium
TGATGCGCTTCCAGCCGGTCGCAGAAGACGCGTAGGTAGCTCGCAGCCGCATTGTCGTCGCCGGCCACGGTCGCGATGTCCGCGAGGTAGTTCTCGCCACCCTCCTCGCCCGTGAGCTCGCGCAGTCTCTCACTCCCCTGAAGCGCGAGTGACCGTGCCTCCGCAGGTCGATCGAGCATCGCGAGTAGCCGCGCCTTGTTGAGCGTGAGACCGGGGTGCGAGAAGCTCGGTAGCAGCTCCGTCAGTTTGCCCAGGAGCGCGTCCGCCGGTTCCGAGCCGAGCACGAAGTGGTACGCGGCCAGCGGCCCAGCCGTCTGCGTGGGCTGGCCGGCGTTCCGCGCATGCTCCAGCGCGCGCTCACGGTTTCGAGTTAGCTCGTCCCAGAAGCCTCGGTGATGGGCGAGCTCCCCGAGCGCGGTCCAAACGTGGGCAAGGCCAGCGTTGTCGTGCGCCCGTTCGAGCACGGGTACCGCCTCATGGGCGAGCGCGTCGAGCTCGTTCGCCGCGTCCTCGAACTCGAGGCGATAGCGCGCCGAGACGACACGGCCCAGGAGTCCAGCGGTCGCGTCGTCGAGGGTCGAGGCCCGTTCGGCTGCGCGTGCCGCGATGCGGGCAGCGGTGCGCGGGTCGGTCACGTGCGCGTCGGCGAGATCGACCTCGAGGTGAATGTCGAGCCGGAGTGGCCTGGTCAACTCCAGCGCGCGCTCGAGCAAGGAAGCCGCAGCTCGATTGTCGCCGCGACCGAGTGCGCGGCGGCCCGCAGCGGCGAGCCGTTCGGCAGCGCGCTCGGCTAGGGCCGTGTCCGGCTGCTCGAGCTCTGTTTTGTACCGAGCGGCCTGCTCGAGATGGTGGCCGAGAATCTCGTCGAGCTCGACGAGATCGACCCCGCGCTCCTCGAGCCAGCCGGCAAAGCGCACGTGCAGGTCGGCGCGTACGGCTTTCGGCAGCGCGTCATAGGCGGCGTCGCGGATGAGGAGATGGCGGAAGCGGTACGCGTCCTCCCCTGCGAATTGGGGCTTGTCCGGGCGAACGAGCTGCTTGCGCACGAGCGCCAAGAGCCGAGGCATCTGGGGCTCGCCGTTGGCGAGTGCCCGGACAGCGCTCTCGTGGAACACGTGACCCTCGACCGAGCCGCGCTCGAGGACCGCCCGCTCGGCGGGGTCGAGCTGGTCGAGTCGAGCCGCCAGCAGCGCCTGGATGGTCGGGGGCACGCTGACCTCGTCGTCCCCTGAAGCTCGGACGAGTGCGAGCATCTCTTCGAGATAGAGCGGATTCCCCTCAGCGGTCACGGCGATACGTTCACGCAGACCGGGCTCGACGCCACCGAGCGCGTCCAGCAACGACTCGGTCTCGGCGGAATCGAGCGGCTCGAGCAGCACTGTCGTGGCATTCCACTTGCCGCCGCCCCAGACAGGCCGCTTCTCGAGCAGCTCGGGCCGCGCCAAGCACAGGACGAGAACGGCCGCGTCCCGACAGAACTCGGCGACGTGCTCGACGAGGTCGAGCAGCGTCTCCGCGGCCCAGTGCAGGTCGTCGAACATGCAGACGATCGGACGATCCTGCGCCTGCTGTTCGACCAACTTGCGAAAGCCCCAGGCGATCTCCTCTGCGGAGGTCGCCAGCTCGGTCTCTCCGAGCAACGACCGGAGCGGCGCGGCAGCATCGCCTTCTGGAAGCGCCCCGAGCTGCTTCACGATCTCGACCACGGGCCAATACGTGATCTCTTCTCCGTACGACAGGCACCGCCCTCGCACGACGCGAGCATCGATCGCAGCGAGGAATTCCGCCGCGAGCCGGGTCTTCCCTACGCCTGCCGACCCGAGCACGGTGAAGAGCTGGCATGTGCGGTCGTGAACCGCTTGGGCGAACGCGTCTCGAAGGCGCCTGAGCTCGGTCTCGCGACCGACCATCGGTGTCGTGAAGCTTCGCGCAAGCTCTCCGTGCGCCGAGAGCAGCCGGAATGCGGGAACTGGCTCGCTCTTCCCTTTGAGCCTTAGCGATTCCACCGGTTCGGCGTGTACTGCGTCCCGCACGAGTGCGAGGGTCGCTGCGCCGATCAGCACCTCTCCTGGTGCAGCGGCCTGTTCGAGGCGGGCCGCGACGTTGACGGCATCGCCCGTCGCAAGGCGTTCGGAAGTGCCGGTCACGACCTCGCCCGTGGCGAGTCCGATCCGCCCGGATATTCCGAGGTCGGCGAAGGCGTTCCGCATCTCTACTGCCGCCCGGCAGGCGCGAAGTGCATCGTCTTCGTGCAGGACGGGCACGCCGAACACAGCCATTACTGCGTCGCCGATGAACTTCTCGACCGTGCCGCCGTGGCCCTCGACGATGCCCTTCATCCGTTGGAAGTAGCGCGCAAGCAGGGCTCGCAACGCTTCCGGATCCGTCGACTCGCCCAGCGCGGTCGAACCTGTCACGTCGCAGAACAGGACCGTGACCGTCTTGCGCTGCTCGTGGGGGGACACGGCGCTCTGGAGCGGCGCCGCGCAGTACGGGCAGAAGCGGAAGTCGCCCTCGCTTTCCCGACCGCAGTTCGTGCATGTCTGCACGGGATCCGAGGCTAGACCATGAGCTGCCGACGCGGAAGCCACGTCCTGATCTACCCGAGCCGGGCGAGGTCACGGCCACGTGTGCCAGTAACCGCGAATGTCCCCTTGACGCCCGCAGGCACCCAGCCGTAAGCAGCGAGCGCTGGGCACGCGACACGTCCGGGACGAACAAGGCTCCTCGCCTGGTGCGCGAGAATGGTGGCGGTGCAAGCGGAGACGCAGTACGCGCTGAGCGGCGACGTCTCACTCGACTCGGCGGCTCAAACGACATCGCCAATCTCTTTCCGGAGAACGGGACGTGCGCCCCGGATAGGACAAGCTCGAGTACAACCTCCACATACACCCCACGGGCCCCTTATGGACTGATCCGGCCTCCGTTCGGCGGGTCTCAGATGTCGGCCAAAGCCAGCGCCGTTGCACAGTCGTCCTGCGGTTGCGGACCGATACTGGGAACCGCGGCGCGTAGGAGCCGCATTAGCCGGTCCGCGTTTTGCGCGGATACACGGGCGATTGACGCTCCCGTCACCGCTCCGGCGCCCTGCACTCCGATGTCGTAGTCCGTCACCATTCCAATGTGCGCATAGCAGAGCTCTAGCTCGCGAGCTAAGTGGCATTCCGGGTACGTGATCATGTCGACGACGTCCCAGCCCACCAT
>VAWZ01000153.1 GCA_005888365.1 Actinomycetota bacterium
GCCCGCCTTGCTCGGGATCGTCGCGCTTGTCCTCGCCGCGGCATTCGTCTTCCGAGGGCGGGTCGCGTGGTCGTTCGTCGCCACTGCCGTCGGGACGGTCGCTGCGGTGGCCACGTTGTTCACGAGTCTCTACCCGCGTGTGATGGTGTCGAACCCGAACTTCGCGAACAGCCTGACGATCGACGGCGCATCGTCCTCGCACTACGCGCTGGCCGTGATGACGGTCGTCGCGCTGGTCTTCACCCCGATGGTCCTCCTCTACCAAGGGTGGACCTACTACGTCTTCCGGCGACGCGTGGGCGGCCAGCCGCTCTCGAGCCCGCCGGACGCCTCCGGCGCGCCACCCGAAGTCGAGCCCGCAGCCTGATGCCGCGGCTCGTCTAGCGTGGCAAGCGACCGTCCACTGTTCGTCCCGGTGATCCTCGGGACTCCGCGCCGAGGGCGGATGAGCGAGCACGCCGCAAAACTGCTCCATGCCGAGACGGCGAAGCGACAGGGCGTCGAGACCGAGCTCGTCGACGTCGCGAGCCTGCCGATCCCGGTCGACGACGCGGGAGAGACCGCCAAGGACCCGGCCTTCTCGGAGGCGATGAACCGCGCCGACGCACTCGTGATCGTCGCTCCCGAGTACAACCACGGGTACCCAGGACTCCTGAAGCACGTACTGGACACGAATCTCGAGGAGTACATCCACAAGGCGGCGGGGATCGTCGGGGTCTCGGCCGGCGTCTTCGGCGGCGCCCGGGTCATCCAGAACCTGATCCCGGTCCTCCGGGAGCTCGGGCTCGTCTCGATCTTCTGGGACGTGAACTTCACGACGGTGCAGACCAGATTCGACGATTCCGGCAAGCTCCTCGACGAGTCTTTCCTGCCCCGCATCGAGAAGTTTCTCGACGAGCTCCTCTGGATGGCCGAGACGCTGCGCTACGGGCGCTCGCACGTCGAGATCGGGAGCACCGGATGACCAACGCTCGCCTTCGGCTCGCGTTCGCGGGGAAAGCCATGTCTCCCCCGCGCTACCCCCTTCTTCTCGAAGACGTGGGGGACCTCCCGGTTCCCCACACCCCTCCACCCGCTCAGTGCCCGTCGCGGATTGGGCGATGAGCGCAGCCGGAATGGTCTGTCCGAAGTGCGGCACCCCGATGAACCACCAGGCCGACAAGCTCGTCTATCCGCTGACCAGAGCCGAGGCGGCGAGCATGACTGCGGCCTTCGACGGCGTGCTCGAAGAGGTCTTCGCCTGCCCGAACTGCGGCTGGATCGAGTCGCGGCGCACGACCCCGGTTTCTGAGCAACGCTGAGCGAGGCAGAGTAGGCCCGTGCGCCCGCTCGATCCGCGACTCCTGCACCGCGCGAGAGCAGCTCGAGTGCTGCTCGGCACGGATGTCGCGATCGGCATCGTCACCGCACTCGTCGTCCTGGCGCAGGCGACTCTGCTCGCGCGGGTGGTCGCACGCTCCTTCTACGGTGCCTCGCTCGGGGATGTGTCGGCCGACCTCGTGCTACTCGCCCTCGCGTTCGGACTCAGGGCGGTGCTCGTTTGGGGCTTCGAGATCGCCGGACGGCTCGGCGCGATCGGGGTTCTCTCTCAGCTCCGGCTCGAGCTCGTCGAACGGCGCCTGCGCGAGGAGCCGGCGGCCCTCGACGGCGCCGAGAGCGGCGAGATCGCCACCGCAGCCGTCCACGGCCTCACACCTCTCGAGGCCTACTTCGCGCGTTTCCTGCCGCAGCTCGTTCTCGCCGTCGTCGTGCCGCTGGCGGTCATCGCGTGGGTCGCGCCACTCGACCTCACCGCCGCGCTCGTCATGGTGCTGACTCTTCCCCTCGTCCCGCTGTTCATGGCGCTGATCGGCCGCTATACGGAGCAGCGCACGCGGGCGCGCTGGCGTGCGCTCGCGGTGCTGTCGACACATTTCCTGGACATCGTTCGCGGCCTCCCCACCCTGCGCGCGTACAACCGCGGTCGTGCGCAGGCTGCCTCGATCGCCGAGGCGAGCGAGCGCTATCGGCAGACGACGATGAAGACGCTGCGGGTTGCGTTCCTTTCGGGCGCCGTCCTCGAGCTCGCCGCGACCCTCGGAATCGCGCTCGTCGCCGTGACGGTCGGCGTCCAGCTCGTCGACGGCGACATCGGGCTCCAGACGGGAATGACCGTCCTCGTCCTCGCCCCCGAGCTCTACCTGCCTCTCCGCAACCTCGCCGCCCAGTACCACGCGAGCGCCGACGGAGTCGCGGTTGCCGAACGGCTGCTCGAGCTCCTCGAGGCTCCTCGACCTAGTGCCCCTCCGAGACTCGTCGCACCTGTGACCGCGGGCGACGGCTCGATCCGGCTCGAGAACGTCTCCTTCACCTACCCGGGCCGCACGGGCCTCGTTCTCCAGGGCGTCGACTTGGAGGTGCGCGCAGGGGAGATGCTCGCGCTCGTCGGACCGAGTGGGAGCGGCAAGAGCACGCTGGCCTCGCTGCTCCTCGGCTTGGCGGTGCCGGTGGACGGTCGAGTGACGGTGGACGGGAGCGCTCTCGCCGACTCGGGTCTTCCCGCATGGCGCCGCCAGGTCGCCTGGGTGCCGCAGCGGGCGACGCTCTTCACCGGCACGGTCGCGGAGAACATCAGGCTCGGCGAGCCCGAGGCGGGCGACGATCGGGTTCGTACGGCCGCGCAGCTCGTATGGCGGTCGCCCACTCTCGGCGGGAGAGACCCAGCGCATCGCGCTCGCGCGGGCGTTCCTGCGCGACGCGCGACTCCTTGTCCTCGATGAGCCGACCGCGAATCTCGATCCGGTCAACGCCGAGGCAATCGGCGACGCGCTCATGCGACTCTCGGAAGGCCGCACCGCGCTCGTGATCGCGCATCGACCCGAGCTGGCCGCCAGCGCAGACCGGATCGTGTGGCTGGAGGGCGGGCACATCGTCGGAGAGCAGGAAGTAGTGGGAGCAGCTTGATCCGAACCATTCGACGACTCGTGACGCTCGCGGGTGCGCCGGTCGGGCGACTCGCGCTGTCGACGCTCCTCGGTGCGCTCGCCGTCGTCTTCGGCATCGGTCTGATGACGACCGCGGGCTACCTGATCGCGCGGGCCGCGGAGCGCCCCGCGATCCTCTCCCTGAGCGTCGCCATCGTCGCGGTGCGCTTCTTCGGTCTCTCGAGACCGCTCGCCCGCTACCTCGAACGCCTCGCCTCGCACGACCTCGCCTTCCGCCTGCTCGCGCGCG
>VAWZ01000101.1:0-13452 GCA_005888365.1 Actinomycetota bacterium
CCGAAGGCGTTCTCGTAGAAGTACGCGCTCTGCTTCGCATTCCCGCACCAGATCTCGACGTGATCCCAGCCGTCGATGGGCATGAAGTCGCGCTCGGACATGCCTGCAGATCGTAACCCAGCCGGCTTCGTAGGCCTCGCAGGCTCCCGCTGATCCGCCCACGGCGGACCTCGAGAAGACGCTGATCGAGGCTGCCGTCACCAGTAGCGCGAATGCCTCGACCACAGCAAGGCTGAGCGCCGCCATCACCCTCGGGTCGGCGAGACCCCAGATCGCGTGCAGACCCGTGCTGCCTGAAGCAAAGCCGTAGCGCATCAGCGCGAGCGCGTGCGTGAGCGGAAGGAACTTCGCAAGCCATGTCAGAAAGCTCCGCAGAGCCGGGATCGGGAAGAGCGCGCCGGCGAGGAACCAGGGCAGGATCGCGATCGCGGGCACCCGGGCGATGTACTCCTCCTGCCTCGGAACACGGCTCGCCAGGATCTCGGCCATCCCGTACATGCCCGTGGTGAAGAGCACAGCCGCTGCGACGAACCGGTCGCGGTGGTCGGCTGCGCTGTCGAAGGCGGCAGAATCGTGGAGATCGACCTGGTCGCGAACCGGGCCAAGCTCGCGCATCTCGCCTCGGGCGCCGATTAGGCAGGCTGGGGAGCAGCGGCCGGCCGGCGCCGGACGACGACGAGGCCGAGCGCGATGAGCACCCCGCCGACCAGCTGGAGCGGCGCGATCGACTCGGACAACAGCACGACAGCGAGCACGGCGGCGACAAAAGGCTGGAGATTCGCAGCCAGTGTCGCCCGGTTCGCGCCGATCTTGTGGATCGAGCGAAACCAGAGGACGTTGGTCAGCACAAGAGGCCCGAGCGTCGCGAAGACGAGCAGCGGCCAGATCTCCCAATTGACGTCCCAGTTCTGAGCGCCAGTCTGTCCGAGCCCGCTGAGAGCGAGGGCGAGCCAGGTCGCGGGTATGACGACGGCGCTCATGCGAGAGGGCGAGTACGTGCGCATGAGAGGGGCGACGACGACGGAGTACGCCGCCCAAGTGGCGGCCGTGCACAGTCCGAGGACGATCCCGCGGAGGCTCGTCGAGAGCTCGCTCCTGGAGCCGACGGCAACGAGGCCGACGCCGAGGAACGAGACGGCTGCGGCGACCCAGAACCGATTCGACGGCCGCTCGGTGCCGAGAACGAGCCCGAAGAGCGCCGCGAAGATGGGAATGGCGCCGAGCACGAGCCCGATGGTCGAGGCGGTCGTCGTGTTCAGCGCAAAGACGAACGAGAGCTGGTTGAGCCAGAGCATGACGGCGGCGAGAGCGAGCAGCGGGAGGTCCCGGCGCGAAACCCGGAGCGTCCGCTCGGTCGCGAGGGCGATCCCGACGAACACCAGCGCAGCCAGCCCGTACCGCACGGTCGCGTACGAGAGCGGAAGCAGCCCGTGCGTGAGGATGTACCGGGTCACGCTCAAGTTCAGTGCCCAGAGGAGGACCGTCGCCAGCAGCATCAGCTCGACGGTCGACGGCCGGCGCACGCGGTCACGCTACCGGCGGCCGCTAGCAGGCCCCTTCGACACCCGTGTCAGACACACTCGAAGAACGTCGGTGTCTCGATGGGACCGATGCGCCGAGGAAATCCGACTCTGGCAGCCGTTCGCCTTGGGGAAGGACCTCGACGCTTTTGTTGCCGTCTGGTCTTGACAGGGAACGGTGTCTGACACCGGGGCGTCGGTAGGCTGTCCCGGGCGATGGCAGAGCCGACCCTCGACGACATTGACGTCCTCGTCGGGCCCGCAACACCGCACTTCGCGTACCAGCTACGGGCGCGAGTGCGCGAGCTGATCGCTGAGCTTCCTCCCGAGCATCCCGTTCGCCGCTACGGCGAGGAGAAGATGGAGCTCCTCGACCGCCTGGGCCACGCGTCGTCCTTTGCGGCCGACGGCGCAGCGGAGCCGCGGACGCGGATCGGCTGGGAGACGGTGCCTTCATCCGCGCCCGCGTTCGACCCGCTGCCCAAACGGACGCAATGACCTTCGACGGCGCCTCGGTCCTCGTGACCGGAGGCTCGCGCGGGATCGGCAGGGCGATCGCGCTCCGCTTCGCCTCGCTCGGCGCACGCCGCGTCGCGCTCGGCTACTTCCGAGGCGACGGTCCAGCGGAGCAGACCGCATCCGAGCTACGGGAGCTCGGCGCCGAGCCGGTGCTCGTGCGAGGCAACGTGGCCTCGACGCGAGTTGCCGAGGAGGTCGCGGCGGTCGGCAGTCTGGACGTGATCGTCCACGCGGCTGCCACAGGAGTCATCCGGCCGGCTCTCGAGACGAACGACAAGCACTGGGACTGGACCCTGTCGGCCAACGCCCGTGCGCTCCTCTCGCTGACGCGCGCTGCTGCGCCGTCGATGCCGGAAGGATCGTCGGTCGTCGCGATCTCGAGCCTCGGGTCGACCCGGGTTCTCGACGACTACGCCCTCGTCGGCGTGTCCAAAGCCGCACTCGAGGCACTCGTTCGCTACCTCGCGGTCGAGTTGGCCGAGCGTGGGATCCGCGTCAACGCAGTCTCGGCCGGGGTGGTGGAGACAGACGCGCTCGAGCACTTTCCGCAAAAGGAGGCGATGCTCGAGATGGGAAAGCGGAACCCGGTCGGCAGGCTCGTCACGCCCGAGGACGTCGCCGGCTGCGTGACCTTCCTCTGCTCGCCCGAGGCTGAGATGATCCGCGGTCAGACGCTAGTCGTCGACGGAGGCTGGAGCCTCCTGGCGTCCGCACGCGGCGTCCCCCCGCAGGTGGACGAGTCGCCCCGCGCCGGCGTCTGAAGACGCGGCCTCGGGGGCAGGCGCGACGCAACGCCTGCCCCGTCAGCCTTCGTGCTACGGGTTGTTGACTGCTTGGACGAGGTCGGGCAACAGGTTGGCCGCATTCGGCGTCCCTAGCCCGGTCACGGGATCCCAACCGGTCGTCGCCGGGTAGCCCGGGACGGCCGCGACGGCCTGATTGTTTCCGGTCGTGACGTCGAAGAAGTCGTTCGCGTACGACGCCGGAGTGCTCGCCAGCTTGTACAGAGCCGGGTTGATCAGCCCGAGCCCGTGACCACCGTTGATCTGGTCCGCGATCCCGACGAGCCCCGCCCATTCGGGGCAGGCGAGCGAGGTGCCGCCGATGTCGTACCAGCCCGTGCTGCACGGACTCGAGCCGCAGATAAGCCCGCTCTGTCCGCCCGGCGGCAGCGAGATGTAGATGAGGGCCCCGGTGCGGGCACTCGCCTCGGACGCGATGTCCGGGACCCCGCGCGTGGAGCCGATCGCGGTGCTGCCTGCCGGCAACGTGCCCTGGTAGCTCGGCTTCGCGAAGACATGGCTGAAGCCGCCGCCGGAGGCGATCCAGCCGACCTCGGCGATACCCGGATTGCCCCGACAGTTGCTCGGTGGATCTGCGCTGTCGACGGTCCGCGGCTGGGTCGCCGCCGCGGTGGGATCGGTGCAGAGATAGGTCCCTCCGACTCCGGTCACGAGCGGGTCCGACGCGGGCCACTCGACGGTCGGAAACGGAATCAGCGATCCTCCCTGGCCCACCGGCTGCTTCGTGCCGTTGGCCGTGCCGCCGTCCCCGGACGACCCGAGCACCGTGACGCCGTTCGCCGCCGCGGCCTTGAAGGCATCGCGCAGGTTCTCGAGCGACTGCGCGCTGCCGAAGGCCTCCTCGGCGGAGGCGAAGCTCTGCGAGATCACCTGCACCTTGTGGTTGTCGATCAGGTCCTTCTCGGCCTTCATCATGTTCGGGAAGCCCTGAACTCCGAGGGTCTCCGATCCCGTAGTCGCGACGAGCAGGATGTTCGCCATCGGGGCGACGGCGTGGACGAGCTCGACGTCGAGAGAGACCTCGAGCGCCCAGGCCGTCTTATTCTCGAGACCCGTTCCGTTGCCTGAGGTCGTCGTGGCGGGCGAGCCGTTGGGATGAAAGACGTCGAACTTCGGCATCCCGGCCTGGCACGTCACGCCCTCCTCGCCGCACATCGCGGGGAGGCCGAACGCCTGGTCGTAGACGTGGAGGTCGTGCTGGATCGTGTCGCTTCCCCACGAGTCCACGATCGCGATCGTCACGCCGGCTCCGTTCGAGCCCGAGTCGTACAGGGGTTGCAGGTTGTAGGCCGAGCGGATGCTCGCGGGCGTGAAGCACCGGCGACCGACGGAGAAGCACTGCGCTTCGGTCGGCGGCGTCTCGCTCGCGGAGACGAACTGGTAGTCGCTCACGGTCGGCTGCGGCGTCGGGAGTGCCCGCGCCGCGGGCGCCGAGGCGCCGGCGAGCACGACGGCCGGCGGCGACCGCCATCCCTGCGCTCACGGCAATAGCGAGGACGCGTCTCATCGAAACCCCCCTTACTCGATTGACTCCCTCCCCGGAAAAGCGCCGCATTCTTACACTGCCCCGGCGTTCCGCGCGCCGGTTCGCTTGACGTCCGGCGCGGGATAGGGTCGCCTACGAGGACTGCCGCATGAACCCCTGGCGAGCGGCCGAGACGAGGGCGACCGCCTCCGGGAAGAGCACGCGCATCGCGTCCCGGAGCGCGAGGGCCTGCGCGTCCGAGCCACCCTCGACCGCGATCCGTCCCAGAGCTGCCGCGGTCAATTCGACCGCCGTGTTCAAGGTGAGCGTCGCGAACTGCTCGCGCTGCGCATCCTGAACGCTCTCGGCCTGCCGTTCCGCGAACTCGCGAAGCGCTCCGAGGAGCTCCTCGGGATCGCCCCCGAAGGGGAAGAAGCTGCCGCTGCCTTCCATGCTTTCCAGCCTACTTGTCGAGAGACACCCGGTAGCCGGCTTCGATCTCCCGCTGGAGCTCTGCGACCGCCGCCTGCGAGGACTGCATCGCAGCACCGAAGGGCGAGGAGCCTATCGGGTCGAGCTCGCGTTCCAGCCGCCTGGCCGCCTCGCCGATCTCGTCGAGGCGGGCCGGCGAGGCGAGCTGAGGAGGCTCGCCGAGCGCGCCGCGAAGCGCGCGAGCGGCCTCGAGCGCCGCGTCGATTCCGGGCGGCCCTTCACCAGAGCGAAGTTCCTCCAGGCGCGCGACGAGCTCGTCGAGGGCGCCTCCGCCCGCCGCCTCCGCGGCGACCTCGCAGAGCGCCGCGATCGAGACCGCGCCGCGAAGCTCCGCCCGGCTCGCAATCGGCTTCCCCTCGCCGTCGACCGCCAGCCAGCTGCGAAATCCGTCGCCGCCGTCGAAGGCGCAGAGGTAGATCCGACGGCCGCGGTCGGCCTCGGTGGGAAGCACGGCGGAGACGACATCGTCCGGGTCGCCGTGCTCGGACGCGAGGCTCGCGATGCGGTCGAGCTCGTCTACGAGCTCCACCGCGCGAGAATAGACGCCGATGTCAGACCGGAGACTCGACGCGCGGCGCCTCTTCGCGCCTCTCGGCCCGACCTACGACCGGATGGGCACAGTGCTCTCCCTCGGCCAGGACCCGCTCTGGCGCCGCTTCCTCGTCTCCCGCTTGCCGCCGAAGGGGCACGTCCTCGACGTCGCCACGGGCACGGGACTCGTCGCGGCCGAGCTCCTGCAGCGCGGCTTCGAGGTCACGGGCGTGGATCAGAGCGTCGAGATGCTGGCCGTCGCAAACCAGCGCCTCGACGGGAGCGTAGAGCTGGTCGAGGCATCCGCCGAGTCGCTCCCGTTTCCCGACTGCTCGTTCGACCACCTGACCTTCACGTACCTCTTGCGCTATGTCGACGAGCCGGGAGCCGTCCTGTCGGAGCTTGCGCGGGTCGTGCGGCCGGGAGGTGTCGTCGCCTCGCTCGAGTTCGGCGTCCCGCGAGGGCCCGCGCGTCCTCTGTGGGACGGCTATGTGGAGGCCGTCCTGCCCCTTGCGGGGCGCATCGTGGGACGGGGCTGGGCGGAGGTCGGCGAGTTCCTGGGTGGCTCGATCCGGAGCTTCTGGGAGGGCTACCCGCTCGGGCGTCAGCTCGAGCTCTGGCGCGCGGCGGGCCTGCGCGACCTCCAGGCGCGCCGGCTCAGCCTCGCGGCCGCAGTGGTCATCTGGGGGACGAAGGCGTGACCGAAGCACGTACCGAGACGAGACCCGCCTGGTACGCCCTCGCCTCAGGAGGCTGGCGCGACTACGTGACGTTGCTCCATGCCCCGTACACCGCCTGGCACGTCTCGTACGTTGTGATCGGCGGCTGTCTGGCGTCGGCGGTCTCGTGGGGACGGCTCGGCGCCGCGGCCGCAGCCTTCGCCCTCGCGGTCGGCGTCGGCGCCCATGCGCTCGACGAGCTCCGTGGCCGACCGCTGCGAACGCAGATCCCGGACAGGGCCCTCGTCGGGCTCGCCGTAGCCTCGATCGGAGCCGCCTGCGCGATCGGCCTCATCGGCGCCGCCAGCTTCCGCGCCTGGCTCCTCGTTCTCGTTCCCGTCGGGGTCTTTCTCGTCCTCGCCTACAACCTCGAGCTCGCCGGGGGCCGCTTCCACACGGACATCTGGTTCGGGCTCGCGTGGGGTGGCTTCCCGCTCGTGTGTGGATATGCAGCTGTCGCGGGCACGATCAACGGCGTCGCCGTTCTCGCGGCTGGGTTCGCAGTCCTGCTCTCGCTCGCACAACGCACGCTCTCGAAGCAGGTCCGGCACGTGCGCCGTCGGGTGCACGCCGTGCGGGGGGAGTTCGAGCTCGGCGACGGAAGCCTCGAGCGGCTGGACGCCTCCCGGCTCATCGCGCCTGTGGAGACGGGTCTGCGCCTCTTGGCGGCCGCGACGGTCCTGCTGGCGGCCGCGCTCGTCGCCTTCCGCCTCTGACCGTCGCCGCAGGCAGGACTACCATGCCCCCGATGCCCCTGCTCGGCTGGATCCTCGCCGGCGCCCTCGCTGCCGCAGTGGTCCTGATCGTCCTTCTCGCTCACGGCTATCGGCGTGCCCGTACGCGCGCGGCACAGCTCGACGACCTCGTGACCGCCGCCAGGCGCGCCGTTCGAAGCGCCGCCGACGAGGAGGCGACGGTGCAATCGGAGCAGCTTCGCATCGCGATCTCGAGAGCACACGCCGACGCGCTCTCCACGTACGCGACCGAGGAGCGGCGACTGTCGGACGAGCGGCGCGGCGAGCTCGCCGTGAAGGAGCGGGAGCTGTCCGAGCGACTCGCCGAGACCCTGGCCGGGGTCGAGCGCCGCGTCGAGGAGCGTCTGCACGCGTGGGAGGCGGACCTGGAGCGGTCGCAGCGTTCGCTGGAGGGAGAGGTGTCGGCCCTCGAGCAGAAGCAGAACCAGCGCATTGCCGAGGTCGAGGCACGGATCGAGGCCGAGGCCGGCGAGCTCGGCACGACGATCGACCAGCAGCGCGTAGTGTCGATCCGTCTCCGCGAGGAGCTCGAGCAGACCGCGAAGGAAGCGCTCACCGAGGCGCTCGACGAGCTGCAGAGCCAGGCCGCGGACCGGCGGCGCGCAATCGAGGAGATCGCGGAGCGCCTGAGACAACGCGAGCACGCGCTGACCGAGCAGGTCGACAACGCGGAGAGTGAGGCGCGGGCGCGGCTCGAGATTGCGTCGGCGGAGCTCGAGCGACGGCAGGCGGAGCAGCTCGAGCGCGCGCTCGCGCGCGAGGTCGACCGGCTGAGCGAGGCTGGCGCGCTGGAGTTCGAGAACCGCATGCGCGCGATTCGCGAGGAGGCCGCCGACAGGCTCCAGTCCGAGCTCGACCGCATGTCCGAGACGTTCCTCCGCCGCGCCGACGCGCTCATCTCGTCCCAGTTCCAGCACGTCGCCGACGTCGCGTCGCAGCGACTGAGCGAGCGCATCGCGGAGAACGCGCGCAGGTACGAGTCCTCGCGTGCCGCAGGCGGAGATTGAGATTGCGTTCTGTTTCCCAACTCAGGAGAGCAGGGAACGTCTCAGTCGAGGCGAAAGCGACGCGCATGTCAGAGACGACCGAGACCCCACTCTGGAACGAGAACGAGCCGGCGAAGGTCGAGAGCTGGCGGCTGCACACGTTGCTCGAGGCGGGCTACCCGGTCCCGCTCGCCGAGCGGATCGCCGGAGCCGAGGTCGATCTCCACGACGCGGTCGCGCTGATTCGCCGCGGTTGCGATCCCACCGTCGCCGCCGAGATCCTGCTCTAAGTCGGCTCAGTCGCAGGCCGCCGCAAGGCTACGCTGCGCGGCGTGAAGGTCGCGCCCATCCTCTACGGTGACCGGAAGGTCTACACGGTGTCGGCCTTCAACCGCGGCGTCGCTCGCTTCCTCGGAAGGCTTCCCACCGTCTGGGTCGAAGGCGAGGTCACCGAGCTGCGGCGGAACGAGGCGTGGGCAACAGTTTTCGTCACGCTCAAGGATCCGAAGACCGGCGCGTGCCTGAAGGTCACGCTCGCCCGCCGCACGTACGACGCGCTCGAGCTCGCCCTCGAGGAAGGCGAGACCGTCCACGCCGAAGGCCGGGCCGAGCTGTACGAGGCGCGGGGCGAGCTCGGCCTCCGGGCGACGACGATCGAGCGGCTCGGGCTGGGGGGGCACCTCGTCGCGCTCGAGCGTCTCAAGCGGCAGCTCGCCGAGGAGGGACTCTTCGCACCCGATCGCAAGCGGGCTCTCCCGAGACTCCCGCGAGCGGTCGGGGTCCTCACCGGAGCAGATGCTGCCGCGCGCGGCGACCTCGTCGCGACGCTCGGGAAGCGCTTCCCGGCGGCGAAGGTCGTTGTCTGCGAGACGCGTGTGCAGGGCCGCGGCGCGCCGGCCGCGATCATCGCCGGTCTTCGAGCGCTGTCGGCGTGCGACGACGTCGACGTCGTGATTCTCGCCCGTGGCGGCGGCAGCTTCGAGGACCTGCTCCCGTTCAGCAACGAGGCGGTGGTGAGAGCCGTCGCCGCCTGCACCGTCCCCGTGGTGTCCGCGGTCGGGCACGAGCAGGACACCCCGCTCGTGGACCTCGCGGCGGACGCGCGCGCAGCGACGCCGACCGCAGCCGCAGCGCTCGTCGTGCCTGATGCGCACGACCTCCGGGCAGGGCTCGACGCCTCGCACCGCCGCCTTCGTCTCGCCACGAGTGGGCTCCTCGAGCGCGACTTCGAGCGACTCGAACGCCTCGGAGACCGGCTGTTGACTGCGCCGCGTGCCCTCGTCGAGCGACGACGGGCGGTGCTCGACCATCTCGGCGCTCGTCTCCAGTCCCTGTCTCCGCTCGCGACGCTCGCACGTGGGTATGCGGTCGTCCGCGCGAGCGGGAAGGCGTTGCGCGAAGCCGGTGCCGTTGTGCCCGGCGACCGGCTCGAGATCGAGCTCGCCGCGGGCGCCCTGGGCGCAACTGTCGAGAACGTGCGCCCGTGACCGAGCCTGCAGCGCATGATTCCGGCGAGGGACGCGAGCGCTCCTTCGAGGAGCTGCAGAAGGAGCTCGAGGACATCGTCGCGCGGCTCGAGCGCGGCGACGTCCCGGTCGACGACGCGATTGCGCTCTTCAGGCGGGGGGAGGAGCTGCACCGGGCGTGCGTCGAGAGGCTCGAGGCCGCGCGGCTCAGGATCGAGGAGCTCGCCCTCTCCGAGCAGCGCGAGCGAGCGTGACAACAGCTGTCCGCATGGTGTATGAATCGCCTCATGGCGAAACCGTCACCTGAGCTGCTTCGCAAGGTCGGGCTCTTCCGCGACCTGGACGAGAAGGATCTCGCGAGCCTCGCCGACGAGTTCAACGAGCGGCGGTTCTCACCGGGCCAGACGATCGCCCTCGAGGGCTCCGGCGGGCTCATGTTCTTCGTCGTCGACAGCGGCGAGGCGACGGTCGAGGTGCATGGCGAGGAGGTCGCCTGGCTCGGATCGGGAGATTCCTTCGGCGAGGTCGCCCTCATCGACCGCCGGCCGCGTACGGCAACAGTGACCGCGAAGACGGACCTCGTCACGTACGCACTCCCCGTCTTCGTCTTCCGCCCGTTCGTCGAAGCGCGGCCCGTGGTCGCCTGGAAGCTGCTCGAGGCGATGGCCGACCGGCTCGAGGCCGCCGAGTCTCGCTGAGTAGTGCGCAAGACCCGAATCCGCTAGCGCAGATTCGGATCGCGCGGACACCCTGAAGCGCAGCCGCGGAGGGGCTGCGGCGTCTGTGATTTCAGATCATGCGCTTACCCACGAGTCGCCGGCCCGCCCGAAAGTGCGACCGTCTCGGCGCCCTCGACCGTCGAGCGCACGCGTCCCCCGAAGACGACGCAACGGACGCCCGCGGCAGCCGAGCGTCGCGCAACCTCGCCTGGCGCCTTGCCCGCGCTCGTCGTCTCGTCCACGGCACCCTCGCCGGTGACGACGAGGTCGCAGTCGGCGACTGCCTCCTCGAAGCCGAGCAGGTTGAGCACGGTGGCCGCACCGCCAACAAGATTCGCTCCAAGGGCGGCGAGTGCGGCTCCCAGCCCGCCTGCGGCACCGGATCCCGGGAGGTCTGCGTAGGGCTCGAGCCGGCTCAGCTCGCGGAGCCTTCTCTCGAGCCTGACGACGTCTTGCGGTCTGGCCCCCTTCTGTGGCCCGAAGACGCGAGCCGCGTCTCCGAGCTTGGTGCGCACGTCGCAGAGCACAGTCGTCGGCACGGGAAGTCGGTCGAGGAGCTCGCTCATGCCGGCGCCGCCGTCCACGGTCGCGACGCCGCCGAGACCGACGAGAAGCCCAGCAGGCCTCGCGTCAAGTGCGGCGAGCAGCAGCTCTCCGAATCCTCGGCTCGAGGCGCGCAGCGGGTCGCGCTCCTTCCGTGCGAGCAAGGGCAAGCCGATTGCGGCCGCCGCCTCGACCACCGCCCGGTCGTCCCGGAGGAGCAGCCAGCGGGCGGAGATGGGCCGGCCCAGCGGGTCCGACACATAGGCTTCGCGCCACTCGCCGCCGAGGCCGCGCTCGAGCACATCGGCCGTCCCCTCCCCACCGTCCGCGACGGGCAGCTCGACCGCGACACCTCCTTGCTTGCGAAAGCCGCGGGCGAGTGCGGCCGCTGCAGACCTGGCAGAAAGGGCGCCCTTGAGGCTAGCGGGACAGAGGAGCGCCCTCACGGGCTGCCTCGCGCTCCGACTCCTCTGCGAGCGCCTGCTCCAGCACGGCGCTCTCGGCGCTCTCCTCCTCGGTCTCCATCCGCCGGAGAGTCGCGAAGGAGACGCCCTCGCGCGCGAGGAAGACGAGCCCGACGCCGACCCCTACGGACATCTCCACCGCCTGCAACACGAGCCCGTATGCGAACCCCGTCCCGTAGGCAACGCCGTACTGGCGCAGCGGCAGAGCGACCGCCGCCTGGAGCAGGCCCACGTTCCCTGGCCAGAGCGGGAAGATCACGGCGATGTTCATCAGCAGCAGCACGAGCCCGGCCGCGGGAAGCGGCGCGTCGAGATCGAAGGCTTCCATCACCGTCCACACGGCGAGCAGCTGGAGCAGCCAACCCACGAGCTGGAAGAAGATCGCGGCTGCTGCGGCGACCGGAGCCCGCAGGACCGCGAGACCCTGCCGTGCCATTGCGACGACGCGACCGACGGTCCGCGTGTCGTCGAGCGAGGGCATCCGCTGGTCGCGGCGTCGCGCCGAGAGCATGGCCACGGCGAGCAGGGCCAGGGCGACGAGCCCGAACAGCTCGAGGCTCGTGACCGCCCAGCCCGGGATCTTCGCCGTAAGGAGGACGTAGACGACGAGCAGCGCGACGGCCGGGAGGTCGAACAGGCGGTGTGCGAAGACGGTGCCGACGAGCGTCGCGCTCGTTCCGCGCCCGTGCTCCGGCATGTGCCGACGAAGCACGGCGACGCGCGCGAACTCGCCCGCTCGCGCGGGCAGCACGGCATTCCCGAGAAGGCCGACGCAGAATGCGGAGAAGACCTTTCCGAAGGACGGGTGCGGCTCCGGCACAGCCTGACCGATGGTCAATCGCCACGAGATCGAGCGCGCGACGATCGAGAGCAGGTTGATCGCGACCGCGAGAACGACCCAACGCCAGGAGACGACGTCGAACGCATGCCAGACCGTGCCCCAGTCCGGTCCACGCCACCAGATCGCGCCGAACGCGGAGGCGAGGAGAATCAGGACGAGCACGCCGCGCGTCCATGGATTCCGGAACCAGCGTACGACGCTCATGGGCCTGCTCCGTGAGCGCATGGAGGGGTGTGGGGAACCGGGAGGTTCCCCACGTTTTCGAGAAGAAGGGGGCGGCGCTGAGTTTGCGCAAGACCGGAATTCGCTCGCGCGAATCCCGGTCGCGGAAATGCGTGGGGAAACATGGTTTCCCCCGAGAACGCGAGCCGAAGGCGAGCGTTGCGTGCGAGCGTCATGCGGCGGCGCGCGTCTCTCGACCCACGAGCGAGGCATAGATCGCCTCCAGTCGACGGGCGATCCCGGCCCACGCGTACCGCTCGAGCGCGAGCTCTCTCGCAGCCGTTCCCATCCGCTCCCGGGCGGGCTCGTCCGAGACGAGTGTCGAGATCGCGTCGGCGAGGGCCGCCCCGTCGCCCGGAGGGACCGAGACCGAGACCTCGGGCTCCAGCACCTCGCGGTAGCCGGGGATGTCGGATGCGACAGCCGGCGTCGCACAGGCGAACGCTCGTGTCAGCACCATGCCGAAGCTCTCCTGCCCGAGCGACGGAGCGATGAGAGCCTTCGCGTTCAGCAGTGTGTCCGTCAGCTCGTCCTGGCTCAGGAAGCCGACGATGTCGATCCCCTCGTCGGGGACGCGCAGGCGCGCGAGCAACAGTCGCACGGCAAGTGGATCGGCACCCGCCACGGTCAAGCGCAGGCCAGTTCGCCGTCGGATCTCGGGCCAGGTGCGGAGGAGGACCTGGAGCCCCTTCCGTGGCTCCTGCCTTCCTGCGAACACGATCCGGTGCTCGCGATCGGCGACGGGGGCAGCCTCCGGGACGAGCACGCCGTTCGGGATGACCTCGTACTCCCCCGGAAGCCAGCGCTGCTGCGAGTCGCGCGCGCGCTCCGAGACTGCGATGCGAGCATCGAGGCGGTCGACGAGGAAGCCCCAGACCGGCTTCCCGAACCGCATCCAGCCGAGCTCACCGGAGGCGTGGAACGTCCCGACGAGCGGTGTTCGAGCCATGACAAGGACGGCGACACAGATTGCCGGCGTCATCGGCTCGTGCAGGTGCAGCACGTCGAACCGCTCCCGCACCAGGGCTCGATTGATCCGACGGTACGCCCGCGGCGAGAGGACGATGTTCGGGAGCGAGCCGTTCGCCGGAACGATCACCGAGCGCCCGACCGGGATGACGTTCTTCGGAGGCTCGCCGTGACGGCCCACGCGTGGGTGGAGCACACGGGTGAACTGCCCGGGCGGATCGTTTCCCATGATCAGCCGCACCTCGTGGCCCAGCTCCTCGAGGGCTGCTGCCTGCAGCTCCGCGTGCTCGACGACCGCCCCCCAGAACGACCAGGAGAACGGAACGACGATCCCGACCTTCACGGGCCGGACACTAACGATCGCTAGGGTTGAAGCCGTGCGACTCGACGGTATCCACCACGTCACCTGCATCACCGCGGACGCGCCGCGGAACGTCA